>JAZQBI010000110.1:0-33746 GCA_045545635.1 Clostridia bacterium | reverse complement strand
AAAAGGAAACTTGTTTTTTAAACATCTCGGCAGGGTTATTTATATTTTGATTTGTCTTTTGATTGCATCACTTATACTAAGATATGAATTCAGCGTAATAAAAGACCGGAAACTGTTTCCCAAAAGCGAAATTATATCTCTTGATTTAAAAGTGGAAGCTGTCCCCTCGTACAGTGACGGTACCTCTTTTTTCAAGGCAAAGCCCCTTGGAAAAGCCAAAATACATAACTCTATATATGTTTCCCTTGATCATGCGGAAAATCTTGACATATATCCCGGATGCCGTCTTAGTCTGTCCGGAATAATCTCAGCACCGGACAAACCCCTGAATCCCGGAGGATATGATTTTGGAGAGTATATCAAATCCATCGGTGCTTCCCTTAAATTTGATTCCGACATAAGCCGTGTTACAGATTACACACCATCTCCTGCGGATAGGCTTTACAAAATCCGCAGGAGAATCTCGGAAAGAATTTTATTTTACCTTCCTCCGGATGAAGCCGGAGTGGTAAATGCACTTGTAACAGGTGACAAAAGCAAAATATCGGATGAAATAAAGGACAGTTATGCAAAGGCAGGCATATATCATCTGCTTGCAGTGTCGGGACTTCATCTCAATATGGTTATAATTGCACTTATGTACCTGTATATGAACCTGCACATCAGAAAGCGTTACAAGTCCGTAATTGCTTTTGTACTTACAACAGTGATGTGTCTTCTTATGCTTGTTTTTACCGGATTCGGAATGTCTGTTGCAAGAGCAGTGCTTATGGCGGTGTTCCTCTACGGAGCACCTCTTCTCCACCGTGAATACTCACCCGTGCACAGCCTGTTCTGGGCATTTGCTCTTATTATAGTTTCCGAGCCCTATGCATATTCCAATGCATCATTCTGTCTCTCGTTTTCTGCCACTGCAGGAATAATTGCAGGAGTGTATTTTGTACGGAAATACAGCATAGAAGCTCTGAGGTTCGGCAGTATCCTCTCCTCTCTTATTCTATCCTGTTTTTCGTCACTTATGACACTTCCTTTTGTCATATCATATTTTGGTCGTGTTTCTATTATAGCACCAATAAGCAATCTGGCAGTACTCATTATTGCTCCGCTTCTTCTTGGTTTTTCCTACATATTCGCTATTTTCTGTGCCATCCTGCCCAAGTCCCTTGCCTACATCGCATCAGGTGCTCCCACGGCGCTTGCAAAGCTTGTAAATATTATATCACAGCTCTTTGCATCCATACCGGATGCTTACATAAGACTCACTATGGACTTTGCACTGGTTTTATTCTTTGGGTTTATATGTATTCTGATTTTTTTCGCAACGAAAAAGAAGGCTCTTCGCATTTTTATTTGCACGTTTTTTGTCATTGCAAATACTCTCAATATATCGTATAATATCATAAAAGATAATACAAAGGTGGTATTTCTCAATGCTTCCCAGGGTGATTGCAGTATAATATGCACCGACAGCGGCAAATGTGCCATGATAGACTGCGGAAGTGAAGATGCGTATCGGTTTGGCGAAAATGAAGTTATGGGGTATCTTGCCAAAAATAATATCTCCAAAATTGATTTGCTTTTTGTAACTCACTTTCACGAAGACCATGTAAACGCCATATGCACTCTTATGGAAAATGATATGATAGAAAAGCTTGTTGTACCCTACCGCCCCATCCACGAGGATGAAAAGGATTCCGCAATGGATATATATCGTACTGCCACAGAACTCCGCATACCAATTGAGCATGTCAAACAATATGACAGAATTATTTTTGATAAAGAGCATCTTTTTGACATAGTGTGGCTTAATGATTTTGAAAACAACTCCAACGAAAGCTCCATGGTAATATCGTATATTTACGGCAAAAATAAAATTCTCTTTACGGGAGATATTGAGGAAACATCACAGTATATGCTGACAGATTCTATTGGGAAGCACAATATAGTAAAGGTTCCTCATCACGGTGGTGGCAGCAATATGTCACAAAAATTTGCAGACACCGTTATGAGCGAATATGCCGTTATATCCTGCGGCAAATACAACAAATACTCCCACCCTGCAGAGGAAACACTGATTGCCTATGCAGATTCAGAAATACTCAGAACTGACACAGACGGTCCCATAGTCTTTTCTCTTACCAAAAATCAAATTATACCGAGGTGACAAACTTATGCACGATATCAAAAATGATATAAAAAACGGTACTTTGTGTAATATATATATTCTTACCGGCGAGGAACGGTATCTCATCGATTATTACACCGACGAAATTAAAAACGCAGTTTCCGACCCTGACACAAGGGATTTTAATCTGATGGAGATATACAACTCCCTGCCGGACGAGGAAACTCTTGACGGTTTTGTAAGCTCATATCCCTTTATGAGTGAAAAAAAGCTTCTTATATTTAAGGATACAAGAATATTCAAAAGCATAAATGCAAACCTTAAGGATTATTTTTCAGAGCTTGTTTCTGCTATGCCGGAATATCTTATTATGGTTTTTGCAGAGGGGGAAGTTGACAAAAGAAGCTCTCTATACAAACAGATATCCAAAATCTATCCCGTGTGTGAATACGAATTACAACAGATTCCTGCTCTAACATCCTGGATAATAAAGCTTTTTGCAAAATACGGAAAAAACATAAATCGTGATGATGCCGCATACATCTGCGAAATAGCAGGTCCATCTATGCTGTCTCTTAAATCCGAGGCAGAAAAGCTTATTTCCTACTTTGGAGACGGAGACACCATAACCCGTGATGCCATTGACAGGCTTGTTACAAGAAATATTGAAAACCGTGTTTTTGCTATGATTGATGACATTGCCGCAGGAAAAAATGAAGATGCCCTGATGAAATTTCAGGATTTGAAATCCCTTGGCGAAGAGCCTGTTAAAATAATAAACATAATATTTAAAAAATATTCTGCGTTCCATAGCCTGCTTCTGGTGGCAGAAAGACCTATAAAGGAAATATGTTCTCTTACGGGACTTTACGAAAAGCATGCACGAAACAACCTTGCTCAGGCAAAAAAGCTTGGCGGACGCAAAATTGCTAATGTAATGATGAAATGCAGTGATATGGACTTTGCCGTTAAAAACGGAACTGCGGAAAAATGGCTGGCGGCAGAAATGGTAATATCGGAAGCACTGAATTAAAACTACTGTATATACAAATTAAGGACTGTCTTATCGACAGTCCTTAATTTGTATATAACTTTACGATTTTGCGTAATTAATCAATGGTTCTATTGCACTTTTGTCGGTGTAATCTCCATCGCAATCACAAAGCTCAATAAGGAGCTTTTCCATTTCTGTAGGGTTTTCCTTGCCGGACATGAGCTTTTTGAGACTTTTGATGGCTGTTCTGTGCACAAGCGAAAGCTCATTTACTACCATCTTACCAAGGAAATTAAATATCTTTATGCTTTCTGCTTCGCCTTTTTTGAAGTTCTTTTCCACCACCAGTTTGTCGTAATAATCACGGCAATCTATGGGGGTTATACCCGTGGTATAGACTATGAGCTTCTTATCCTTTAATTTTTCTATATTCTTTGTGATAAGGCTCACTCCTGCTATTACCTCGGCATACAGACCGCCTCCGTATATGACGGTGTCGTATTTCATAATATCATCAATTTTCACGGATCCGGCATCGTACACCTCGCATCCGAGCTCCTCTGCTATCCATTGTGCATAGGTCTTTGTGGAACCGTATTTTGATTTGTAGATAACTATTGTATTCATACTATTCCTCCCATATAAAATACATACCAAATTGCTGCAATCTGTACTATAACAGCCACGGGCACCAATATGCGGAATTTAGGCTTTGAAGTTTTGTGGTTAAACCACACCATACCAAACATTGCACCCACTCCGCCCATGGCAAATGCCGCAAGAATGAGGCTTTTTTCACTTATGCGTCTTGCTGACCGTATGGCTCTGGATTTATCAATGCCGTAAAAAAGTGCTACCGCAAGATTCCATACAAGATACACTATAAGCAATTCTTTCATTACGCCTTTACCTTGACAACTATCTTCTTAACGGGTGTATCCTTGTATGACATTCCGGGACGGTGTATATCATGGGGGAAGAAGATTGCATATTCACCCTCTTTTACATTTAGTGTTGCCGCACAGTCGCAGTGCTCGTAGAACTCCACATCCTTGACATCGTTGTAGTCGGACTTTATAACTGCCTTGGAGATATCAAATACTTCCATTGTTTCCGCACCGGAAACAATATACTGGATATCTATGTAATTTCTGTGACCTTCGCTCTTACAGTCTTCGGGATTTTTTGCGTCATACTCCTGAATGGAAGCATACAGCTCTTTTCCGTTGATTTCGTATTTGCCGGCAGGCAGATTTTCGGAAACAGCCTTTGCAATAAAATCAAAACCCTCTTTAAAATACTTGTTTGCACCGCAGTATAATGCGGAATTTTTCATATTATCGTAAATCATTTTATTAACCCTCTTTCTTTTTTATATCATGGATAAGCATACCTACTACTGTGAATGTAAGCTGAGGTATGTGAGTGATGAGAACACTGTATGAGTGTGAAAGTACATCATATGTACACCAGAGCACCATATTTACAATCGTCCAGAAACGGTATTTTGCACCGCTTTTCTGACCAATACACATAATGAATGTAAGGGATGCCACAATCACAAGAAGTCCAAGCGCGGTTATACCCTTTGCCACCCATATATTAAGAACTATAATAGACAGAGCATATAATGCTATGAGCCACTTGGGAAGGGGTTTTCCCTTTGATTCAAAAAGATAGCTGATAAGTGTCTGGATAGCTCCCAGATAGCAGGCTGCCGCACCGTTTATGCCGCTTCCGCCGACATGGTAGCTGGCACCTACAAGAGCGTTTCCGCAGAACACAAAAAACAGTATCAGCTTCATGTTTTTGCCTTTGATGAGAGAAGCACTAATCATGGAGAGAAGTCCCAGTGCGCTTAATATGTATGATAAAATCTGCATAAGTTCCTCCTAATTAAAAACATATTTTGCCGGGATTGAGAATATTCTTTTCGTCAAAAACTTTCTTGATTCCCTGCATTATACCGATGGGCACATCGCCCAGTTGCTTTTTCAGATAACCTTTTTTGGCATAGCCTATGCCGTGTTCTCCCGACACAAGGCCTCCAAGACTTTCCGCCATGGAATACATACGGTCAAAGCAAACCTTGAGTATAGTCTCCCACTGACCGTCATCCAGTGCATCACGACAGATGTATATGTGCAGATTTCCGTCTCCGGCATGACCAAAGCTTGGAATACGCACATTCATTTCTGCAGAAAGTGAGTGAGTGAATTTGATGAATTCATCCACCTTGTTTACAGGCACAACCACATCGCACTCGTCCATTTCCGTAGTGGAAGATTTGATAGCCTCCAGAAAAGCACCACGGGCTGACCAAACTGCTTTCTTCCTCTCCTCGGTATCCACTATGTAGACATCTATCGCACCAATCTCAAGACAGAGGTCGGCAACGGCTTTCATATCCGCCTGAACCTGCTCGTCGGTGTTTCCGTCAAATGTCAGCAGAATGTAGGCGTCATTTTTTGTATCGGGAAATCTCTTGCCAAGATAATCCTCGGCAAAGAGAATAGTGTCTCTTGACATATACTCTATGGCTGTCGGTGTAACCTTGGAACGGAAAATCTTAGGTACTGCTTCGATTGCACTCTTCATATCTGCAAAGGGAACAAGCAGACTTACGGAAACCTTGGGAAGAGGAATAACCTCCAACACCGCCTCGGTTATTATGCAAAGAGTACCCTCGGAGCCAACTACAAGGTCCTTGAGGCTGTAGCCGGAGCTGTTTTTTGCAACCTTGGCACCTAAGTTCACAATCTCGCCGTTTGGCATAACAACGGTGAGTGCTCTCACATAGTCTCTTGTAACACCGTATTTAACCGCTCTCATACCGCCGGCATTGGTGGATATATTACCGCCTATTGTTGCTGACTTTTCGCCGGGATCCGGTGGATACATAAAATCGTTTTCCTCTGCAAAAGCGGCAAGCTCCATAAGAAGAACTCCCGGCTGAACGGTAACGGTAAGGTTGTCTGTATCAAGCTCCAGTATCTTATTCATAGCGGTGGTTTCCAGAACAATTCCGCCACATACGGGTACTGCCGCACCCACAAGTCCCGTACCGCTTCCACGGACAGTTACGGGTACTGTCTTTTCGTAGGCAAGCTTCATAACTGCGGAAACCTCTTCTGTTGTCCTCACCTTTACAACGGCTTCGGGCATATTCTCTACCGTGCCAAGCTCATCGTGAGCGTAGTCGGGGTTTATGCTGTCACCATAAAAGACATTTTCCGCACCTACAATGCCGCAAAGAATTTCAACATCATTTTTGGTAAGTTTATTGTACATTGGAGCGTGCCTCCTTTATATTGGCAATAAGTCGGGGAACGACTTCGTTTACATCCCCCACTACCTGATAGTGCGCCACATCGAATATAGGTGCATTTTTGTCGGTATTTACGGCAACTATGCAATCGGATGACTTCATACCTGCCGCAAACTGAACTGCTCCCGAAATGCCAAGACATATTATGAATTTTGGCTTAACCGTTCTTCCCGAAAGTCCTATCTGGTGCTTTGCATCCAGAATATTGCCCTCAACAAGAGGTCTTGTGCAGGCAAGGCAGCCACCAAGCAAATCTGCAAGCTCCTGTGCCATGGCACGCATAGCTTCGCTCATAGCACCTCTTCCTACGGCAACTATCACATCGGACTCGGATATATCCATATCCTTTGGCTTGTCTGTAACAGACAAAACTGTTATATCGGAAGAGAGCTTATCTGTTTCCATCATTACAATTTCGCCCTTTGCCTCCTTGGAGGGTGCAGGCTCAGAGAATACCTTGTATCTCACTGTACAGAACTGTGGACGTGTGTCGGGAGATATAATCTGAGCCATTATATTTCCGCCGAATGCAGGTCTTATCTGTACAAGGTCTGTATTTTCTTTCATTTCCAGAACTGTGCAGTCTGCGGTAAGTCCTGCCCTCATACGAGCAGCCACTCTGGGTGCAAGCTGTCTGCCGAGATTGGTAGCACCCACAAGCACGGATGAAGGTTTGACTTTTTCTATAAAATCACAAAAAGCTGCTGTATAGGGTTCTATGCGGAAATCCTTGTATGCAGGATTATCATATACAAACACCTTGTCTACCCCATAGTGAAGAAGCCTGTCTACACTATCGCCTATGTTGTGACCTACAACCAATGCATACACGGGATGTCCCGTAACCTTGCTAAGCTCACAGGCTTTTCCGCAAAGCTCATATGTAACTCTGTGGATTTCCCCCTCGCAATGGTCAACATAAACACAGATACCGTTCCAGAGGGACTTGTCTACAGAAGCCTTGACTTCCTCCTCATAGGAAACAAGTCCGCCGCCTTTCTTAACGCATAGCTTACACATTTTGCAGGCGGAGGAAATATCTATCTTTCCGCCATCATAGGATATTGCACCAAAGGGACAAATATTTACAAGTGCCTGTGCATTTTCATCATTAACAAGATTGTGATTTACAACTAATTTTCCCACTGCAATACCCCCTTACACTAATTTGTGGCGGCACACAAGTTCAAAAATCCCCTGTGCCATTTCGTCCGGTGTACCATCAATAGCAGATTTTTCGGTATTCTTTTCCGGCGGGAATATTCTCTCCACCTGAGTAGCAGAACCGGAAAGTCCGTAGTTATCGGGATTCTGGTCATCAAAATCGGCAAATGACAAAAACTTAATCATATCGTCGGTAACTGTCTGCATTACCTTGTATGAGGGAAGTCTCGGAGAGTTGATGTCCCCATCAACGGAAACAAGACAGGGTAGCTTGACAGAAAGTCTTGACACCTTGTTGTCAAGGGCAGCGGTAACCTCTATATTGCCATCTTTCACACTTTCAAAGGAAAGGACATTTGACACATTGGGAATTCCCAAAAATTCGGAAACCTCTGCCCCAACCTGAGCGGTATCTCCGTCGGTGGTCTGCTTTCCGCAGATAATGAGGTCAAAGTCTCCGCATTTTTTTATACCCTGCGAAATTGTGTATGCCGTGGCAAGAACGTCAGCACCTGCAAATTTACGGTCAGAGAGAACTGTTCCGCACTTGGCGCCCATAGCGATTGCTTCCACAATTATGCTTTTTGCCTGAGGGGGTCCCATGGTAATGACTTCCACGGTTCCGCCATAGGTCTGTGCCAGTGTGAGAGCTGACTCTATGGCATACAAATCGTAAGGATTCATTTTGCTCTGAATACCGTCACGCTTAAGAACACCGGTAACGGGGTCAACCTCAACGTTGCTTGAACCCGGTACCTGCTTTACACATACCAGAATCTTCATATTCATTCTCCTAAAAAACAAGGCGCAAAATCGGTGTCAATAAGGATTCTCTCCCAACAGACTCGCTTTTGCGCCGTATGAATCATATTTTATTTGCCAAGATATTTAGCTATTTCCTGAGCAACAAGCTTTGTAACAAGATCAATATTTTCCTGAGACATAGCACCGGTGTTCTTTATCATATCAGCTTTGCCATCGCTGGAGAAGAGCTGCATTTTCTTTGCAGTTTCCATCTTAACAGCTTCAACTGCTGCAGGGATAAGGTCAATGAGGCCCTTGTCCATACTGTGGAACTTCTTGAATTCTGCCTCTACTGCCGCAACGTTGATATCGGTAAAGATATTTACCTTGCTGATACCGTCCTTAATAGCCTGTCTGAAATCATCATCAGTAAGACCGGAACCACCGTGAAGTACGAGAGGTACATCAACAGTGCTTGCGATTGTACGGATTCTTTCGAAATCAAGCTTGGGGGGGAGCTTGTATGCACCGTGAGCGTTACCTACTGCAATAGCAAGAGCATCTACGCCTGTCTTGTCTACAAAGTCCTTTGCAAGCTTGGGATCTGTAAAGAATGCGGAGGGATCTGCAAGATGGTCACTGCCCTCTGCAGAGCCTTCGTTATCGCCAACGTGACCTAATTCACCCTCGATTGTAGCACCGTAGGAATGAGCAATATCTGCCATTTCCTTAACCTTGCGTACATTCTCCTCGTAGGAATCTGTGGAGCAGTCGTACATAACAGAGCTGAAGCCAAGTTCAAGAGCCTTGATGCAGGTATCGTATGTAAGACCGTGGTCAAGGTGAACAACGACGGGAACACTTGCCTTTTTAGCCATAGGAATAAGGTAGTAGGAAACCTCATCCAAAGGACCGTAAGGAAGAAGAACCTCTGCTGTACCCATAATAACAGGGGATCTTGTGCTTTCTGCGGCATTGATGATACCGCGGGCAAGCTCTAAGTTTACAGCATTAAAAAGACCAACTGCATAGTGGTGCTTTTTTGCAGGAATCAAAACTTCGTTCATATTAACTAGCATAATTTATTTCCTCCTATAAACATAAATAAACAAAAAAACACAAAAATCAACACAAAACAACATTGATGTTTAAATTATACACCCATTTATATGATATGTCAATCTTAAATTAACCAATTTTAAAGGAATCTTTTAATGTTGCTGTGAGATTGAATACGATGTCCTCTTCTTTGGAATATTTATCCACGGTAAAATAGCCGTTACGCATAAACTGGAAGCTGTCTCCGGGCTTTGCATCCTTAAGGTCTGCATCTATCTTGCAGTCCTTGAGTACAACAAGGGATTCGGGATTTAAGTTTTCCAGATAATCTTCCAACTCACCGGGGTTGGATGTAACAAAAAGCTTGTCGTACATATTAACAGTTGCATTAAGGCAATTATTTGCATCCACCCACTGAATTGTGCCCTTTACCTTTCTGCCGTCGGGGGAATTTCCGCCCTTGGAGAGGGGATCGTAGGTACAGATAAGCTCTGTAACCTCACCTGAGGCGTCCTTTACAATTTCTTTAACCTTTATAAAGTATGCACCTTTAAGTCTTACCTCGTTATCGGGGGTAAGTCTCTTATAGCCTTTGACGGGAACCTCCATAAAGTCATCTTTTTCGATATATATATTTTTGGAGAAAGAGATTTCCTTTGTTCCTGCATTTTCATCGTTGGGATTGATTTCCACAGTGAGAAGCTCACTTTCGCCCTCAGGATAGTTCTCTATTGTAACCTTGAGTGGATGAAGCACCGCCATGGCACGGGGGGCATTCATATTAAGATTTTCTCTCACACAATGCTCGAGCATCTGATAGTCAATTACACTGAATGCCTTTGCCACACCTATTCTCTCTACAAAATCAATGAGTGCTTCGGGGGGATAACCCTTTCTTCTCATACCGCAGATTGTAGACATTCTGGGATCATCCCAGCCGTCCACTATGCCGTCCTTTACAAGCTTTAAGCACTTACGCTTACTGGTAAGGGTGTTTGTAAGATTGAGTCTTGCAAACTCTATCTGTCTTGAGGGTACGGGATAGTCGCACGCCTTAAGGAACCAGTCATAAAGAGGTCTGTGGTCTTCAAACTCAAGTGAGCAAAGGGAATGTGTAACTCCCTCTGCAGTATCGGATATGGGATGTGCAAAATCGTACATGGGATATACACACCACTTGTCACCCGTGCGGTGGTGTGTTGCATGGAGAACTCTGTATATTACGGGGTCTCTCATATTTATGTTGCCTGATGCCATATCTATCTTGGCACGGAGAACTCTGGAGCCGGTTTCAAACTCACCGTCTGTCATTCTCTTGAAAAGGTCGAGATTTTCCTCAATGCTTCTGTTGCGATAGGGACTTTCCTTTCCGGGTTCTGTAAGTGTTCCTCTGTACTGTCTGATTTCATCTGCACTAAGGTCGTCCACATATGCAAGACCTTTTTTTATGAGTTTTATTGCACACTCATAAATTTCGGGGAAGTAGTCAGATGCATAGTACACATTGTCCCAGTTGAAGCCGAGCCATTTGATGTCTTCCATGATGGAATCTACATACTCAACATCTTCCTTGGTAGGATTGGTGTCATCAAGTCTCAGATTACAGGTACCGCCGTACTTCTTTGCTGTAGAAAAGTCAATGTTTATGGCTTTTACATGTCCTATATGCAAATAGCCGTTAGGCTCAGGCGGAAATCTTGTCTGTACCTTGGTATATACGCCGTCGGCAAGGTCCTTGTCTATGGCATCATGTATAAAATTTGAAACAGGTGCTTCCATTATGCAATCGCTCCTTTGTATGCTGAAATTCTATTCATTACTCTGTCTTTTCCGAGAGTTTTCATAATTGAATACAGATCGGGAGATTTGGTTCTGCCTGTAACGGCAACACGGATAACATTGCTGACATCGCCAACATGTCCCTTATAGCTGTCGGGGTTCGCCTTGTACTCCTTGACCTCACGGGCAAAGCCGTTTTTCTCTGCAAGGTCTTTCAGTGTATCAAACCATTCGCTGCTGTCTGCATTTTCGTCATACATAGCTTCGTAATCGGTAATGAGTGAAAGAATGTCCTCTTTAGAAATATTCTGAATTTCGTCATATTTACCATCGAAAAGCTCATCAAACATAAATGAAAATGCATCCTTTACCTCGGACCACTTGCCGATATCCTTTCGGGGTTTGTCGGGGTTACGGTCAAAGCCAAACATTGTTACGGAATAATCCTTGTCTCTTGTAAGAAGATCATATAGCTCTTTGTCATATCCCTTTGCCCAACAGGTTGCAAGGTCATATACCTTTTCCGCAGTGTAGGAACCTATTTTGTTCTTGCAGATATCGTTTAATTTAACAAGGTCAAAAAGTGCACCGGAATTGCTCATTTTGTTCATTTCCAGCTTGAAGTCCGTCCAGGGAGCGGTTTTATTGGCTCTGCGGAAGTCCTCAAATGTATAGTTGGCGAGGTTCAAAAGATATTCTATAACTCCGTCTACTGGATAACCCTCATCGGAATACCAGGAAACTGCCGCCTCGGGGTCTTTTCGTTTGCTTATCTTTCGCTTGCCGCCCTCGTCCTCTTTCATAATAGGTGCAATATGTGCGTACTTGGGAGGCTTGAGACCAAGAAGACTGAACATCTGGAGATGTATGGGAACGGAAGAAATCCACTCGTCACCACGGATAACATTTGTTGTACCCATAAGGTGATCGTCCACAACGTGTGCAAAGTGGTATGTGGGAATTCCGTCGGATTTAAGGATAACAACATCCACGATATTTTCGGGAAGCTCTATTTTGCCTCTTATTCCGTCTTTGTAGGAAATTCTTCTATCCTCATTTCCGGGAGACTTAAGTCTTAATACGTAGCTCTTTCCATCTTTGATGTTGTTTTCTATTTCTTCATAGGATAAATCACGGCATTTTGCAAACTTACCGTAGTAACCGGGAAGAAGCTTTTCCTTTTCCTGCTCTTCACGGATAGCACTTAGGTCATCCTCGGAGCAGAAGCAGGGATATGCAAGTCCCTCTGCCACAAGCTTTTTGGCAAAGCTCTGATAGATTTCCGCCCTTTCGCTCTGCTTATAGGGCCCATAGTCCCCTACTTCCTTATCAAAATCTACAAATCCTTCATCAATCCTGATACCAAACGCAGTGAGACCTTCAAGTATTTTGGAAACACCGTCGTCAACCTCACGCTTCTTATCGGTATCCTCTATACGGAGAATAAACTTACCGCCGCTCTGATGGGCAATCCTCTCGGATATGAGAGATGCAAAAAGTCCTCCGATGTGGAGAAAGCCTGTGGGACTTGGAGCAAATCTTGTAACCTTGGCATCTTCCCCAAGGTCTCTTGCAGGATACTGAGCCTCGTAATCCTCCGGTGTCTTGCTGATATGAGAAAAAAGAAGCTCTGATAATTTTTTGTAATCCATTTGTGTCACCTTCTATTTAAAATATAGCATAAAATTCTAATTTATATAATATCACAGAAAAAGGCGAATGTCAAAAGAAAATGCGGTAATGTATGACTAAATTTTCTGTATGCTCATTTCATGTGAATTTTTATGCTTTATGATGCAACAGTATAAAAATATTAAAAGTGATTTTCTTATCTTTAACACGA
This sequence comes from Clostridia bacterium, assembly GCA_045545635.1. Classification (GTDB taxonomy): domain Bacteria; phylum Bacillota; class Clostridia; order UMGS1810; family UMGS1810; genus RGIG8748. The sequence continues at coordinate 20,710 of JAZQBI010000110.1, read as the reverse complement.
TTTTGATACAAAAATATGTTAATGTCAAGATATATTCTTATCTTTTACACAACAAGGAGGAAATATAATTATGAAGATTTATGATTATCAAGGCAAAAAGAATATATGCGGAGAGAGAGTTCATGAAGCAAGGTGCAAATTGAGAATGACTCAAAGTGATTTGGCTGCTAAATTGCAATTATCCGATATAATAATTGAGCGTGACAGTATTTCCCGTATTGAAATCGGAACAAGGTTTGTTGCCGATTATGAAATCAGAGAATTGGCAAAAATTCTGGATGTAAGTGTCAACTGGCTTTTGGGACTGGAATAATAAAAAAACGGCTTGAAATGTTTTCAACACATTTTAAGCCGATTATTTATACAAAAAAGCAAAACAACATATTTATTATATCAAACTATTTTACACTTATCAATAGTTTTTTCGGAATTTCTGCTATTTAAACAAAATAGCGGAAAATCTTTTTGCTAATATGTCAATTGAAATTAAATATTGTTTTATGCTACACTATAACCAGAGAAAGGAAGGTACAGTCCAATGTACAAGTAAACCTTAAAACCTTCTAAGTAAAGCTTAATAAATCCTGACCGCGGATTAAAAACACGGCGGTGATACGCTTAACATAAAAAAGTTCAAAGAGAAGAGAGGTAAAGCGGTAGGGTTTAGTAAGATTACTCCAGAAGAAAAGCAAAAATTCGTCTTTTGCACATAAGATGTTTTGGAAAAACAAAAGCTAATCTTGCTAAAGATAAAAAAAAGAAAATATGTGTTTTGGAAAATTCGTAAATGATGCAAAAGGCAGACTGGGAAAGCGAGGATAACAAAAGATGCTAGATATCAAGAGTAATCGGAAGTGACTCTGACCAAGGTAACTATTACAGGTCAGAGTCACTTCCGTTTATTTTTGTTTTTCGGGGTTGGGTTGAATTTGCGGTTTCACACTATCGGGTGTTCCGCATACATATCCGGCACCGATTTTTTGTTTATGTTCTTCTTTCGCTTTTTCTATAAGAGATGGATTATCCAGCAATCTCATTATTGTGGCTGCCACTGCCTTTCCGGCGTAGAGCATTGTTTTTTTTGCATAGGTTCCCCTGCACTGGGACACAGCCTGCCACGAATGTGCCGGAGTTCCCACTGCCCAGTTTGCTATGTGCATCTGAACTGTAGGGCAATTCCAGCTTACATCTGCAGTATCTGTTGAACCTCCGTGTGCCACGGGAGGTGCAGGTTCAAGCACCTCGGTTGCAAATGTAGGCATATTCCTCTGCATATCGGTAAGCTTTAATGTCGCCTGAATTTTTCTGCCATATTCCAGTTCTTCTTCATCAGGCTGAGGAAGCGGTATATCGTGCATGGCCTCATTGGCAACAGACTGAAGTGCCGGAATAGTAATAAGGTTGGCATATGATGAAACTACCTGTGAAGAAACCTCAGTATCTGTCATAAGTGCCGCACCCTTAGCAATACGCTCTACCCTATCACATAGCTCTCTTACGCTATCCATATCAACAGAACGTATCATATACTGGACTACCGCATGAGACTGAACCATATTGGGTGCAGTACCGCCGGCATCAAGAATTGCATAGTGGATTCTGGCAGTAAGGGGCATATGCTCCCTCATAAAGTTTGCACCGATGTTCATAAGCTCCACTGCATCAAGGGCACTTCTGCCCTTGTCCGGTGCGGCTCCTGCGTGGGAAGCCGTTCCCTCAAAGGTGTAGTCGATCTTTAATGTTGCAAGTGCAGGACGGGTACGAACCATATTCATACATTCGGGATGCCAGCTGACCACGGAATCTATATCATTGAAAATTCCGTCACGAGCCATATATACTTTTCCGCCACCGCCCTCCTCACCGGGGCAACCGAACAAAGTAATACTTCCCTTTCCGGTTTTCTCTATATATGCCTTTACAGCCATTGCTGCCGCAACTGAGCCTCCTGCAAAAAGATTGTGACCGCAACCGTGGCCCATATCAGAGCCGGGAACGGATTTTTTCTCCGCACAGTTCCCCTCCTGACTCATACCCTCAAGGGCATCAAACTCGGCAAGTATTCCCATACGGGGTTCGCCTTTCCCAAAGGTTGCCTTAAATGCGGTAGGTATTCCCGACAATCCCGATGTTACCTCAAAGCCATTATTCCGGAGGTAATCCATAATATATTTTGCAGATTTATATTCGACAAACGAAGTTTCGGGATTATCCCAGATATAATCGGAAACAGAGTAAAAATCCTCTTTCCTCTCTTCTACTATATTTAAAAACTTTTCGTATTTCATAATTTGTGCCCCCTTAATCTATACTTACAGTCTGTGTAGCCTGATTCCAGTTAACCCTGCATCCCATGGCTTCCGAAAGAACACGCAGGGGAACAAGCGTTCTGCCGTTTTCTGCAAATGGAGAAACATCCAGATATGTACGAACATCATTAAGCAGATAATAATCCTTGTCGAGATATAACTCCAGCACATTTGTACCACGGATAACGAGTATTCCGCCCGTAGCCTGATCCCATTCCACACGGGCACCCAAAGCTTCTGCTATGGCACGGATAGGTACCATGGTTCTTCCGCCCACTGCCTTTGCAGGAGTCTCCAGATAAATTGTCTTGTCTTTGCACTTCATCTCATTTGAACCGAGCTTTATTGTAATGGCACTGCCACCTCCTGAAATGGCATTATCCATAAAGTCCTTTATCACATTCCAGCTTGTTTCGTTATGTATTGCGGAAATTTCACCATTTGATGCATTGTACACTATAATTACCGGAAAAGCAACAACGCCTGTTCCTATAAGATGCCTTACCGACATTGTTCCCACATCTTCATAGATGGTTTCATATGCACGGATATTATTTTTCTCTGCATAGTCTTCTACTTTGGGAACAAGTTTTGCGGAATTGGAGCAATATTTGCTGTAATATGCCATAATAAAGTTTCCCTCATGCTCAATATCCCCATATCTGTTATCTACCATTGTAAATGCTATGGAAGGATTGACTCTCTCAAAAGCCGCATTTGCACATATACTGAGTGCACAAACAAAAACAAGTATCATACAAGTTATCTTTTTCATATTTTCTATACTCCTCACATTAACAAAAATGCAAAGAAAAGCATTGGTGCTTCACTTTGCATTTTTAATTTTATTATACAGCGTCAAGTGCCTGCTTCAAATCTTCTATTATGTCATCCACATTCTCTATTCCAACGGAAAGTCTTACAAGACCGGGGGTGATACCGCAGTTTACAAGCTGTTCATCGGTAAGCTGACGGTGTGTGGAGCTTGCAGGATGAAGAACACATGTTCTTATGTCTGCAACATGAACAAGATTTCGTGCAATCTTTAAGCTATCTATAAACTTAACTGCATTTTCTCTTGAACCCTTGACAGAAAGAGCAATAACACCGCAAGTACCCTTGGGGAGATACTTCTTTGCAAGGTCATTGTACTTATCATCAGGAAGTCCGGGGTAATTTACAAAATCAACCTTGGGGTGATTCTTAAGAAATTCCGCACATTTCATAGCGTTTTCGCAATGTCTTTCCATACGCACATGGAGGGTTTCCATTCCGAGATTAAGAAGCCATGCCGCATGAGCAGAGGGATATGTTCCAAGGTCTCTCATAAGCTGAACTCTTGCCTTTGTGATGTATGCTGCCTTTCCGAAATCTCTTGTGTACACAACACCGTGATAGCTTTCATCAGGCTCTGTCATTTCGGGATATTTACCGTTTGCCCAGTCAAAGTTACCGCTGTCTACTATAACACCGCCAACCTGAAGAGCATGACCGTCAAGGTACTTTGTTGTGGAGTGGATAACAATATCCGCACCAAACTCAAAAGGTCTGCAAAGGAAAGGTGTTGCAAAGGTATTGTCAACAATGAGAGGACAACCGTTTTTGTGGGCAAGAAGAGCAAACTTCTCTATATCCAGTACGGAAAGTGCGGGGTTTGCTATGGTCTCACCGAAAATTGCCTTTGTGTTTGGTTTAACAAACTTCTGAAGTTCTTCCAGAGGAAGATCCGCATCTACAAAGGTCATATCTATGCCAAATCTCTTTAGTGTAACTGCAAAAAGATTGATTGTGCCGCCGTATATTGTTCCGGCACTTATAAAGTGGTCTCCCGACTTTAATATATTGAGAAGAGAAATAAGAGATGCTGACTGACCGGAAGTTGTGCAAAGTGCTCCTACACCGCCCTCCATAGCTGCAATCTTATTTTCTACTGCTTCCACCGTGGGGTTTGAAATTCTTGAGTACATATGTCCTGCTTCTGTAAGGTCAAAAAGCTTGCCTATATGCTCGGAAGAGTCATAAGCATATGTGGTACTCTGATATATGGGCAGTACATTGGTTTCACCGTTTTTGGGCTGATAACCCTCGTGAAGACACTGTGTTTCTATTTTCATTAAAATCACTCCTTAAGCTCTTTTGAAAAGTGTTTCGAACTTTTCCTTTACAGATGCTTTTTTATCAGAATCGGAATTGACATCCTGAACCTTTGCGGTGATATCATTTTCCACTCCGCCAAGCTCTGCATCAATCTTTTTGAGAGCGATTTCCACCGCATCTCTCACCTCTGAAATATATTCCTTGGCAGTTTCCAGACGCTTAACCTCGTCATCCACCTTGCCCTGTGCCTTATCTATCATTTCCTTGGCACGGTTATCGGCATCGGCTATCATGGTGGTTGCACATTTTTCCGCATTGATGATTGCAGTGCTTATTACTTCGCTCTTGGCACGCAGCTCCTCTGTTTCCTTTGAAATAGCATCATAATTAGAACGGAGTTCCTTGTTTTCGCTCTGTGCATCAGAAAGCTGCTGTTTTATTGCAGAAAGCTCTGCCTCCAGTTTCTTCACGGTTTCCGAAAGAGTTCCGTTGGTTTTTGTGATATTTTCTATCTGCGACATATAATTTTTGAGAGTCTTGTCCGAAGCATCCTTCTGTGCCTGAATTTCTGCCTCGTGCAAATCGTTGAGTTCGCTTATATATCTGCAAACATCCTTTTTGCTGTAACCAATTACTTTGCTTTTGATTTCTGAAAGTTCCATAATCTATCTCTCCTTTAGTAGCCTAATTATACATATTTCTTCTTTGGTTGTCAATAAAAAACATTATATAACACAAAGATATTTTTCCACCATATGGTGAGGTCTGTAAGACTGCTTGGCAGTTCTTAGTCCCTCAAGTCCCATATCCTCCTCACGGTTTATATAGGTGATATCCTTCCATCGGTTTTTTGCAAACTCATTGTTTATTGCCGCATATATGCCGTCGTAATCCGTATCTGCCTTTTCTATATGAATGAGTGCATTTTCATCATTCAGAAGCTCACCTACGGTAAAAGCGGCAATTTTACCGTCAATCTCTATAACACCGCCGCAAAGCTCAAGACGGTCAAATTGCTCAAATGCACTTTTTATACTCGCCATTTCGTATATATAGCTTACATCATCCTCGGTGCGGGTTTTTAGTATTGAATTTCGAGAAAGCTCAATACACTCATCAAAGTCAGCCTTTGTAAGCTCTCTGTATTTATATTCATATCTGTCGTGGAAATTGTTAAGATGATTTCTCTTTGAGCGAAGTTTTCTTCCGGAAAGGGTTATGAGATTTTCGGTAAGATACACATAGTCTTCAAAATCTCTGTTGCGGTTCACAACCGCATCGGAATAATGAGACCTGATAATCTCTGCCTGTTCTTGGGATGCAGATACTATGGTGAGCTTCTCCCCTTTGGAATGAAAATGCTCTCTGAGTTTATCCACACAACCAATAAAATCACCATCACCAAAGGGAACATAGCAGAACTTTTCCCCAATTGCGGAGCTATTGTATATCACCAAAAAATCTCCGACTACCGCATAGAGAGTATTGTAAAATTCTCTCCATATAAATATGTTTGCAAAGCTTGCTTCAGAATTATCGTATTTGTGTTTTGTATAGCTTTCAAAAAGCTCCTTGTCATCTATTGTAAGTGTTTTGAATTCCAGCATTTTTTACCTCGATTTACATTGTTTCCAGTATTCCTCTTTCTGACATACTGGTGTATGAAGTTTCGTTACATATAATATGGTCAATAACCGCAATATCAATACCCTCAAGAACTCTTATAACCCTGTCGGTAACCGCTACATCGGCGCTCGACGGGTGGGTACTGTCTCCCGGATGGTTATGTGCTATGATTACACCGGAAGCCTTGCGCATCATTGCAGTTTCCACTATTTTGCGAACATCAACATGGGCACTGTTTGGACCGCCTTCGGATATGATGTCTACAGCAAGCACATCCCTGAGTGAATTGAGGCTTACAAGAATAACCCTCTCGTTGGAAAGGTGCTCAAAAAATCCCATACAGTACTCCCCTGCATCCTTATTGGTAGAAAGGCGTAGCTTTTGTTTTGTACTGCTAAGACTTATGCGGTTTCTCAGTTGTCCCACAAAGGTTATAAGAGATGCTCCTGCTTTATCTATACCATTGACCTTGCAAAGCTCCTCATAAGAAGCGGAAAACACTCCGTCCAGAGTTTTGAAACGGTCAATCAGCTCATGTCCTATGGTATTGGTATCCTTTACTCTGTGTACATAAAAAAGTAAAAATTCCAGAATCTCATGGTCATCAAAAGCACCTATTCCCTTTTGCAAAAAGCGGTTACGAACTCTGTCACGGTGACCTTTGTGTACATTCTTAGTTTTTTCAGACATAATATACTCCTACATTTCGTGGGATTTTGATACGACATCTTCAATTTCTTCCGTATTGGCAACATTAACCCTCTCCGAATCCTTGGAAAGGTACATAAGATACTCTATATTGCCCTCGGGGCCTTTTATCGGTGAAAAATCAATTCCTCTTACCGAAAAGCCCAGTTCATATGCAAATGCGGTTATGGTCTCCACAACATTTCTGTGTACGGATGCCTCTCTTACTACACCTTTTTTGCCGACTTCCTCTCTGCCGGCTTCAAATTGCGGTTTAATAAGTGCAACAACCTCTCCACCATTGCAGATAAGCTCATATACAACCGGAAGTACCAGCTTTAATGATATGAAAGACACATCTATGGAGGCAAACTGTACTTCGTTTTCGATAAGATTAAAATCCAGATGTCTTATGTTCGTTCTCTCTAAGTTTACCACTCTTTCGTCACTTCTGAGCTTCCACGCAAGCTGACCGTAGCCAACATCCACGGCATATACGCCTATTGCACCGCTTTGGAGCATACAGTCTGTAAATCCGCCTGTGGAAGCGCCGATATCGGCACAGAACTTATCTGTGAGATTTATGGGAAAAACCTCAATAGCTTTTTCCAGCTTGAGACCTCCGCGGCTAACATACTTAAGTCCGCCGCCACGTATCTCTATATTCTGTCCTTCCTTAACCTTGTCCCCGGCCTTGAAGGCTTTCTGCCCGTCTATATACACGGCACCTGCCATAATAAGAGCTCTGCCCTTTTCCCGACTTTCCACAAGTCCCCGGTTGACAAGCTCCACATCCAAGCGTCCTACCATATTATAAAGTCATTCCTTTGTAAAAAGTTTTAATTCTGTTATATACTGAATCCCCATCAAGTCCGTGTATTCGGAAAAGCTCCTCCTGTTTGCCGTGGGGAACAAAACAGGTATCAAAGCCCAGCATAAGCGTCCTTGCTCCGGTATTTAGCTGAGACAATACATACTGTCCCATACCGCCTGCCGTTATATTATCTTCAATGGTAACAATAAGCTTCTTTCCTGCTGATTCTCTCTCAATATAGTCCATACCAAGAGGCTTTGCACATCTTAGGTTTATCACAGATGCCGATATACCGTCATAAGCAAGAAGTTTTGATGCATAAATTGCTGTTTCTGCCATTCTTCCAATGGAAAGTACAAGAACATCATCACCGTCTGTAATCTTTTCGGGTTCTGTGGGAGATATATTCTCCTGACTGCGGAAGCTGACTGCCGCCTTGGGATAACGGATTGCTATGGGACCCTTGTGCTCATTTACCGCATAGTCCATCATAACCTTTAATTCATCATAAGTGGATGGTGCCAAAACCGTCATGTTGGGAATATGGGTAAGCATCGACAAATCAAGAAGTCCCTGATGGGTTTCTCCATCTTCACCGGTAAGTCCCGCATGTCCTATGGCAAATACCACATGGAGATTCTGCAGGCACACGTCGTGCACAATCTGATCATATGACCTCTGAAGAAAAGTGGAATACAGGCACACCACCGGGGTGAGACCTGCCTTTGCCATACCTGCAGCCATAGTTACTGCATGTTCTTCGGCTATTCCCACATCAAAAAATCTGTCCGGATAGCACTTTGCAAACTCCATAAGCCCGCATCCTGAAGCCATTGCCGCAGTGATAGTTACCAGTTTGGGATTACTGTCCCCTGCTCTCTTTATAAAGGATGAAAAAGCCTTGTCATAGCTTATATCCTTTGGGGATATTTTGGATGTACTGCTGCTCACACCATGAAACTTACTGGGATTATTTTCAGCATCCTCGTAGCCAAGACCTTTTTTTGTAAAAACGTGAATTACAACAGGACCGTCTGTTGCCTTTGCTCTTTTTAGTGCTTCTGCAATCTCGTCACTGTTATTACCATCTATAATTCCCATATAGGTGAGCCCGAGCTGTTCAAAAAGCGGTGCCGAAATTGCGGCATATTTGAGCTTGTCCTTTGCTCCGTGGATGAGCTTTACCAAGCCCTTTCCCACTCCGCCGAATCTCGATAAAAAGCCCTGAACACTGCTTTTGGTATTAATATATCTGGGTGTAAAGCGAAGTTTGGTAAGATGAGCAGAAAGCCCTCCGACATTTTTATCTATTGACATTTCATTGTCGTTTAGTATAATTATAACTTTGGTCTTTCTCTGTCCTATGTCGTTCAGCGCCTCAAAATTCATTCCGTTTGCAAGAGCACCATCACCTACAAAGGCTATAATGTGCTCTTTTTGCCCTGCAAGGTCTCTTGCTCTTGCCATACCGCTTGCAACGGAAACAGATGTTCCTGCGTGACCTACATCAAAAGCATCATACTCACTTTCTGAGGTTCTCGGAAAACCCGAAATACCTCCAAGATGTCTTAAGGCAGAAAAACCATGCATTCTTCCTGTAAGCATCTTGTACACATAGCACTGGTGTCCCACATCAAAGATAAGCTTGTCCTTTGGAAAATTAAATTCTCTCAAAAGCTCTACAATAAGCTCCACAACACCAAGGTTAGAAGCCAGGTGACCACCGCAGTGCATAACATTCTCTATAAGAAAGTTGCGGATTTCTTCACAAAGAAGCCTTATTTCCTTTTTATTTAATTTTTTTACATCTTCGGGCGAAGAGATTTTTTGGAGCAAAGGCATACTATCTATCCTTCTTTCGAATAGTAAAAATGCGTGTTATATTTGTTAAATAGTAAATAATTACCGATATCTTCTCTACAATATTCTGACTCTGACCAATGGCTATTCCTTTACCAAGTGCCTTGCCGCCAACTGTTGCGGAGGCAACAAGTGCTGTTATAACCATACTGATAACAGTAGCCGGAATAAAGCTGAAATTCTGATAAAGTGTTGCTGCTATGGCAGCACCGAGACCACCTGAGAGAACGCCTGCAATATCACCTATAACATCATTACAGAAGCTGGAAACCTTGTCAGCACTTCTTATGAGTTTTATTGCCTCACGGCTTCCCTTGTAGCCCTTTGTTGAGCGGGAATGAAATGGTGTCTCGTCCGCTACGGTAAAGGCAATACCTATAATATCAAAAACTATACCCATCAAAATTACAACAAGCAAAACGGAAAGTGCCACAAAAATATTGACATCCGCAATAAAACCGTTTGTAATAACTGCCATCACAACGGATATAAAAAATGCTGCTATTGTAATTTTAACGGGCCAGAGATTTCTCTTTTTCATAATTTATCTACCTGTAACTTTTTTTAAAAAATAAACGGTGGTAATAGACAGAGTAAAATTTACGGCTTAGGTTCAGCCGGATTTCCCACAGTGCTACCGAATCGTCGCCGAAACGGCCGTTCCCATTTAAAGCACGGCTCCCTGCGTCACCGTCAGGGTTGCTGAATTACCACTTAGTCCGTACTGCAATCCCCTATCTAAAACAGCCTAGGAGTTTTCCTCACAGTCAAATCAACTCTTAGCCTCTTTTGCAGATATGGTTTCAGAAGCAATAACTCCTGTGCAACGGCCATTGCACGGGAATGTGAACTTTCATCCACCATAGCCACTCAAGGCAGGCTACACTGCTCACAGCATGTTTGTTACCCACACCGCATAGCAGGTTTTATCCTGAACCGTAACTTAGCTTTTTCCTAAGAAAAAACACCTTTCGGCATGGATGAGGATATATACTCGGCTTCGCAAAGCAAATGTGAATATACTCCGCACCCAAAAATCACGAATTCCGGTCTCCACGGTAGAAGGGTCTCCTCCCGCATGCCATTGCGGGCAGCCCTTAAACCTTAACTCCCAGCATCTGCCCCAGACTGGGCGTAAGAAGCAAACACAAGGAACTTCATCGATATGCCCTTTAATGGATTTTTAGGCCCACCTTAGAAGTTGACAGTCCTGACTAGGATACTGCACCACCGTATTAAACTATATTTATTTATCAAAAAGATAACCAAGAAGTCCTTTTATAAACTGATTATTTTCATATTTATCTATAATTTGCACAGCCTTGGCTACATATTCATTCATTCTTTGACGGGCGGTTTCACGTCCGAGGGAATTGATGAAGTTCGGACTGTTTTGAAAAGCTTCCATATCCTCTTCTTCATCCTCAAAATCGTCCCTTATCTGGAATGCCACCCCAAGATTGTAGGCAAATTCCACAAGCTCTTTTCGTGTATCCTCCGAAGCTGAAGCAACACAGCAGCCTGCCTCAACACCGGACATTATAAGTGCCATGGTTTTGTGTTCTATAAGTCTTATAAGAGTTTCCTCGGAGACAGTGGTCTTGCCCATTATCGCCATATCTCTTACCTGACCGTTTATCATGCCGCGGCTTCCTGCGGCTTTTCCTACGGCTTTCATAGCCTTGAGGCTATTGGGATTCATATCTTCACAGGCATCTGCCATAACTTCAAAGGCGGTATTGAGAAGTGCATCTCCCGCAAGCAGTGCCATTGCCTCTCCGTACTTTTTATGGCAGCTTGGCTGACCTCTTCTTAAATCTGCATTATCCATGCAGGGAAGGTCATCGTGCACCAGTGAAAAAGCGTGGATAAATTCTATTGCCGAAGCAAATGGAAGTGCTTTCTCACACTGACCTGTAAGCATACGGCATATCTCCATACAAAGAATGGAGCGAAGTCTCTTGCCGCCATTGAAAACCGCATAATTCATAGCATCAAAAAGCTCATTTTCACAATCGGAAAATTTGTCTAAGCAGGAATGCATATATGCATCTATTTCGGCTATTCTCTTTTTGTATTCATCATAAAAATTATTCATTGTCTGTGTCTGCGGACTTATAGTCCGTTTCCCCTTTTTGAGTCAGAATTGTTATTTTCTGTTGTGCTTGGTCAATCATCTTTATACATTCGTCAGATAGCTTAACACCGTCTTCAAACATACTGATGCATTTGTCGAGAGGTGCGTTGCCGCTTTCAAGCTCCGCAATTATAGCTTCAAGCTCTGACAAGTTTTCTTCAAAGGTTTTCTTTCTCTGTGCCATATTTCCTCCGGATTTATCTGACAACACAGTTTATATCGCCGTCTGTTACGGTAACTGTGATTTCGTCATTTTTTTTAACATCGGATGTCTTTTTTACAAGTTTGTCCCCAAAGCGTACTGCGGCATATCCTCTGCCCAGAACATTTATTGGGTTTAGTGCTCCAAGCTTGTAAGAACACTCCTTAAGTGCATTGAATTTCTTTTCCGTCTGCTTTGCATACGCCTCTGTAAGGGAATTCAAAGCCTCATCTGTCATCTGCATCCTGCGTTCAATAAGTGTCATCGGATTTTTCATCACAGGAGACGACATGCACATCATAAGCTCCCGCCTTTTCTTATCTGCAAGGTTTGAAAGAGACCGTATAAGCCTTGAACCGCTATTCTTTAAAAAAGCATAAATCTCATGCAAATCGGGCGTTGCAAGCTCTGCTGCAGCTGACGGTGTGGGAGCTCTTAAATCTGCCACAAAATCTATTATTGTAAAGTCGGTTTCGTGTCCCACGGCAGATATGACGGGTATTTTGGAATCATATACCGCATTGGCAACAACTCTCTCATTAAATGCCCACAAATCCTCTATGGAGCCTCCGCCTCTGCCTACAATAAGCACATCGGCACCGTCAATTTCATTGAAATACTCTATGCCCTCGCATATGGACTGTGCGGCACCTGCCCCCTGAACAAGAGCAGGATATATCCTTATGTCGCAAAGAGGATATCTTCTGGTTATTACATTTATAATATCTCTTACTGCCGCTCCGGTAGATGCCGTTACAACACCTATAACTTTCGGGTATCGGGGAATAGGCTTTTTGTGAGATGAATCAAAATATCCCTTTAATTCAAGCTCGGCTTTGAGCTGTTCGTATGCGGCATAGAGCTGCCCTATTCCGTCGGGTATCATAGTATCTATATAAAGCTGATACACTCCGTCTCTTTCATAAACGCCGATTCGTCCCACGGCAAGAACACTCATCCCGTCCTTGGGAACGAACTTGAGTGTCATTGCACTCTGACGGAACATAACCGCCTTTATTGCTCCTGTATCGTCTTTTAATGACATATACATATGTCCCGAATAGTGATGCTTGAAATTTGAAAGCTCGCCTCTGATACACACACTCTGCAAAAGACTATCCGATTCCAGAGAACGTTTTATATAACTGTTTATCTCTCCTACTGTTATGATTTTCATATCATTTAACAATATCGGCAAGTACACCGTTTATAAATGCAGGTGCCTCATCATCACTGTACTTTTTGGCAAGCTCAATTGCCTCGTTTATGGAAACCTGAAAAGGTACATCGGCATACTCCATCTCACAAAGGGATAATCTCAGTATTGCAAGATTGACCTTTGAGAGCCTGTCTATTGTCCAGTTTTTGAGAGATGAACTAACCTTGGAGTCTATATATTCAAGATTGTCAAAGCAACCGTTAACGCAAGCTCTGACATATTGTATGTCCTTTTCGGTAAGCTTGGCATACTCCTCGGACTCACTGTAATTGGAAAAGGTCAGCTCCACATCGCTGTCAATATGAAACGGAACCTGAAATATTATTTTGAATGCGCTGTCGCGCGCGGAATTTCTGCTCATATTATCCTCCGGTCAAACACAAAATTTAAAAAGTCCCGTCGGACACAACGGGACTTTTTAATCATTCTTCTTCCTCTGTTGTGTTTTCAGTGTTCTCTTTGCTGTCCTCGTCGGGGATATCAATTCCCACAACCTTGACATTAACCTTTTCTACGGTAAGACCTGTCATAAGCTCTATTTCCTTTTTGACAGCATCCTGAACATTCCAGGCAACCTCAGGAATTCTCACACCGTATTTAACCACAATGCTTATATCTACGCCTACTGTGTTATCATTTACACTGGCTTTGATACCCGCAGACATGGACTTTTTGGTAATGCGTCGGGCAATGCCGTCCACAAAGCCTGTTCCCATACTGCTTACGCCCTCTATTTCGGAAACAGCTACCGAAGCTATTGTCTCAATAACCTCGTCAGATATCTTGATACTGCTGTTCACGATTTCCTTGGTTTCGTCCATAAGAATACCTCCTGACTTTCCACTTTAAGTGTAGCTGGAGTTATTATAACACAAAAATTACTCAACTTCAACTATTTTTATATTATTATTTTTTGTTACCTCATAAATTATGTCAACAATTTTTGCAGTATCGCTTCTGCTTATGCCTTTTTGCTTTATATTTACAGTAACATTTTCGTCTGTTATATACACCATAGTATGTTCAAAACCCTTGGCAGAAAGCATATTTACAGCCGTCGCCTCCTGCTCCTCTCTTTCTGTCATAAGTGCCAATTCCTCCTCTGTGGACTTTCTCATTTCATCGGAAATATTTTCTTCCTCAAGTATTTCGCCAAGCTCCTCTGCCTTTTTGGCACGGGCACGGTCTTTTTCCAGCTTCTGCTTTGCAAAAAAATCCTCTTTTGCAGGATCTGCCGCTTCCGAATTTACCATTACTGCCTCGCCGGTATCCGGCTCTCCGCTTTTAATTTCATCAACTGAAACGGTACTGATTTCAGGCTCCTTGTCATACCTGTAATTTAAGTACCCTGCTATTCCAAGCATAAGTACCAAAGCCGTCATTACCATCTGCTTTTTTCTGAAAACCATAAACATATTTTTCTCTCCTTCAATCCTTTGATAATATTTTTACCCGATGAACAGGCACTCCCAAAGCCGCTGATACCGCATCGGTTATTTTTTCTTCCAGATTCTTTCTTTTTATACCCCGGGCGGCAATTATAACTCCCCTGACCTCAGGAAAAACCTTCTCCCTGACAAAGGGTTTTTCTTTTGAACCGTCCTTTTCCATAACCTCACGGGTTTTCTCCGAGGTTTTTGTATTGTCTGACTGCGCCTCTCTTACCGAAGCTATTTTGTCAGAGCCCTGATTTTCGTAGGATATAAAAACACTGACATCGCTTACACCGTCGATACCGCCTATTATCTCTTTAAGCTGCAGGGATGCATATTGGTAATCAAATGGTGTTTCTGCAACTTTTTTTACTGTTTTTTCCTCTTTTCCGTCATCAGAAAAGGAATTGGAAAGAATAACCATAACAAGTCCTGCAACCAGAGCCGCTATGATATACCTGCTTTTTATTTTTCTGATATTCTCAAGCATTGCATACCTCAACTGTCAAAAATCGTATTCAGTGAATAATTAGTACTTATGTAGTTTTTGAGCTTTTCCCGATATTCCGGCGGAACATCTTCTGCAACAACAGATGCAGAAGATGTGTCTATGCTAATTCCGACATTAATTCCCATAACGGAAGATATTTCTTTTTCAAGATTTCCCGAAGCAATTTTTCCAAAATTATCCTGCATATATCTGGTGTAATTTTTCTCACTTTCCTCAACTTTTTCAAAAAATCCGTTTTCGTCTGTAAGATAGTCTGCCAATTCAAATTTTTCGTAGCCGATTTTAAGGATTCCCGGAATGGGGGATGCCACGGTACTGATAACAAAAATACCGCACACAATTTTTATGATACCCTCATAACGCTTGTGCGGAAGGACAATAAAAACCCCTACACAGAAAAGTATTGCAAAACAAACCGAAACAACATACTCTCTCATTTTTGCCTCCCTACAGATTTATCAGCACCGCAAAAGCCAAAATAAACATGACACTCATAAGCAGTACCGACACCATTATGTGTATTATGCTCTGCCCTACCTGATATATGGTATCTGACATAAGATTGTCACAAAAAGGCTCAGTAAGTCCCGCTGACAATTTGAGCATAAAGGCAATTACAAACAGCTTAAGGACGGGCACAAGGCACACGATAGCAATAACCGAAATTCCTGCAGTACCAAAAGCGTTTTTGAATATTTTTGCCGATGCCAGTACAAGCTCGGTGGAATCTGCAAGGAAACCGCCAACCACGGGAATTGCGTGTCCTATGGTGTATTTGGCAGCTCTTATGCCAACCGCAGAAGATGCCGAAGCACCAAGTCCCGAAAGTGTCGTCATACCTGCAAAAACCGTAAGTATGAAGCCCAATACCCAGAAAAGCACCTGCCTTGCCAGGGAAATGAGCTTTGTGATATGTATTGCAGATGACATATTGCTGACAACGGTAAGTATGGCTATATAAAAAAATGCATTTATCATAAAATCTCCCGCATAGCGTGAAACGATATTTACCATAGCAAGAAATATTCCCTTTGAAGCTCCGGCATTTATACCTGTTGAAGTAATTATTCCGATATACGCAGGAAGCGACATCTCCGTAAAAACAACAATCTCCTCCGATGCTCTCCGTGCGGTTTCAACTGCACCGCACAATATGTTGAGCAGGAAGGATGAAACCGTAAAATAACATATGAGGAATGCTATTTCCGAAAGATTTCCTCCCAGTTTCACCTGAGACCCCTTGATACAAGAAGAAAGTATCACAAGACCAATAATGGTTATTATGCTTGCACACAGCGAACGAATGTCACCAAAGACAAAATGTAATATTCTCACGGCAAGCTTTTTACCCTCTGGCATTTCACCGGATATTATCTGTGATATCATATCGGAAAAAGCAAGATTGTCCGTGATTTCTCCAAACAACTCCCCGTCAAATGAAGGAACATCATACTGTGCTGATGCTGATGAAAAAACAATACCAACAAAAATTAAAACCGCCAGTGTTATCCTGTGCATACTAACCACCCAACATTTTATTAACCGAATCAAAAATACCCAGAAGCATCGGAAGTGCCATAGACAGCATAATCGCCTTGCCTGCAGTTTCCAGAGCATTTGCAACTGCCCTTTGTCCTGCATCAGTGCATATGTCACTGCCAAAGCCTGTGAGATATGCAATTGCCAGTGTTTTAAGTATCACAGCTATTGCATCGCCATCCGCCCCCTCAAAAGACGGAACAGCACTTGACTTCATAACCGAAAAAACCCTTACAAACACTGCAAAAAGCACCACGCATCCACCAACAGAAAGAACCAATGCCCCACTCTTGAAGCTATCTGACAATATGACAAGTATAAGGCTCAGGGCTATGGCAAAAAGTACAAGTTTAAAAATCATATATCAAAAAGCTCCCTGACTGTTTCAAAGAGGGTACTTACCTCATTTACTACCATTAGCATCACAACAACAAGACCTACTATCGAGAGCATAAATGCCTGCTCGTCTCTGCCGGATTGTACAAGAAGGCGACAAAGCACAGACACTATGATACCGATGGCGGCTATCTGAAAAATAAGCTCTGTTCCCATAATTTACTCCTAAAATACCAAAATACACAAAAGCAATCCGCCGTACACTCCAAGCATATTTACTATACGGCTGTTCTTTCTCTTGATATCACCTGCAAGGGATGCAAGCTCTCTTATATGCTTTTCCATTGCATCAAGACATTTTATCTGTTCTTCAAGCTCATAGGCTTCAAGAAAATGTGATGTTTTTTTGATATAGTCAACATCCTCTTTTTTTAGCGACATGGCATGACCTTTTGTGCAGATTGCATTTGTCCATGCAAAAGAAGCACTTTCGCCTTTTTGCATACCGTCGCATATGCATTGAAAAAATTCTCCGCAAATGCCTTTTACATAGGGGGTAACACGAAACACTATATCCCGCATGCAAAGATGGGTATATCCCAGTTCTCCCGCCATGAAAGAAATTGCATCACCAAGATTTGAAAGCTCCCTCTCCCTTGCAGCCATACATTCCGAAACCCCACGGCTTAATATAACAGAAGAAATCATAATGATAATCATGCCCGAAATTTTAATAATCACCTTTATCCCTCCTGTATGTTTTGTGACCTCTTTGTTTATTACTGATAAAAATTATTTTGTCAAAGCTCTTTAATTTTTCGCCAAAGCGTGTCCTGAGATCTGACAAATCCATAGCGTGAATACTGGCGGCAACGCCAACACCGCAACGGGAAGCAGTACATATAGATTCAAAATCTTCATTTGTACCGATTTCGTCAGTTACGATAAAGTCCGGTGACATAGTACGCAGCATCATTGAAATTGCGAGAGTCTTGGGATAACTGTCACAAACAAAAGAGCAATACCCAAGATCAAAAGACGGGATTCCCCTATCCATTGCGGCAATCTCTCCCCTTTCGTCAGATATACCCACCTTTCTGATATTGCCATCTATTGTTCCGCCCGAAAGGACTCTGCAGATATCACGCAAAATCGTGGTTTTTCCATATCCGGGTGGAGATGCAATGAGAAGTGAGGAATTATCATTACTTTGCAGTATCTCAATTGCAATGTCGTTTCCGCACCCTTTTACTTCCCGTGCAATACGAAAGCATATTGAAGATATATCTTTCACATTGCACACTTCCTTTCCTTTTGTAATGGCGGAAGCACAAAGTCCTGCACGGTGACCTCCCGGCAGAGTTATATAACCATCTATGACTCTATCTATGACGCTGTAGAGATTACCTCCCGTAATCGCGTTAACCGAATAGTCAAAAATACTTTCGTCATCCCACAGACCGTCAAGGACTTTTATCCCGCAAGGAGTGCAAACCAAGGGCTTTTGTGCACGGCCAAGCCTTATTTCGTTCACTTCCTCTCCAAGGGGAAATGTACTTAGAATATCTCCTATGCGAGGATGAATATATGTAAGCAACCTGCTTAACGAATTCATTTCAAACACCTCAATAAAAGTATATTGATGCCCGTCCGAAAATAGAACTGCTTGTCTTGACAAAAGCAAAAATATATTCTACAATAAAAAAATACGGTGGTGAATATAATGAAAGAACTCGATTTTGAAACTGCAGAAGAATCCCAAATACTTGCACTTGCCAAGGAAGGCAACACCCGGGCGGTGGAATTTCTCCTCAACAAATACAAAAACCTTGTAAAATCCAAATCCAGAACATACTTTCTTATCGGTGCGGAAAAATCCGATATAATACAGGAAGGCATGATAGGTCTGTACAAAGCCATAAAAGACTATAACCCCCAAAGCGGTTCCTCATTCAGGACCTTTGCCGATTTGTGCATAACACGGCAAATAATAACTGCTGTAAAAACTGCCACAAGACTCAAACATATGCCTCTTAATTCCTATGTATCCCTGAATAAAAGTTCAAATGATGAAAATGACGAAACACCCATTGAATCTATAAGGGAAATCTTTCATCCGGATCCTGAAGAAATAATGATAAATAAAGAGCGTCTCTCTATGCTGGAAACCAAACTCAAGGAATCCCTGAGTAAATACGAAATAGCAGTACTCAACTGCTACATTTCCGGAAAAAGCTATACAGAAATCGCCTCCGAGCTTAAAAAAAGCGAAAAATCAATTGACAATGCACTCCAGAGAATAAAGAAAAAGCTGGAAAACTTTTCTTTTAACAGTCAGGAATGAGTTTTTTGTAAGTTATATACAAAAAAACTTTACAAAAAATGACATTTTCATCAAAAACTAATCTTGAAAAACGGGAGAGGAAATGTTAGAATATACCCATACCACAAAACTTTTTTCATTTTCCCTCCTTCGTGTAAGGAAAAAAAACGGCTGCCGACAGGGCGGCTATTTTTTTGCCTAAAATAAATTGCACCGAAACAAATATTATTTTAACAAAAGAGTAAATTGAGTCGTGAGATTGAGAGAGATTGAAAGAGATTGAGTTAGAAAACGAGAGTTTGATGATTGTAAATTATTTTTTTGCAAAAAAAGTGTTGACATATCACCAAAAATATATTAAAATACCAAATGTTGAATAAATCGTATGGAGGTTAATCTAATGAGTACATTTATGGCTAAACCCGCTGATGTGGAAAGAAAATGGTACATTATTGATGCTGAAGGCAAGAGCCTCGGTAGAATTGCCAGCGCTGCTGCTTCTATCTTAAGAGGTAAAATTAAGCCTTCCTTTACACCTAATGTTGACTGCGGTGATTTCGTAATCATCCTCAATGCTGACAAAGCTGTTCTCACAGGCAACAAGCTTGAGCAGAAGTATTACAGATATCACACAGGTTATGTTGGCGGTCTTAAGGAAATTAAGTACAAGACACTTATGGCAGAAAAGCCCGAAAAGGCTATGACACTTGCTATTAAGGGTATGCTCCCCCACAACACTCTCGGTGCAAAGGCTCTCACAAGACTCAGAGTATATGCCGGCGCTGAACACGAGCATGCTGCACAGAATCCTGAAGTTTACACAGGAATTATTAAATAAGGAGGATACTTAAAATGGCTAATGAGTTATACGGCACAGGAAGAAGAAAAAGCTCTGTTGCAAGAGTAAGAATCGTTCCCGGTACAGGTAAGATTACTATTAACGATAGAGATATCGATGATTTCTTTGGTTTGGAAACACTTAAGGTTGTTGTAAGACAGCCCCTCGTAGCTACCGATACTCTCGGCAAATTCGATGTAATTGCCAAGGTTACAGGCGGCGGATTCACAGGTCAGGCAGGTGCTATAAGACACGGTCTTTCCAGAGCACTCCTCACAGTTGATGAAGAATACAGACCCGCTCTCAAGGCTGCAGGTTTCCTCACAAGAGACCCCAGAATGAAGGAAAGAAAGAAGTACGGCTTGAAAGCTGCTCGTCGTGCTCCTCAGTTCTCCAAGAGATAAAAAAATACACACCCACATCCTTGTGGGTGTATTTTTTTATCCGTCTCGCCCTTCGGCCGATTCGGCACAGCACTCATCGGTCGTAGCTAAAAATATGCCACCGGCATATTTTCTTTACGCTCCGACAGTTCTCAAAGAGATAATTATTATCTACTCAAATCCCACAACCATCAGGGTTGTGGGGTTTTTTTATGCTCTTTGTCGGGAATTTGTCGGGAGTAAAAAAAACACTGCCACTATTCAGTAGCAGTATTAAGCAAACTATCACATAATGAATTTGATATTTTTGCTGTGTGTTCCTCAAATATATGAACATATATATCATTGGTTATTTGTGTCTGTGAGTGTCCTAATGCAGTAGAAACAGATTTTGTA
>JAZQBI010000109.1:0-1631 GCA_045545635.1 Clostridia bacterium | reverse complement strand
AATGGAAAGCATGTACGCACCAAAAAAGAGATATTGGATGAAGTCGGACAGCTTCGGAGTGGCTGTAAAATCATTCCCAAGGGCGAGGTATATGAGCGTAATCTTTTTACCATAAAGGACAGCCGATTTAAGAGCGGCAGTTTCCTTGATGAAGTGAAACGCTCCTACACTGACCTCATCAATATTTATGTAAAAGATGACAAGCAAAAACTCAAGGTTTTTGACAGAAACGGTGTGTATCTGCCTACAAAAAAGATTGGCAGGAACAACCCAAAAGCGGAGCAGATACGCACAGATAATCAGTACCGTACCATGTGGAATCAGACTGTGGACAGAGCGTTGATTAGTGGTGTGCCGGAGAGGCAGATTTTGGAAGTCAAGCAGAGCGAAATCGGACAGAAAGTAAAGGCTTCCATTCAGAAGTCGGGAAGAAATCCAGCACTGCTAAAAAGCCTGATTATGACCGCTATTTATGCGTTGGAGCTTCTCATTGGCAAGGTGTTTAAAGTGGCTTCTCAAAAGGCAGATAACATAGAAACGGTTGCAAAGGCAGAGCCGGAGCAGACACCTGTTAAGAGGGGAAAATCGTTTGTAAAAGCTAAGAGTGAGCCTGTACCGGAAATGCCTAAGAAGTCAGAATTAGCTTCCAAGTATCCGAGACTTGCAGATATTTATAATAAACTGGAGAAACAGAATACAGCCATTTATGAAAGGGAGCAACAGCTTGCGAATGTGGAAAAGGAGCTTGCCGGAGCGAAGGGCATTTTCAAGGCGAAACAGCGTAAGGAGTTGCAGGAGCAGGCAGAACAGTTACAGTCGCAGATAGCCAGTATGAAGCAGTATTTATCAAGCATTGTGCAGGGTTATGGCTATAAGAATGTGAAGGAGTTTATGACTGAATACAGAGCTTCCAAAGTGGAGTATAGCGATTATCAGTCGGCAGTTGCAAAGTGGGAACAGCAGACCGGAAATAAGGCAGAATCGGACAGTATGAAGGCGAGATTGCAAAGGAAGCAACAGGAAGTGCAGGAACGGGAAAATAACAGACAGAGCCATCATTGTAGGACGGATAGAAGTGGCAGATAGGAGCTATATGGTGCGGAGCGTAATGCTCCGCATTTTAATACCGCTAAAATAGTTGATAAAAAAACAGTTGACAAACGCAACTAATAGCGGTATGATGGGGCATATCATTTCAGAGGAGGCAGAAGCATGGATTTAGTAAAACAGTTTCGTGAGTATACACGACAATTAGAATGTCATTTTGGAAACATAAATAGTGCAGATTGTTGCTGTTGTAGTGTGAATAAAACACAATGTTTTTTGATTGTCGAAATTGGAAGAAAACCGGGTATATCAGTAAAAGAATTGGCAGAAATTTTACGGATTGATAAAAGTGGTGTAAGTCGATTTGTAGAAGATTTAGTGCAGAAAGACTATGTGGAAAGAAAACCGTCTCTTGAAGATAGGCGTTTTGTCACTTTGCATTTATTGCCTAAAGGACAAGAGAGATTTGAGAAGATTGAACATGATATGTATTATAAATTTAAAGAAGTGTTTGAGCAAATACCGGAACATAAGAGAGAGCAGGTATTAGAAGCTTTAAAATTGTATAACGAGGCTTGTATGGC
>JAZQBI010000108.1:0-16226 GCA_045545635.1 Clostridia bacterium | reverse complement strand
TTCTTGTAAATATCTCCGTAAGCATGACGTGCAATGGTGATGGGCTTTGTCCAGGTGGGGATATATGGGGTTATACCCTTAACAATAATCGGTGTTCTGAAAACAGTTCCGTCAAGTATTGCACGGATTGTACCGTTGGGGGATTTCCACATTTCCTTTAGGTCATATTCCGTCATTCTTGCGGCATTGGGGGTAATTGTTGCACATTTTACCGCAACACCGTATTTTTTCGTAGCCAGTGCACTGTCTACTGTAACCTGGTCGTTAGTGTTGTTTCTTTCCACCAGTCCCAAATCGTAGTATTCGCTCTTTAAGTCAACATATGGGTAGATGAGAATATCTTTAATCATCTGCCAAATGATTCTGGTCATTTCGTCTCCGTCCATCTCAACGAGGGGCGTTTTCATCTGAATTTTTGCCATCTGTAATCAATCCTTTCCCTGTAATTTAGTGTAGTTAAGAAGTCCGCCTGCAAGAATTATGTCTCTTGCTCTTTCGGAAAGCTCGCATATGCACTCATACTTGTCTCCTGTGGTTTTGTTTACAACCACGGGATTTTTGCCGTTTTTGATGGTGTCTATGAGGTTTTCGCAGATGATTTCGTCATCCTGAGATATCTTGTCATAGTCGCTCTCGCAAGCAAAAGTAAAGGGCAGTATGCCTGCATTTACAAGGTTTGCACGGTGAATTCGTGCAAAGGATTTGGTAATAACGATTTTAACTCCAAGGTGCAGAGGTGCAAGTGCCGCATGCTCTCTGGAGGAACCCTGACCGTAATTTGCTCCGCCTACTATAATGCTCTTGCCAAGGCTTTCTGCTCTTTCGGGGAAGCTTTCGTCACACACGGTAAAGCAGTGCTTGGAGATGGCAGGTATGTTGGAACGTAAGGGAAGTATCTTTGCTCCTGCAGGCATGATGTGGTCTGTGGTTATGTTGTCGCCAACCTTGAGGGAACAGGAGCACTCTATTGTATCTTCAAGAGGCTTAGTTACCGGGAAAGGCTTTATGTTGGGACCGCGGAGTACTTCCACTGAGTCCATATCCTTTTCATCAGCGGGAGTTACTATCATATTGTCGTTAATATCGAAGAATTCAGGCATTTTGAATTCCGGCATATCTCCCAGAGTTCTGGGATCTGTAAGAACACCTGCTATAGCAGATGCCGCCGCTACTTCGGGAGATACAAGATAAATCTGTCCGTCCTTTGTTCCGCTTCTGCCGAGGAAGTTACGGTTGAATGTTCTAAGCGATATTCCGCCCGAATTAGGTGCCTGCCCCATGCCTATACAGGGACCGCATGCACTTTCCAGTATTCTTGCACCTGCTTCTATCATATCGGAGAGGGCACCGTTTTTGGAAAGCATATTGAGCACCTGCTTGGAGCCGGGTGCTATGGAAAGCGATACATCGGGATGCACGGTTTTACCCTTTAATATGTGTGCTACCTTCATCATATCCATAAGGGAGCTGTTGGTGCAGGAACCGATACATACCTGATCTATCTTCATTGCACCGATTTCCTTAATGGATTTTATGTTGTCGGGAGAGTGGGGGCATGCTGCTGCAGGCTCAAGGGAGGACAGATCGATGTTTATTTCCTCATCATAAACTGCATCCTCGTCTGCCTTAAGCTCTACCCACACGTCTTCTCTCTTCTGAGCTTTCAAAAACTGTCTTGTAATTTCGTCGGAAGGGAAGATGGAAGTTGTAGCACCAAGCTCTGCACCCATATTGGTTATGGTTGCTCTCTCGGGTACGGAAAGTGTCTTTACACCTTCGCCGCAATATTCTACGACCTTACCCACGCCGCCTTTTACAGACATTATCTTAAGAATTTCAAGGATTACATCCTTGGCACCTACCCACGGAGAAAGCTTGCCTGTGAGGTTTACCTTAACAACCTTGGGATATGTGATGTAGTATGCACCGCCGCCCATGGCTACTGCCACATCAAGACCGCCTGCGCCTATGGCTATCATGCCTATACCACCGCCTGTGGGGGTATGGCTGTCGGAGCCTATGAGTGTCTTTCCGGGTGCACCGAATCTCTCCAGATGTACCTGATGGCATATGCCATTACCCGGTCTGGAGAAGTACACACCATGTTTTTTTGCCACAGAACCAATGTATCTGTGATCGTCTGCGTTTTCAAATGCCGATTGCAGAGTGTTGTGGTCAATGTAAGCTACGGATCTCTCGGTTTTTACTCTGGGAACGCCCATGGCTTCAAATTCCAGATATGCCATAGTTCCTGTGGCATCCTGAGTGAGAGTCTGGTCGATTTTTATGCCGATTTCCGTACCCTTAACAAATTCACCGTCAACAATGTGTGCTTTCAGGATTTTTTCTGTTAGAGTAAGTCCCATTGTCTTACCTTCCTTTCTTATTTGATGTGGCACAATTATACCACAAAATGCAAGTTGGTGTCAACGAACTTGCAGAATAATGTTAAAATTAATATGAACAAAAAAGCATTCAGGTCGATTCAGTATATTAAGCACATTATCTATAATAAAACAATGTAATTTAACTGTAAGTATATTGTTAGGATGCGGTAACACTCGCACTTGACATATATTTGTCCAAAATGGTAGAATAATGGAAAAAGGAGGTTGTTTTCATGCCATATTGTACAAAATGCGGTAAACAGATAAACGAGGGAGAGGTTTGCAGTTGTGTTTCCGATAACCGGAATCCTCAACAGCAAAATCGCGAAATTATGAGCGAAACGGGTAAATATGTAAGATATGCAACAGGAGAGATAAAGGGTTCTGTTGTAAACAGCGTAAATACGTGGAAAACAGATATTAAGAATACTGATGCATATGAAAGAAATATATCTATAGTTCCCGATACTTTAAGTGGAGATGAAGATGAGATACCTATAAAGCAGTATAATCACATAGCCAGACTGCGTTCCCGTATGTTGCTCACATGGGCGGAGGGCAAAATGCAGATTACAAATAAGCGTCTTATTTTCCGTGCACCGGGCAGATGTCTTCTTGCAGGAAAACAGGTATTGCAGCATGAGTTTGATATTGATGATGTGTCCGGAGTGGAATTTAAAGAGAACTATCGTTGCGTATTTCTTGATGTATTATTTGCTTTTCTTATTTTCTTCTTTGGATGTGGACTTATCGGAACAATTTTTTCTTCTATGTACATCGGTACAGCAGCAATTGCTGTAATTCTTGGAATAATAGCCGGTGTTGCACTTTTGCTTCCGATATTTATGCTTAAGGGATTTCACCCATATGTAAAGCTTCTCTGCTACAGCGGAGCTGTGGGAGCGTTTGTGCCTACTTTAATCTGGTTTTCGGAATCCGGCAGTTTAGGGGCAATTTTGACTTTTATAGTCGTAGCTGTCCTTGTTGTCGGACTTATTATACGCATGCTGAAGGTAATGCTCCAGCCTAATCTTGCAATAGTTGTAAAAACCAAGAGCGGACTGGGTGCAGTAACCATAAGACATATGCCGGTTATAAGTTTTGGAGGAATTCTTGGCGGTAATAACGGAATTATTAATTTTACGGGATTTGAGGAAGTTCTGCCTGATGTAGATACCGAGAAAGCAATAAGGGAAATAGGTGCTGTTATACATGATACAAAAACAATGGGTGCCAAGGCTGCTGAAAAATGGAGATAGGTTTTGAAAGTGGGGTAAATACATATGATTACATGTAAAAAATGCGGTACTCATTTGAATGACGATGCACAATTTTGTGGTGAGTGCGGAGAAAAAGTCGAGACAGCAGCAGGTTATTGTCCGAAATGCGGTCATATGTATTCGGACAGCGATTCGTTTTGTTTTAAATGCGGATATGATTTTAATGATCTCAGGAACATTCAAAGGAAAATAATCCATGAGCCTGCACCATCGAATGATGCCCAAAGAAAAACAGTTCTTATTGCAGGTATATGTGCCGGAGTTATTGTTGTACTGGTATTTCTTGTTATTGCCATATACTTTCTTGCCAAGGACGAACCTTCCGCAAATGCAGGTTCGGAAAACAATTCATCTGTTCAGTATGGTGAATTAATTGAAGAGGGAAATGGCAAAATTGAGCAAGAGCCGGAGCCTGAAAAGGAAATTCCGGTTGAACATACCAAGAGCCTTGATGAGAAAATAGATGATTTTATATTTCAAAGGGTACCCTATGGAGATATAGGAGTTTGTGTTGTGGATAATATCACAGGGCAGAGCTTTTCCAGCGAAAACGGTGACGATGAGTTTGTTGCATGGGGATGGTATCTTCCTGTGTACGCTCTTTATACTTCAAATGACGGTTACAGTAAAAGTGTTGCAGACGGTATTATGAGCAGAGATGCCGGTGTTTGTAACAACAATGCCAATACTGTAATAGAGATGTTTGGTGGGCCGGATGCTGTTACAGAGGAGCTTCAGTACTATTTTGATACTGATGATACGAGCTATGGCAGATATTTTGGTGATATCAATGCAAATTCCGACAATTACACAACACCGGAAGAAGCAGTTTTGTTTCTTAAATATATCAATGCCAGAAACGAATATAATAAGTTGTCATACAATTTAGCTGATTTTTCCATAGGGGTTCCCTACAGGACGGCAGTGTATGCTCAAGCCGGAACGGAAAATCGCAATGTCAGAAATGAGCTTAATCTTTTTGCTGTTGTAAAAAGTGATTATGCGGATTATTGTGTAGCAATAATGACAAAAAATGATGCCGGCACATATATATCTGAAATCCTGAAATTTATAAACAAAGAAATGGAACAGCTTTACCATGAATAAGAGGATTTATGCACAGGTCAGCATGTTTGTGCTTGCGGTATTCCTTTGCGGATGTGCAAATAATGCTGTTTTACCGCAAAAATACAGTAAAGACAGTGTGATAAATGCAGAAGATACCCAAGAACCCCAGCAATTTGAAGAAAATAAAAAAATATCCGATATTGAACCGAGCAGTAATTTGGACCACATCCAAATTATAAACGATACACTTTGTAATGTTTCAGGAAAGTGTCAATGGGCTTTTCGGGTTTACCCGGAAGGTGAGATTAATATGTCTCAGTCCGAACCGGTGCCATCTGCCAGCGTGATAAAGGTATTTATTATGGAGTATGCATTTACTCTTGTTCAAAACGGAGAACTCCGTATGGATGACGTGATAGGCGGACAAAGCGTAAAAGACCTTATTTACAATATGATAACAGTAAGTGATAATTATGCGACTAATAAACTTATAGACCATTTTGGCATGGAAAAGCTCAATGGTTTTTTTGCTGACCGAGGCTATATTGACACACAACTTCAGAGGAGAATGCTGGATAATGTTGCAAGAAGCTCCGGAAAGGAAAATTACACCTCCGTAAAGGATGTTATGAAGTTTTTGGATATGCTGTATTGTGGCAGGAAAACTTCACCCTGCAAAGAAATGATTGATATAATGAAAAACCAGCAGGTTAAAACAAAAATCCGAAACAAATTTGACTCCGGGGTTGAAATTGCCAATAAAACCGGAGAATTGGATAATGTGGAAAATGACATCGGAATAATATTCGGAGAAAAAGGAGATCTGGCAGTTGTCTTTTTGTGTAGTTCCCTTTCCGATACCGGAACTGCAAGACAGGCTATAAGCACCATATCTTATGAACTTGCTGATAAATTGGTTTTTGAGCAGAATGAAAAATAGGGGGTACCTTTACCCTCTATTTTGATTTGAACCCAAGCAATAATTAATGAGATGATAAAATGAACGTATATGATTTTGACAATACAATATATGACGGTGAAAGTGCTCTGGATTTCTTCTGGTTTTGTATGAGGAAAAAGCCGGTGCTTGTAAAGGTGCTTTTTCCTGTTTTGCGGGATCTTGTAAGGTACAAGACCTGCCGTATGACCAAGGAGGAATTCAGGGACAGAGGTGCATATTACACCGAGAGCTTTTTTGACCTTTTTGATGATATCCATGAGGTAATATATGAGTTCTGGGATCGCAATGAACACAAAATCAGGAATTTTTATTCCCGTATTCAAAGGGATGATGATGTTATAGTCACCGCCAATATAGACGTACTTGTGGATGTTATCTTCCGCAGAATGGGTATAAAAAACTACATTGCCACCCATTTTGATATGGACACCGGCAAGCTTGGTGAGGTGTGCTTTGGCGAAGTTAAGGCAAAGCTTTTCAAAGAGAAATATGGTGACAATATAGATAAGTTTTTTACCGATTCCTACAACGATAAACCTCTTATGGATATGGCAAATGAGGTCTATATGGTAAAAAGAGGAGTTATAGAAAAGCTTTAAAAACGAGGTGTTATGAGTGTATAATGATTCATTCAAAATCAGATTCAAAAAGGCTCCCATTGCAGTTTCCGAGACTGTACGGGAGGACACACTTCCTCATATTCACAAGGAGTTCGAGATAATTCTCGTGATTTCCGGCTCTGCCCGTGTCAAAACAGGAGTGGACGAATTTACCGTCTGTGAGGGAGATATGGTTTTTGTAAATCCCATGGAGGTGCATTCTCTCTATCCCAATAAGGACCAAAAATACTTTCACAGGTGCATATGCTTTGATCTGTCTCTCGTTTCTGATGGGAACATAAGCTCATCTTTTGTTGACGGCAGTCTCACGGCAGTTCATGTGTTGAAAAACGGCAGTACCGCTTATTTGTCCGAAATTTTCCGGAAGCTTTTTTCCGTGGCGGAAACGGGAGAGGAAACCCTTCCTCTTGAGGCAGGTGCCTATGTGTCGCTGATATTTGCCCATATGATAAAAGTCGGTGCAATTTCCGGCAAGTCACGGATGGGAAAGAAAAGTGATTTTTACTTCAAGGTAATGAAATATATATCGGAAAATTATGCAAATGACATATCATCCCTTGCTCCTGCAACGGAAATGTTTTATACTCAAAGTCACTTTTGCCGCACATTTGCAAAGAACTTCGGGATACCTTTTTCAGCCTTTCTCAATATTTACAGGGTGACAAAGGCAAAGGAATTACTGGAAAACTCAAATGAAAAGATTTCCTCAGTTGCATCAGGGTGCGGTTTTACCAATTTCAGCTATTTTACCAAATCCTTTAAAAAATACGTTGGTATGTCCCCGTCAGAATATCGAAAATATCAATACAATACAAAAAACACCTCAAAACAGTTGTAGAATAATCAATATAGATAGTGTTATTCTTATGATATGTTTTGAGGTTTAATTTTTGGGGGGTTTTTATGAAGCTTAAATATCTTGGAACAGCAGCGGCAGAGGGATTTCCTGCTGTTTTTTGCAACTGTGACTATTGCAGAGAAGCAAGACGCCTTGGCGGAAAAAATATCCGTACACGGTCTCAGGCACTTGTAAATGATGATTTACTTCTTGACTTTCCTGCGGATACATATATGCACTTTCTGAGTAACGGCATAGAGGGGGATAAAATCAAGTATCTCTTTATTACTCATTCTCACGCCGACCACCTCTATTGCCATGATTTAAACACGAGAGGCGGTGTGTATGCCCACGATATACGACAAGGTGAACTCAAAGTATTCGGATGTGAGGATGTAGCGGCAAAAATCGGCGAACTCTGGTACAATGCATCCTTTACAGTGCTCAAACCCTTTGAGATGGTTAAGCTGGACGAGTATGAGGTTACGGCTATGCCTGCAAGACACAACGAACAGGGGGGCGGAGGATTTATATATATAATAAAAGGGGACAAAACCCTGCTCTATGCTCACGATACAGGATATTTTTATGATGAGGTTTTTGAGTATATAGAAAACAACAAGATATCCTTTGATATGCTGAGTCTTGATTGCACCAATGCGGATATACCCGCATCAGATGAGTCGAGTCATATGGGATTTCCAAATGTGCGGAGAGTTATTGATCGCTTAAAAAAATCCGGAGCAGTTACGGAGAATACAACCATATATGTAAATCACTTTTCTCACAACGGAAACCCAATCCACAGCATCCTTGAGGAAAAGGCAGGGGATATGAGTGTTTCCTACGATGGTCTCACCGTGGAATTCTGATGGAGGCGGATACTATGGACTTTAAAAATGATTTAAAAAGAATACTTGATTTCTGGCTGGAAAACAGTATAGATTATGATAACGGCGGTATATATACCTGCCTTGACAGAGATGGAAACATTTACGGAACCGATAAAAGCGTGTGGTTTCAGGGTAGAAGTCTGTGGAGCTTTTCCAAGGCATACAACACGGTTATCAGGGATGAAAGATATCTAAAGGCGGCAAAATGTATCTGTGACTTTCTTCCAAAATGCACCGATGCCGACGGCAGAATGTTTTTTACGGTAACCGAGGACGGTACGGAGCTTCAAAAGAGGAGATACTATTTTTCCGAAACCTTTGCCGCAATAGGCTGTGCTGAATATTACAAGGCAACAGGTGACGAAAAGATATGGCATGATGCAGAAAAATATTTTGATGTGGCATATGAGTGCTTTACAGGAGTAAGAAAAAATCCTCCCAAGGTAAAAAACAGCAATATGAAAGCACTCTCGCCGGTTATGATTATGCTCTCCACCGCACAGACTATGAGGAGTGTCAAAGGGGACAGTAAATATTCTGAAATTGCTTCGGAATGCCTCGATGAGATTTTAAACGGTGGATTTCTTACGGAAAAGGCACTTCTTGAGAGTGTAAGTACAAATGGTGAGTTTGTGAATTCTCCCGGCGGCAGAGTGGTAAATCCCGGGCATTCTCTGGAGGCGGCATGGTTCCTTATGATGGAGGGTATGATTACAGGAAACCAAGAGGCAATATCTGCCGGAAAAAAGGTTATTGATATAACTCTCCCCGAGGGATGGGACAGTAAGAACGGCGGAATTATCGCTTTTCGTGACTTGAACGGCAATCCGCCCGTTCAGTTGGAATGGGATATGAAGCTCTGGTGGCCGCAGTGCGAAGCTATGATTGCTCTTAAGATGGCACATATGCTCTTTGGTGAGGATAAGTATCTTCAAAAATACAAAGAAGTGGAAGAATACTGCGAAAAATATTTTGTAGACAAAGAATCCGGCGAATGGTACGGATATCTCCACTACGACAATACGGTTTCCACAACTCTTAAGGGAAATATTTTTAAAGGACCGTTCCACGTTCCGAGATTGTATATAATTATGTCAATTCTGGATGAGTACGGAAGCCTTGATAAATACATAAATTAAAAGCAGCAATTTTATTGTTCGTTTTCTTTCGGGAATCTGTTGACAAAGTTTTATGTGAGAATATAATAATGCCCATAGACGGTTTTGAGTCTACGGGTATTATTTGTAGTTGAAAGCCGATGAGGTATATACAAAAGGCTGTAACATATAGCAGAAAACTTAAAACAGATTAATTATGGGATTTTATTTTCCAAGGAGGTTATAACCATATGAGCATTTATTATGATCCTGATGCACTTTTAAAACCTGAGTATAAATATCTTTTTGAACTGGCTCGAGATAACAGGCAGGATATCTGCAATACTATTTTTGATAAAGAGTCAATAAAAAAATTTAACGATGAATATGGTATGCTTAGTGAGGAAAATCTGGATTTTGTTATCAAAGCACTGGATGAAATCAAAGACGATCAAGCCTACACCGATCTTTGCTGCATACTGTATATTTTCATGAAAAACGATGTTTATCCCAATGACATAAAACCCATTAAAGACAAGTCACTCAAGTCCGAATTTGCACTTATGATTTCATTTTTCGCCTGTGTGTCGGATTTTTGCGATGATGCACTGAAAAGAGGGGTAGACAAAGAAATTCTTTCCACAACTTTAAAAGCCGTGGATATGTATATCAATGCAAATAAAAACCGCTCCGGTGTTACCGGGACAAGCAGTTACCACGAATGGCTTCCCCGTTATGCTATGGGCAAGCTGTTCAGAATAGGTGCTTTTCAGTTTGAAATCCACAGCAACGATATAATAAGCGTGCATATACCGAGGGGTACGGTACTTAATGTTGCAGATAACCTTATTAACTTCCGCGAGGCACTTGAGTTTTTTAACAAGTACTATCCTGAATATGACTTTAAGACTTTTGGAACCAGTTCGTGGCTTCTCAATCCTCATATAGAAGAAATTATGGGTAGACCGACCAACATAACACGCTTTGGAGATATGTTCCAAAGGATTCGGGTAAATCCTGACGAAGAGGGTGTGTACACCAATCTGTTCAAAATGGCAAAACCGCAGGACTTAAACGAACTTCCCGAAGAAACCTCCATGCAGAGAAATGTAAAAAAATACTTAATGGAAGGCAATGTCTTCAATGATTATGTAGGCGGTATAAGTCTGGAAAGATTACAGAAATTAATTTCGGAGATTAACGGATAATAATTGGGGTACTATAAATAGTTCGATGTAATGCGAGCATTTTAAGTTTTACTTTAAAAGTATATTTGACAAAACAGCAATTTTATTGTCCTTTTTCTTTTGGGATTTCATTGACAAAAAAAATCAAATTAGTATAATGAGCTCGTAGTGAAACCACACTGCGAGCTTAAATTTTTAATTTGAAAGGAAGAATGAGGTATGAAACAGTTAAAAATCGGAGTTGTAGGCGGAAGACGAGGAATGACATTTATGGAAACCTTGAGATCTATGGGAGACCGTGCTTGCCTTTATGCTGTTTGTGAAAATGACCCCCTTGTTATAGAAGCAAGGAGGAAAAACGGATATTTGGAAGGAATAAAATTGTTTGAGGATTATGACGAGTTCCTTGAATGTGGCTTGGATGCAGTTATCCTTTGTAACTTCTTCCATGAACATGCAAAATTTGCAATAAAGGCTCTTAAAAAGGGAATTGCTGTACTCAGCGAAACCACAGCGGCACCTACTTTGGGAGAATGTGTGGATTTGTGCAAAACAGTAGAAGAAACAGGAACCAAATATATGCTTGCGGCAAACGGGCCTTTCAAGGCAAGCATCCAGTATATAAAGGAAGCATACGAAAGCGGAAAGTTGGGAGATGTGCATTATGCCGAGGCGGAGTATCTCCATTATAATGCAAAAAGCAAAGGTTATCAGGATCCCACTAACCACCACTGGAGAAGAATGCTCCCCGGACCATATTACAATATGCATACTCTCGGAACTCTTATGTACGTTACAGGTACAATGCCAAAGCGGGTAACAGCTGCGGTTCTTGACGGAAAACATGCCGAATTAAAAAATGCCTTGAGAGACCACGATGGCGCAAAGGTTTTCTGCGTAATGGATAACGGAACAAGGCTTGAAACAACAGGCTGTACAAACCTCGGTCCTACAAGCAAGTGGTATCGCTTTATTGGGGAAAAGGCGGTTATGGAAACCCAGAGATACAGCGAAGGCAACGTCTGGACAATTCCCACTGAGCTGGAATTTTTCCCCGGAGGTGAAATTCCTGAGTTCGAAAAGTTCGAGCCTACATATGACGATGTAAGCATGGTTACCAAGGAAGAACTCTACAGCTTCAGCGACGAACAGATAAATGTAGGACATCCCGGAATAGATTTCTGGCTCACATATCATTTTGTCAAGTATCTCCATGATGAGCACGAGCCTTTCTTTGATGTATATCGTGCAACAGCACTTTCCGCAGCGGCAATTATGGCGTGGAAGAGCGTGCTTGACGGTTCAAAGGAATACGAAATTCCCGACTTTGCCGACAAGGTGGAAAGAGAAAAGTATGCAAATGATTATCTGTCGCCATTTGAGTATCCGGATAGTGAAAACTATATTTCCAGTTACGCCAAAAAAGAGGATAAAAGATGAATAAAAAATTATTAAATGCCGGTGAAGAAAAAATAATATCATATATCAGAGAAAACCGTGATGAACTGTTTTGCAGGCTTTCCGACTTGGTAAAGATAGACACAGTAAACTATCGCACCTACGGAAACGAAAATAACGGTCAGGATTACCTCGAAAAGATTTGTACAGAGCTTGGGCTTACTGTTGACAGGTTTGCACCTGAGACTGTTCCGGGAGTTTGCGGGCACAGAGATTACAGACCGGGCAGAGGAGCAGACAGCAGAGACAATCTGGTTGCCTTTATGGATGGAGAGAATACCAAAGAGACAATAATGCTCGCTTCCCATATGGATACGGAGTATCTCGGAGACGAGGAAAAGTGGACAGATTCGCCGCTTTCCGGAGCTATAAAAAATGGCAAACTCTACGGTAGAGGTTCCGCCGATGACAAATCCGGCATAGCTGTAAGCTGGTATATTATGAAAGCGTTTAAAGACTGCGAAATTCTCCCGCCAAGAAACCTTATGCTTGCCGCTTATTCCGACGAGGAAGCAGGAGGCGGAAACGGAGCTTTGGCTCTGTCACTTAAATACCCGAGCGATTTTTGCATAAATCTCGATTCCGGCGGATTTGAAACGGAAGCTCCCGGTGGCGGTTGCTTCAAATTGAAAATTAAATCTCTCAAAAACGACAAAGCGGTTGCTTCAGTTTTTGATGTGTTTAGGGGTGTCAACCTTGTGGTTGAAAAGCTGGAAGAACTCTCCAACCGTCCCAAGACACACATTCGTCTTTCCAATGTTCAGGCAGGAATGGGCGGTGTCAAAGAGGGAGTTGTAAACCTTGCAATATACACCGATATGACAAAGGAAGTTTGTCAGGAAGAACTGGATAATATATGCAATGAACTCAAAGGCGAGTTCGAAAAGCTTGATCTTGCAAGCGAGGGCTTTAAGCTTACCACCAGATTCTTTATCTATGGCGAAACTCCCGCAGACAGCAAGGAAGCTGAAATCCTGGCAGAAATACTCAAGGAAGAAACAGGTGAATACCCCGATACAAATGGCAAAAATCTGTCGGATTTATCCCTTATTATGGCATACGGATGCAAAAACAGCTTCAACTATGGTGTGCCCAGAGGCTCCAAAGAGGGTGGCGGTGCCCATCAACCCAATGAGCACGCAGTGCTTGATGAACTTGTACGTCTTGCAGAAAATGTTGCATTGGTAATAATGAGATCTTAATAACAATGGTACTGTAAAATAATTCTGCTTGTGAATTATCTTACAGTACCTTTATTTTCTCTGTACTCCGACGGAGTCATACCATACATTTTGGTATATTGCTCGGTAAAGTGGCTTCGCCTGCAGTAGCCCAGTATGTCCGAGATTTTGTTTATGGAATAGTCTGTATGAGCAATCAGGTAGTTTGCATGCTCAATTCTTTTGGAATTGATGTAAGCGTTAAAGCTCTTGCCTGTTATTTCCTTAAATCTTCGGGAAAGATGGTAATAGCTGATGCCGAACTGTTCGCCCAGTTGGGCAAGCTTAAGGTTGTGGGTATAATGAGAATTAACGTAGTCTATGATTTTCTGAACACGGCTTCCTGAGTTTTCTCTTTTGGTATGCATATCTATGAGTGCACAAGCCAGCTTTAAACAATGCGACCTCATATATGCAATGCTTAAGGTTTCAAAGCTGTTATGCATTTCGTAAAGGGAGGAAAAAACATCGGACAAAGCTTGGTTTTCTCCGTTTGCAGTGGGTATGTCAACTCTTTCCCACAAGGGGATTGATATAAAATCACTCATATACGGACATTCACGGCTTCCCAGAGAGAGAGCTCTGCGATAGAACTGGAAGAACAAAACATCCGTTTCGGAAGAAAAATTTTTGAAACGGTATTTTTCGCCGTTGTTTATACAAACAACACTGCCTTCTTGCAGTACAATACGGCTTCCCCTTGTTTCGAGGATACCGCCGCCTCTTTTTACATAGATAACTTTGCAAAAACGATGGATTGCCCAGTGTTTGGTTATTTCATTCTGGCAGCTTACGCTTATTAGTCTTTCATGACGGGGAAGTATGGGCTTTGTGGCATTGTTTGCACCAAAATCAGGTTCTTCGCTACAGTTTATTACATCGGGTGTGATGCAGGGAATATCATTTATGTTTATCTTGTTTTCGGTAAAATACCGTTTTCGGTATTGCTCTGTACCGAGTCCGCACAGCCTTTCAAAAAGAACGGGAGCATTTTCGGATTTTTTCAGAATTTTTTCAAGTGGGATTTCTCTGTCGGAGTTTTTGTGTATGTACTCAAACATTTTCCGTACCGAGAGGCAGTCTTCCGAAGTAAAGGTATCATTATCCGAAAACTCTGATGGATTTTTTAAACGAAAAAAATCACACAGCAGAAGAACATCCGATTGCAACCGCATCTCCCACATGTTTTCTTTTTTGTCGTATAGCTCACATATGTGCAGTATCAGTTTTGCAGCCGTGGATTCTTTGGGTACGCTGTAAACGGAAAATCTGTTTTTTGATTTCCCGTAAAACCAATAAAAGGAATTTTTGTCAATATATCCGTTTTCGCAGAGAAACACCGTTTCGGCCAAAAATCCCACACGGCAAAACTCACTTTCGCCACAGGGCGAAGAGATAAGAGAATGAGTTACAGCCGAATTTATGAATATTATGTGGTCTTGGGGTATGAGATATCGTTTGGAGTCAATCACAACATCCATACTGCCTTTTGTTACATAGAATACCTCGCAAAAGTTGTGCATATGTAAGCTTTCATCACAGATTTCATTGCAGGACTGTGCGACAAAAGGACATTCGGAATTCAAAGTATCTTGAAAGTTCATAAAAACCACTCCGAAAAAGCAGATTATTGATGATGCTTAAGAAGTTTTCTGTATACAAGTACAAAGTAAATTGCCACAGCAATTGTAGTTACTACCCAGGTGACGGGATATGATATGTATAGACATACAAAGGTGTGGTATTTTTTAAATGCCGTTGCAAGCCACAGCAATCTTATGCCGCATATTCCGAATACGGATATCACTGCAGGAACGGTGGAGCGTCCCAGCCCTCGGCACATACCCACGCTAACCTCCATAAGGCCTGCGAGGAAATATGTAAGAGAGAGTATTGTAGTGGAAAGTCTGGAATATGCCATAGCGTTGTCGTTGTCGGGAAGAAATATTCTGAGCAGTGATTCTGTGTTGAGACGGACAATAAGTGTGACTATTGCCCAGGAGCATAGCATAAGAATGCAGTTCCACATATATACTTTTTTTATTCTGCCAAAATTTCTCGCACCATAGTTCTGACCTGTAAATGCCAGAGCCGACTGACCGAATGCGGAAATTGAGTTATATACTATATGATTGAGAGAAGAACCTGCTCCCACGCCTGCCATGGCGTCCGCACCAAAGCTGTTTACGGAACTTTGTATGCTCAGGTTGGATATGGAGAACATAAGGCCCTGGATACTGGCAGGAATACCTATTTTCAGGATTTTCAGTGCAACAGGTCCCGCTATGCGGAGCTTTTTTATAATCAGCTTGCAGTCATCCTCGTCTTTTGTGAGAGCACGCAGTGTAAGGAATGCCGAAAGATACTGCGAAACTGTTGTGGCGATACCAACACCGGCGGTACTCAATTTGAAGACTATTACAAGAATAAGGTTAAGTATTACATTGAGGATTCCTGCAATTACAAGATAAACAAGAGGTCTCTGGGTGTCACCCTTGCTACGGAGTATTGCCGCACCGAAGTTGTAGGCAGAAAGTGCAGGCATACCTATAAAATAGGTTCTGAGATATATCTTTGCAAGGTCAAAGACTTCTTCGGGGCAGTTTAGAAGATTTAAAAATGTTCCGGTAAAAATAAAGCACAAAGCACCCACAATAACACCGATGAGAAGACTTATGGTAACTGAGGTGTGAACGCTTTGCTCGCAAGCCTTCTTGTTGCCGGAACCGATTGCATTGGCAATAAGCACATTTGTACCGACAGACAGTCCGAGAAAGAGGTTTATGGCAAAGCTTGTTATACTTCCCGTTGAGCCTACAGCGGCAAGAGCATTACTGCCGTCGAAAGCACCTATTACCGCATTGTCTGCGGCATTGAACATTGTCTGTATCATAGCTGAGAGCATAAACGGTATGGTGAATTTGATTATTTTTGGTGGGAGAGCCCCTGTTGTCATATCTATTTCGTGTTTACCTTGCATAAAAACGCCCCATTTCTGCAAAACTTACATAAAGAATACTCCTTTTTTGCGGGAAATTCAAGGCAAAAAAACATAATTGTAAATAAATTATAAAACTTTCGGATATATCTATTGAAAACTATGAATTTTGATAGTATAATATATAAAATAGTATAAAGTAGGTATTTATGCCCACTTTCCGGAAAATGAATAAAAAAATTAACAAACCAAATAATATTTACAATTAAATATTATTGG
>JAZQBI010000107.1:0-27201 GCA_045545635.1 Clostridia bacterium | reverse complement strand
ATTTTGAGTGTGTTTGCGAAAGCCTCGGAGATAGTTGCACCCTTGTCAACAACAAGGATTGTTGTCTCTTCCTCAGGCTGAAGTGTACTTGCAGTAACTGTAACCGAAGTGTTGTTGTCGCCTCTTGCAACGTCAACAGCGGGTTCAGCAGCAAATGCAGTACATACGCAAAGCACGCCAATAACCAACATAGTAGTGATAATGATTGAGATTAACTTTTTCATTATATTTTTCACACCTTTCATAAAAATAACTACCTATAATCTCAGTACTACTGTACTACGATACATTATACATTGAAAACAATTTAAAAGCAAGTATAATGTTAAAAAAATTTTACGGAAAATGCGATTTCAACAAATGCGACAAAAAGAAAAGGATTTTTTGTGCAAACAACCCAACACAAAAAAATCCTATACATATCAGTCATAAAGTTTTCTGTATATTTCTGCTCTTTTTATCACTTTTTCCACATAATCCTTAGTCTCAGGAAAAGGAATATTTGTAAGAGTATTCTTTCCGTCAGAATACCTTATGTCACCAAGCCACTTATCCACATTGCCCGGTCCTGCATTGTATGCGGCAACAGCCGTCCTGAGATTGCCGTCATAGCGGTCAATGAGGTATTCCAGATATGCACAACCTATGGCGATGTTTGTCCCCGGATTTGCAATGTCGCCCTCGGGAGAGTCAACATGCAGGTTTTCCATGCACCAGCTTGCGGTATCCTCCGTAAGCTGCATAAGTCCCTTGGCATCCTTGTGGCTCTGGGCATTTTTGTCAAAGCCGCTTTCGGCACTTATCACGCCCATAACAAGAAAGGTATCCAGATTCCTCGTTTTGGCATTTTCTTCTATTATTCCGGCATATTCCAACGGATATACAAGCCTTATGACGGGGTTAAGGCAAAGAGTGATTACTGCCGACAGGACAAGTGCTATTATAATGTAGGAAAAGATGCTTTTTTTCTTTTTACCTGCCATCTGTGCCTCCAAAAATTTCTGTCAGTTTATTTATAAGCATATGCTCGCTTTCGTTATTGTATACCGAATAATCACAACGGGATATGTAGTACTCGTCGTCCTTCTGACTTGATATGCGGTCCTTTGCATCGTCATGGGATATAGAGTCCCTTTCCATAATGCGTCGGATACGCACGTCTCTGTCTGCAAGAACGCACAGAGTATTGTCGCAGATTCTTTCCAGTCCCGCCTCAAAGAGGAGAGGCGCATCTATCAGTATATCTCTGCCCTCGTTGGCTCTTATTATGCCCTCCAGTTCCTGAGTTATATACTTATGGGTTATCTCGTTCAGCTTCTCAAGACTTGACCTGTCGTTAAAGACGATTTTCCCCAGCTCCCGTCGCATAAGGGTGCCGTCAGGTGCAATAATTCCTTCGCCAAAAAAGCCTTTAAGCTCTGCAAGACACGGGGTACCCTTATCGCACACCTTTCGTGAAAGCTTGTCGCAATCTATAACAAGATATCCTTTTTCGCTAAAAAATTCACTTGCTTTGGTTTTGCCCGTTCCTGAGCCGCCAGTAATTCCTATTATCATAGCTACCGTCCTTTTTTATTTGGCATCATACCAGCTTTTGCCGCAGCTTGCCTCGGCAACAAGAGGAACTGAGAGCTTTGCGGCATTTTCCATACACTGTGTAAGAATTTTTGTCACCTGCTCAATTTCGTCCTCGTAGGCTTCTATTATAAGTTCGTCGTGAACCTGAAGAATAAGCGAAGATCTGAAACCGCCCTTTTTAAGTTCACGGTAGACATTTACCATGGCGA
Organism: Clostridia bacterium; assembly: GCA_045545635.1. Lineage (GTDB taxonomy): Bacteria > Bacillota > Clostridia > UMGS1810 > UMGS1810 > RGIG8748. The sequence goes on along the minus strand of JAZQBI010000107.1, from coordinate 25,414 downwards.
GCTTTATTATGTCAGCGGCACTGCCCTGAATGGGAGTGTTGCGAACCATTCTCTCCCCTGCGGAACGCACCATAAAGTTGGAGGAATTGACCTCGGCAATGGTACGCCGTCTGGAAAACATGGTTTCCACATAACCTTTTTCCTTGGCTTCTTCTATCACACTGTCCATATATTTTTTTACGCCCCGATATTTGTCAAAATAATTCTGAATATAGTCTCTGGCTTCCTTTACACTTATGCCCAGGTCTCCTGCCAGAGAATACTCTCCCATGCCGTACATTATGCCGAAGTTTACTGTTTTTGCATAACTTCGCATAGTGGGGGTGACATCTTCCATATCCACGCCGAATACGCCCGATGCGGTGAGGGTGTGAACATCTATTCCCTTTTCAAAAGCATTGGTAAGCTCCTCATCTCCCGAAATGTGAGCCAAAACACGAAGCTCTATCTGCGAATAGTCGGCATCTATAAGTGTGCAGCCCTCTTTGGCAATAAACATCTTTCGTATCTCTCTGCCAAGCTCCGTTCTTACGGGAATATTCTGGAGATTCGGCTCTGTTGAACTTATTCTGCCTGTAACCGTGACGGTCTGATTAAATCGGGAATAGATTCTACCTGTTTTGTCATCTATAACAGCAAGAAGTCCGTCTCCGTAAGTGGATTTGAGTTTGGCAAGCTGACGGTATTCAAGAATTTTGCGAACTATTTCGTTGTCGTTTGCCAGTTTTTCCAATACATCCGCATTGGTGGAATAGCCCGTCTTTGTCTTTTTGCCTGATTTAAGCCCCAGCTTTTCAAAGAGTATCACACCAAGCTGTTTTGGAGAATTGATATTAAACTCCTCTCCTGCAAGAGAGTATATTTCCTTTTCCAGAACATCCAGACTAACTTTAAGCTGAGAATTGAATTCCTCCAGGTGCTTGCGGTCTACAAGAAATCCCTCAAGCTCCATGGATGCCAGTACCCTAACAAGAGGAAGCTCCATATTGTACAGAAGCTCACTCTGTCCGAGATTTTCTATTTCTTTTTCTTCATACTCTTTTACAAGAGCCGTTGCGGTAAGAGAAGCACTTACAAAGGACTCAAGCTCACTAAAAGGCATATCCAACACTGATTTGTGTGACTTTCCGCTTCCGAAAACTTCCTTTTCCTCAGGAATATTGAGAGAAAGGAAATTCATTGCAACTGTGCTTATATCGTAGCTGTTTGCAGTGGGATTAAGTATATATGCACCAACCCCCACATCAAAATAGTTGTCACTTATTTCCACCCCGTACTTATGAAGAAGTACAATGTCACTTTTTACATCGCAGGAAACCTTGCATATACCATCGTCTGCCATAACATCTGCAACAAGAGAGGCAAGATGCTTGCCGTCACCTTTTGCGAAGTATGCTTTCTTATCCACGGCAAAGGCAACTGCACAAAGCTCTCCATCTTCCTCAAAAAGTCTGTAACAGAAGTCGCCCTCTGCAGCTGTAATAACCTCTTTTATGTGTTCTTCATCCTCCAAAAGTTCTGCAGGATACATCTCTGCACTGACACAGGTGGTATCTTCTCCAAGCTTCTTTAAAAACACGCTGAATTCCAGATTGGTATATAACTCTGCCAGACGCTTTTTGTCAGGGGGTACAACGGCGGCATCGCCTATATTAAAATCAAGAGGAACATCCGTATCTATTGTGCACAGCTTTTTGCTAAGGTGTGCCATTTCCTCGCCTTCTATAAGCTTTGCACGGGCGGCAGGCTTAACTATACTGTCATCAAGATTTTTGTACAGATTTTCTATGGAGCCGAACTTCTTTATATATTCAAAGGCGGTCTTTTCGCCAATGCCCTTGACACCGGGAACATTGTCGGAGCTGTCGCCCATAAGTCCCTTTACATCTATAAACTGCAGAGGAGTAATGCCATATCTGTCCTCAAAATCGTCAGCATCAATCTCCTCGGTTGCCGTAGCACCTCCGCGGGTTACGGTGAGGAGAATTTTGGTGGTATCGGTGGCAAGCTGAAGGTCATCCTTGTCCCCTGTCAGTATATAACATTCAGTTTCGTTTTTGCGGCACAGCTTGCTTACGGTGCCTATGATATCATCCGCCTCATAGCCCTCTTTTTCCAGTATGGTTATGTTCATTGCACCAAGAATTTCCTTGAGAACAGGCATCTGCAGTGCAAGTTCGGGGGGCATACCCTTTCGCTGAGCTTTGTATTTGTCATACATTTTGTGACGGAATGTGGGTGCCTTAAGGTCAAAGGCAACGGCAACATATTCAGGCTCCATCTCCTCCAGGTGCTTTAGCATAATATTGAGAAAGCCATAGATACCGTTGGTATACATACCGTCCTTTGTTGTAAGAAGCTTAATTCCGTAAAAGGCACGGTTTACTATACTGTTGCCGTCTATTATAAGTAGTTTTTCCATTTTTGTTCCCTCGCTAAATTACTTTTTGCTCCTGCAGCTTGCGGATACTATGTACTTGGGGCGTCCCTTGATTTCCTCGTAAATCCGTGCAATATAGTAGCCGATAATACCGAGGCTTATCATAATTATACTACCGATAAATATTGTGATTATAATAACTGTTGTCATTCCTTCCAGTGCTCTGCCTATGATTTTATCGATAAGTGCCCATACGCCAAAGATACAGGCGGTAATGAGCATTACCACGCCCAGTATGGTTACAATCTGCATGGGTGCTGTGGAATAAGCGGAAATGTTGGATATCGCATATTTTATAAGTCCCTTTGCAGACCATTTTGAATTGCCCTCGGTACGCTTTGCCACATCAAATTCCACTGTTGTCTTGTTGTAGCCTACCCAGTAGGAAATGGCGCGGAAAAAGCCTTTTCGCTCGGGGATTGTGTTTAAAACATCAATCACCTTGCGGTCAAGAAGCTTAAAGTCCGAGGCATTTGACATATCAAAGCCCATAACTGAGCTTATGAGAGAATAAAATGTCCTTGCGGCAAAACCGTATGCTTTAGTTTCCTCTCCTCTGGAGCTTTTTATTCCTTCCACGATTTCGTAGCCCTGCTGCCACAGGCGGTACATCTCCACAATTTTTTGGGGAGGATGCTGAAGGTCGCAGTCTATAACAACGGCACAATCGCCCTCAGAGGCAGCAAGACCTGCGGAAATTGCCGCTTCCTTGCCGAAATTACGGGAAAAATGGATTCCGTGCACACAGCTTTGTGTTTCGGCAAGTGCTTTTATTTTCTCATATGTGGAATCGGTGGAGCCGTCGTCTACAAATATTATTTCATTTTCTATATTCTCTTCCGCCAGCAAAGAGTGTATTGTCTTATATGCTCTCTCCACAGAGAGCTCCTCGTTGTATGCAGGAATAATTACAGATAACATTCCATCACCTCAAAATAAGCTTCTCTTCAAGTTTTGCAACAGGCATCGGGCGGTAGAAATAGTAGCCCTGCATCAGGTCGCATCCCTCATTTTTTACAATCTCCATTTCCTCCTGTGTTTCCACGCCCTCGCAAAGAGTTTTGAACCCAAGGTCCTTGGCGGTTTTTATTATCCCCCGCAAAATGACAAGTCCAGTTTCGGTAACGGAGTTTCTTACAATCTCCCTGTCTATTTTAATTATATCCACATCAAATTGACTAAGGTCCGAAAAAGAGGTATAGCCTTTTCCGAAATCATCGAGAAAAATTTTGAAGCCCTTTGACTTGAGACCTGTAAGGTTGGATTTCATAATATCCTTTTCCTCTTTGGAAAGGTCCTTGTCTTCAAGGATTTCTATAGCAAGGGAAGAATATGCCACACCGTACTTGTCTGCTATTTCCGTTATTCTGCCCTCAAAAGAGATGTCGCAGATGGTGGCACGGGAAAAGTTTGAATTATATACATATTTTTGCCTCAGTGCCTTGTCATTGGCAATCCACTTGCAGTTTTTTTCGAATATATAATAGTCAAACTCCTCGTTGAGTCCCACTCTGTCTATGGCAGGGAGGAATTTGTGGGGCGTGAGAAGTCCGCTCTCGTCAGAATTGAGTCTGGAAAGAACCTCGGCACCTACGATATTTCCGCTTGTATCCACGATTGGCTGATATTCAAGGAAAAACCTGTTGTTATCGATTTCGTTGTGGATATTATTTTCTATTTTAATTCTTCTTTCAAATTCTTTTCCGCTTGTGCTGTCCCAGTGGCAGAGGGGAACACTCTTATTTTCTGCCATGGTACATGCCTGCTTTGCCCTGTTTACCGCCGTGATAAAGTTCACCTCGGTGGAATCGGTACAGTAGTAGCCGAACCTGACCGATGCACTGTTTACAGCACCGTTATCCCTGAAAATCTTTTCTGCCATTTCAAGACAGCTCTCTATGTGAGAGGCTGCACTGTCACTGCCGTAGGTGGAAAGAGCAACAAAGTTTTTGCTTCCGTATACACAGATTTCGGTATCCTCTCCGAGGCATGTAAGAAATGCCCCCTTAAGCTGTGTGAGGATTCGGGCAGATTTTGGCTCAGAATACAGTCTGCTTATGTTTTCCAGTGACACAGATATGTATATAATGCATCTTGTCTTTTTTTGCAAGGTGGCTTTTTCAAAGATATCTTCCAGTCTGCCGATAGAGCAAAAGCCCTTTTCTTCCGCACTGTTTGCGGTTTTGACACATTTCAGCGAAAAATACAGTGCGATAAGTCCAAAGGTAATAAGACACAAAGCAAGAATTGTTATAATAACATAGGGGTATTCAAAAAAGCGCATTCATTCTGTCTCCTGACATTATTTTTTTGAAAATATGGGGAACTCGTCTGTTCCGCCTGTTCGGATAAGCCCGAAGCTCTCTGCGGCTTGTGTGCATTTTTGTATATCGAGCTTTGCGGTCTTCTTTCTTCTCATTATTTCCTTAACAATAAATGCAGGTGAAAAAAGGAGCATTGATGCTATGACATCTTTTTTGGAGATTCCCTGTCTCTTATACTCTGCCAGCATCTCAAAGAGTGCATAGTCAATCGTTTCCTTGGGAAACGCCTTTGTCTTAGCGTTTGCTCCCTTAAGCCACTTGGCGTAACTTTGGAAGCTCTTTGCATCGGCTTTTTCCTTGAAATACACTCCACTTATGTAGAAGCTCTGCATTTCTTCGTCCATAACATCCAGAAGAGAGCCGTAGTGCTTATTTTGTATTTTCATAACTTCCTTATGCTGTTTTTCCAAAGTGGTGCTTGTAATCTGCTTGTCGTGAAGTCTGTATATGAGCAGGCACTCGGGAAGAATTGCCATCTTTTTGCCCTGCATAGACATCCTTATCCACAATTCGAGGTCCTCTGTACAGGTGCAGGTATCGTCATAGCCAAGCTCTCTTATTACATCCGTCCTTGCAATAACTCCCGGATGGAGAATGGGATTTGTAACAAGGAGCATTGCCCTGATTGCGTCGTTATCGCATCTTCCGCCGCAACCGCCGGAAGCATATACACCGTTTTTGACTGTCATAAATCTGCAGGAGGAAAGCGCAACATCCCTGTTTGCCTCCATAAAATCATACTGCTTTTGTAATCTGTCGGGCAGGCAGATGTCATCTGCATCCATTCTTGCAATATACTCTCCCTTTGCCAGTCCCAGTGCCTTGTTGAGAGATTTCTGAAGTCTCAGGTTAACCTCATTGTTGTGATGCTTTACCCTTTCGTCCCTACCGGCATATTCCTTAAGAATATGGGGGGTGGAATCGGTGGAGCAGTCGTTTATTACAACAAGCTCCCAGTCACGAAAGGTCTGGGAAAGAATGCTGTCGAGAGTTTCCCTGATATAATCCTCTCCGTTATATACACTCATAATTATTGAAATCCGTGGGTTTGTACTCAAGGTGTTCACCCTTTCTTTAAAATCTTCTTGATATTCTCGCATATATTAAGAAAACAGAATGCTGTTTTGTAGTGCTTTCTTTTCATAAGTGACACGGTTATACGGCTTTTTGGAGTGATGGTGTCGAACTGTGCCTTGCATATCCTCCCGTGGTGAGAGCTATTTAGTATGTTTTTCTTTATCTCACCTGCACTTGCAAAGTGATTGCCGTTTGCCGCTGCCGCAAGAATTGCCAGACACATAAAGGCGGAATACCTGTCTGTCTGTTTTTCAAAATCCTGAGGTTTTTTGTCTTCTGCCTTACTGATTTCCCTTATTATATTATCCACAAAATATATCTGGTCTGCATTGAAGTCCTTGGATATGGAGTCTGTCCTTACTGTGTAAAGGTACTTTATCTCCTTGGATATATATGCGCTTTTTGCCTGCATATAGCAGGGAAGCACACAGCAAAGGTCCTCACCGAGAGAGATTTTTGGGTTTACGGCAAGCTGATTTGGTGTGAGAAGTTCTCTTTTTATGGCTTTGCCTGCCAGATAATATGAAATGTGATTCATATTGCTGTCCATAAGAAGTGATGGATATATATGCTTTTCTATACCGTTGCGGTCATAAAATCCCTCATCAATACAATCTGATGTGATGCTTACTGTGTGGGAGTCCTTTACCCATCGGTATCCGAAGGAGATTATTTCGGCACCTGTTTTTTCTATGATTTCGTTGACACAAAAAAGTGTGTCACGCACTATGGAATCGTCGGAATCCAGGCTGTACACATAGTCACCCTCTGCAATTGCGATGCCTGCCTGCCTTGCACTTGCAAGACCGCCGTTTTCCTTATGGATAACCTTTACACGGCTATCCTTTTGGGCATATTCATCACAAATTGCAGGGCAACTGTCGGGAGAACCGTCATCCACAAGAATCAGTTCGAAATCCCCAAAGGTCTGATTAAGTACACTTTCTATGCAATTTTTAAGGTATTTTTCCACCTTGTATATTGGTACAATTACCGAAAAAACCATTATTTTTCCCTCAGTTCCACAAAAAGCTTAATGGCAAAATAGATTTTGAATTTAATTGCAAAGCCAAATAACGCCTGCTTGATATCCAGCTTATGTAACGGATATGAACCAAAAACCTCACGTGTGCGGTCATTGGTACATACCTCTTTGAGCCTTTGTTTAAGCTTGGCAAAGGATATGCCGCTATCTCTTGCGTGAATTATCTCCTGAGTACAGATAACACGGCAGAATGCCTGCCAGAATCTGTCTAAATATATGCGGTATTCCTCCGATTCCATATCCTTTGAATATCTTTTCTCCGCTTCCTGCAAAAACACAAGTCCCTTTTGAAAACGGTCCTTTTTGTAGGATTTTGATATGGATTCACCGTTTCTGCAATAGTTGTAAAAACAATCACTTATGCCTGTTGCCCTGCCGATGCAGGATATGTAATCTATCATAAACAGAGCATCCTCGGAGAGCATCTCCCTTTCCGACTCAAAGAAAAGCTTGTTTTCTGTGATTATATCTCTTTTAAATAAATTTTTCCACACACTCATTCCGTATTTGCTGTCATCCCTGTCATCGGGTAGTGCTCCTGTTATTCCCAGACGAAGCCCCTTTAGTTCCAGGGGCGTCGCAAAGTGGGTATCGGACTTAAAATATGACTTGGATATACGCTCTCCCTCACGGCTGAACATATTGCCGTCCACAAACCACACTCCGGACATTACAAGGTCAGAGTTGTATTTTTCTGCGGTTTCCCACAGAATCCTGTACATATCCCTGTCTACATAGTCATCGGAATCAACAAATCCTATGTACTTGCCTCTTGCAACACTAAGTCCGTCGTTGCGGGCTTTTCCTGCACCTGCATTTTTCTTGTGGATAACCTTTACACGGTTATCCTTCAGTGCATATTCATCGCAAAGGCGGGGAGAGGAATCCGTGGATTCATCGTCTACAAGTATTATCTCTATTTCGCTAAGTGTCTGACTTAGCAGAGAATCCATACATCTGTCCAGATATTTCTCCACATTGTACACGGGAATTATTATACTTACTTTTGGTTCTGGCACTTTCTCACCTCATTGTACTTTTCCACAAGAATATCACAATAGGACTCTACACTGAGTATATTTTCTTTTTCACCGATGCAATTTGCACGGAGAGTATCGTAGTATTCTGTATCATCCAGTGTTTTTCTTATGCTCTCTGCAACTGACTCGGCTGTGGCTTCTTTGACAAGGGTACCGTTTACCCCGTCTTTTACAAGCTCTGCCATACCGCCGTAGTTCATTGTAATCACCGGAACACCAAGGCAGTGAGCCTCCAGAATGGTGAGGGGGCAGTTTTCGTAGCACACAGATGGCAGCAAAAGAGCCTTGGCATTTGCCATTACCTCCACCAGCTTGTCCCCTGTGAGAAAGCCTGCAAGCTCCAGATTATCTATGTCGCAAAGAGCATCACCGTGGGGGCCGTCTCCCACTGCAAGGAAGCGGTACTGTGGCAGAAGCTTTGCAGTTTCCCCAAGAAGCTCCACACCCTTTTCCTTAAAGAATCTTCCTACATAAACTATGTAATCACCCTTTTTGGGGTTATCTGAAGTAAATTTATTTTTATTTATAAAATTGTGGATTGTGAGGGTTTTCCCCTTATAGAAGTCTCCGGACGACAAAAGCTTCTTTTCCAGAAAGCTTCCCGGACATATGTACAAATCCACTTTTTTGTAAGTACCGAGGAAGCGGTAGAGCTTAGCCTCTATTACACCCAGAATACTCTTGATGCGAGATGAGTGTATGCACCTGTTCTTTATGCAATTTATGTAAGAGCCGCCAAGACATTTCTCGCAGGGCTCGTTTTTGTCAAAATTATACAGAAGATGATTTGGGCATATCATCTGATAGTCGTGTACCGTCTGCACAAGGGCAATGCCTCTTTTTTTTACTGCATATATAATAGACGGTGTAAGCTGAAAATTGATATTGTTCATATGCACAACATCAGGCTTGAAATCATCCAGTACTTTGCCTATTTTCCTATAGGATTCAAAGGAATAGATTATCTTGAATGGATAGAGAAATCGGGAAAGTCCCGTGGAATGAAAATCCATATTTGATGTGCAAAGTCCAAGTGAGTTGCCCACGGTGTTTTTTTCGTCATACATACCAAAGTACTGCACCTCATGTCCGAGACTTTCAAGATGACTGCCAAGGGAGAGCATATAGCTCTCGCTTCCGCCGCGGGGGTAGAGGAATTTATTTACCATCAGTATTTTCAACCTATTCACTCATCCTTTCTCAGTTGACATCGAAAATATAGCCTTTTCTGTTTTTCTTACTCTGTCATCAAAGCCGTTTCCTATCATAAGCATCGCCAGAACTCCCGTAAGAAGAGGATAGTTCATAGTGTTGTCCGTGGAGGAAACTACTATAAGATAAAGAGTGAGCATAAGGGTTATTATCGCATTTTCAGTCTTTCCGCCCTTGCCGAAATACAGAACTCTCTGAACCGTCATTGATAAAAGCCATATTATGTATCCCCAGAAGCCAAGGTCTATAAAATGCTGAAGAAAGTCATTGTGTACCGAGGCTACTCCCACATTCATATGGGTGTTGAGCTGGTATGTAAGAAAGCCTATTCCGTTACCGAGAAAGCTTGGATTAAACTCATAGAACTTGTCAACTGCATTGTATATCTCAACTCGTCCGCTGGTGTTTACTCCTGCTTTTTCCAGAAGCTCAAAGGCATCTGCCTTGATAAGTGCCACATAAGCCACAAGAATAACCACAAGTGCAACGGATATAAAAATTACAAGTCCGTTGGCGGTTTTTGGACTGTATTTTGCCACAAAACGCAGAAAGTACCCAAAGGCAAGAGCAATGACAATGGCAATAATTGCAATTCTCTTGAAAGCTGACAAAAAGCAGAAAATACTAAGTGCCAGAAGTATGAAATACGCCACACTTTTACGGGGTTTATAGAGCATATATATGAGGTATGCTCCGAGGCAGAAAGCAAGCTCGTGGATTTCTGCCTGAATGATTATATCCCCCGTCTCAGCGGCAAAGGTAACAATGAGAGTTATAAACTCAGAAAAATAACTTCCTATGCCGTACTGCATTATGATAGTGGCTATCATAAGGATATTTGCTATGAGAATAGCCAGAAGATTGTACCATATGCCCTTTTCGCCAAAGATATACAAAAAAGCACCTGCGGCAAGAGCGAAGGAAAGCGTATTTACATATATAAAGGACGAAGAAAGTCCTCTGGAAATTACAGACACATCGGCAGTGCCTGCAAACCATATAAAAAGCGATACAACCGTTGTTACAAGAAGAGGTACACTGTACGAAAGAGCCGCCCTGAAAGCGGTAACTCCCCTTGCAATGTCCGGCTTATACAAAAACATGGCTATTGCCGAAAAAGCAAGAACAAGGGCAAAGGCGTGACGGTATGTGATGTACAGTCCCACGGCTATAACCTCTGTGAGGAAGTAGTACATCATTACGGCTACCGCCATAAAATAAAATACTTTGAATTTTTCAAGGATTTTATTTTCCACCCATTTGCCCTCCTTTATTAGTTAATTGGCTCGGAAACATACTCCTTCTTGGCAGAAATGGCTTCGGAAAGAAGCTTTCTTGCAGTTTTGTTTTCCTTAAATGTTTCCGCAATACCGATTTTATATTCTATTCTCACATTGCGGTGCTGATCCCTTTCATCAAGCCGAAGTCTGAAAAGTCTCATTATATCTTCCACTGTAATATAGTCGGTACTGCTTGCCAGGATAACAAAACTTCCATTACCGTTGTAGATAAATTCCGCCTTGGACTTGCCAAAGGATTCCTTGATAAATACAGTGAACATCTTTATGATTTCGTCCCCTACATCTCTGGAACACTCGCTGTTTATCCGCATGAGATTGGAGATATCCACCATACAGTAAACCTCTCCGTCATCCAGAAGCTTTTTATCCATGGATTTCAGATATTTATCCATATATGCTCTGTTGTTTAAATTGGTAAGGTGGTCCGTGTAGAAAATGTAATTTATTATATCTCCCGTTCTGCCCAGTACTATTGCACCGCCTGCACAGAGAATAACAAGGAAGAAGAATGCTATTATTGTGTAGAGAATTACATTTACACTCTCCCTTACAGATGCTGAGGAAAGCACGGAAATGTAGCTTGCACCAAGATATTCGTTGTATTCATCGTTGGTTTTCATAGTCACATCGTAAAGAGTGGTAAGGTCATTTATAAGCAGGTCTATCTCTGCATCAATTTCCTCTTTGACGGCGGCATAGTCGGGATTGCAAAGCTCTGTACAGGTTTTTTCCGAAGAAGCACACTCTCCGCCGCAACCGCCCGTGCAACGGGTAAAGGTATCTATCACATATCTGCTGTATGCAGAGTCGATTATTGCGTGCTCCTTGTTTTCGTTGTGGTCTCTCCAGCTATATATGAGTTCATCATATGTTACGGTCTGGTCTCCTGCAAATTCCTGCAGATTTCTTTCGTGGAGGTTATCGAGAATGTATTCGTATGTTATATTTGTATTCCCTGACTCCCTCATTTTTTCCACATAGGCATCAATTACGGTGACAACATCCTCAACTATGCTCATTTCCTTGACATTGGATATGTCATTGTTGTCTATTCTTGTGGTGTAGTCAGAGACGAGAACACTCTTGTTGTCTGTAACCTGATATTTGTATATTTTTGAAAACAGAGAGGAAACCTTAACCGCCTTGAGGTAGTTGAAATCCTCTGCCAGATCGCCAAAGGATGCTCCCGTGGTTGTGGACCTGTAATAACTGCTCTTTTCTATCCGCTGATAAAGAGTACTGAGGGTTTCCTCTATGCTGCTGTCTATAAGCTCCATCATTTCTATGTAATCGTAGTTTGCGGAATTTAAGTTTTCTATGGTATTGCTTGCAGGTGCCACATTTACATACTTCTGGCTGAACTGAGCAAAGTACACATCCAGTGTTTCGTCAAGAATTGTCCTTGCAAAATCCGCACCCTCTCCGCTTGTTGCGGCAAAGGATACGATAAATGTGCTTGGCTCATACACATACTCCTCGCCCTCTTCAAGCTTGGCTTCCTTTCGGGCAACCTTATCTGCATCCTCAATGGGGGTTATATCCATACGTGAAATAAGACTGTCTACGGAATATATGCCCGTAAGCCCCATTCTGTCTACCACCTTTGACATAACTGCAGAGGATTTGATTTCGTTTACATCAAGTTTTTCCCCTGTGGGTGCAAGTCCCTGCTCCGCCTGCTCGTCGTTGTAATGGATAACCTCCGATGCAATGTATGTGTTGGAGCGTGAAAGCTTGAAATATATTGCATATGTCAGCAAAAGGCAAAAAACAACTATGAACGGCAGAATCTTTTTTATATATCTGAAAATCTGAAAACTTTTCATCTTGTCCTCCTTAGTGTTTTATGCTTTTGAACTGCTTGGATATTTCGTACAGCATAAGTGCCATATAGGCAAGTAGTGCAAAAATAATCAGAGATTTAAGCTCGCTCATAAGAGAGACTCCGTAGATGCTGACTGCAATACACTGATTCATTCTGTAATCGGAGTATTCCCTGCCGGCGCTTATGGCTTCTTTCTCAAAGGCTTTTATGCTGTTTTGCATATTTACTATGAGCTCATCGGCTGATGCACGGACATCGGCACTGCTCTCTCCTGCATTCATCTTTCCTATGAGGAGGTTGTTATCCATAATGGACTTTTCGTTGGATGCCACATTGTCGCTGAAATTTGTAGCCATTACCGAAAGCTCATCGATGCCGACCTTTGTTCTTCCCATATAGTACTTGCCCGCCTGATCCCACGTGGGAACCAGTACAACCCTTGTCATCTCCTCGGAATAACGGGCAATCGCCTGATTGCACAGGTCAAAGGAAACTGCATTTTTCTGTCTGTCAAAGTCTGTATTGGTGTTGTGATAATTAAGTCTTTCGATATATCCTGTTTTGTCCTTTGCTATTCCGTGCTGGAGAATAAGGGATTTGAGATTTTCGTTAATCTGGGTTTCCTTGAACTGATAAACCTTGCCTGCAATGGAATTGAAGGTGGTATTTGAGCTTGTGACAAAGCTTGGTGCCTTTGCCGCCATACCGTAGAGATAGTTTAGTATTGCCGAAGCTTCTTTTTCAAGATAGGAAACTATATCCATATATTCCGTTTTTTCAAAATCCTCGTCATGGTCAAGAAGATTGATTTTAAAATTGTCTGTATACCTTTCTGTGTAGTACTCCTTGTATGCGGTGGTAATAAGCTGAATTACATTTTCCGCATCAAGATGTGCGGTGTGACGGGATGCATGGTATTCCACACAAAATTCCGTAGATATGTGATACTGGGATTCGTCACCCACTCCGCCCTGAACATGGGGATAAACCACAAGACAATTCTTTAGCTGCTTCACCGTTACATCCTCAAGGGCACCTTTTTTGATTGCCCTTGCCACAACCTCGTCGCATATGATTTCTGCCATATTGTATCTTGTGCCGTTGGAATTGAGTGCCTGAGAAGCCTCGGAATAATTGAGAGAAATTATGGCGTGCACCGATTGTCTCAAATCCAGATGATTGAAAACGCCAAACACTGCCGTAAACAGAAATGCAACTATAATAACCCACACACTAAGGTAATTTGCCTTTTTAAAGACATTTACAAATTCCGTACGGTTCATATTTCTTGATTTAAAGTATATTACCGCCGCCGATGATGCAAGAATTACAAGTGCAACAAGAACGGGGATTTTCTGGAGAATTGCCGTAAGCATACCGTCTGCCTCCTTTCGGCATTAAAATTTGTTGATATCTATAATTACAAGCTCAGGCTGATTGTTAATGCGGAAAACACTTGTGTTTTCAAGTCCGGAGCTTACTATGAGCGGTCTTCCGGCAACATTGTATCTGCCGTATATAAAGCTTCCCTTTCTCTCAGGGAAGAGTCCCCCCTCGTGGGTGTACAGAGGACCTAAAACGGGAACCCTGATGCTTCCTCCGTGGGTATGACCGCAAACCATAAGGTCACCCCAGAAGTCGTGATTGAATTCTTCAAAAATGAAAGGCTCATGTATTGCGGTAATTTTGAGATTTTCGGGGTTTGTATTTATGTAGTCAAAGAAGCTCTTTTCCGAATATGACCAGAAGCAGGACGGATTTGATGTAAGAACGCCGTAAACATCCACCGTTGTTGTTCCTACGGTTATGGTATCGGTTTCGTTTTTGAGCACCTTTATTCCTGTTTTTTCAAGCTTATCTTCCAGGCTGTCCGGAACCTCATTCAATCTTTCTTCGTCACGGTTTCCCTTGGAAAAACCGAATTTTTTATCCATATCCTTTTCCGTCAGGGGGAAATCATACACCCTCTCGACCTCATTGTTGCCATACACATAGTAGGCGGGGGATATTTGTGCAAGCCTGCCGCACAAATCCAGCACACTGTCAAAATCCTCTTTGCCCGAATCTATTATATCGCCTGTGCATATGATAAGGTCAGGCTCCAGCTTTTTAACACGGTCTACAAGCTTGCTGTTGTCTTTACCATAGGTGCAGGTGTGCAAATCCGAAATCTGTATCACCCTTACACGGTTATTGATTTTGAGACTGCTGACATCATAAAAGGTCTCTCTGAATTTTCTGTTTCCTATGTAACTGCAAAGAACAAGGGCAAGGCAAAGAGCCACTGCAATAAACGCCATACTTATCACAAAGAATTTGGCGGTTTTTATATTCTTCTTTACCTTGGGGCTTGCCATAACCGATGGCTTTTCCTTGTTTTTTCTCTTTTTAATAACAAGCTCTCTGCCAAAGCCAAGGACGGAAAATATCGCAAGGCTTATTTCATTTTTGGTTTCCTTGGAAAGCTCCTTTAAAGGATAACTGCCCCAATAACCTACAACAACACGGTCAAGGTCCATTTTTTCCAGAACAAAGTTATCCACCCAGGTATTGTATATGTCTTCGGACAGCATATTTTTCAGGTGTTCTTTGAGCTTTCTTTCCATCTTATCAATGTCATTTATCTTTTCAAAGCTTTTGGTTTCATTTTGCTTCATATTTCAAACTAACCTTTCAACAGTTATTGTTTTTTGTAAAGTTCCATAGTGGACTTTGCAACATCTCTCCAGTTGTACTTGCCAAGTATAAATTCATCGGTGCCGTCTCTAAGCTTATTTACAATTTCCGTATCAGTGAGCATCATCTGAAGTTTTTGTGACAGATCCTCCACATTGCCCTTTTTGAAATACTGTGCTCTGTCTTCCGCAACTGAAGTGTTTTCGGGGATGTCCGAGCAAAGAACTGCATTGCTGTATGCAAGTGCCTCAAGAAGACTAAGGGACATTCCCTCAAGATCCGAGGGGAGAGTTACCAAATAGGCATTTGAATACATTTCCTTTAGGATATCCCCTGATATAAATCCTGTAAAAATAATGTTGGGGTTATCCTTTGCCATACTTCTGAGTTTTTCCACATAATCGTCGGTATCACTTGTATCGCCTGCTATCACAAGCTTTTTGTCTGTTGTAATCCTGTTGTATGCATCTATGAGGTAATGTATGCCCTTTTCTGCCGTTAGACGGGATATGATACATATGTAGCTGTCCTTGGTAAGACCGTACTGCTTCGTTATAAGGTCAGCTTCTCTGCGTTCCGGTCTTTCTATACCGTTGTGAATAATTACGCTCTCACGGTTGTAGGTCTTTTTGAAGTAATCATACGCGGCATCGCTGAGTACTATTATTTCGTCTGCATACTTTGCCAGAACCTTTTCGCCAAATTTAATGTACTTGGAGGCAAAGCCCTTGCCCCACTTTTCCCTCTGCCAGTCAAGTCCGTGTACGGTAGCCACGCACTTTTTGCCAAAAAGCTTGGGAATCCAAAGCGCCGCACAGGGGCCCTCTGCGTGAAAATGCACAACATCATATCTTCCGAATGCGGCACTTATTGCCGCAGTAAAGGAAGCTATCATTGCCGCCGCACCTCTGGCATTTACAGTCCACGCCTTCTTAATTCTTACACCTTTGTACATATTGTCCTTTACTGTGCCCACATACTCGTTCTCCACCTTGTCGGAGGAACGGTTGTAGCAAGTGACAGATGCACCAAGCTCTGTCAGAATGGGACAAAGAGTGGTAAGAACATTTTCTATTCCTCCCCGTCTGGAGGGAACTACTTTGTGACCTATCATTGCAACTTTCATAGTACAAACCGCCTTTTTTATTTATCTGCCCGTAGCTGTAAGCATAACTATGGGGGTTTCCAGCATAATCTTCAAGTCATTGGGGAAGGTTCTTGTCTGTATGTACTCAATATCCATTTCCACCCACTGTTCAAAGGGGATGTCGTTTCTGTTTTTGGAAATCTGCCAGGTGCAGGTTATACCCGGTGTTACAAGAAGCCTTAGCCTCTGATAATCTGTGTAATGCTCAACCTCTCCCGGCAGGGGCGGTCTTGGGCCT
The DNA here is from genome assembly GCA_045545635.1 of Clostridia bacterium. Classification (GTDB taxonomy): domain Bacteria; phylum Bacillota; class Clostridia; order UMGS1810; family UMGS1810; genus RGIG8748. The sequence goes on along the minus strand of JAZQBI010000107.1, from coordinate 9,089 downwards.
ACAAGAGTCATTTCACCCTTTAACACATTGAAAAACTGCATAAGCTCATCAAGGGAGAGCTTTCTAAGATACTTGCCTATCCTTGTTATTCTGGGATCGTCCTTAATCTTGAATACGGGACCGTCCATTTCGTTTCTTGCCTTGAGTTCTTCCAGCATTTTGTCAGCTCCGGCACGCATTGTGCGGAACTTGTACATATAGAACTCCTTTCCGTGACGCCCAACTCTTATCTGTTTGTAAAAAGGCCCTGCACTGGGATCATCTATAACAATAACAAGAGCAATCACAATCATAAGAGGCAGGAAGAAAAGCAGAATAAGACTTGCAAAAAATATGTCAAATATTCTCTTTTTTCTCCAGTAGCCGGCATAGGATTTTTCTATTATTGCTTCCAGCTTTTCTCGGGTTCTTTCGTCTACCTTTTCACTTTCGATATAAGGCATCATTTACACGCTTCTTTCTTGTTAATATTGTGTACAGCTTCATATTCTGTCTTTCTGCCTTTGGAGTAATAAAACTTGTCAAAGACAGTATTTTGGGTTTTCTCATCATCTTCCAAAAATCCGGGATGGAAGAGAATTTCGATATCGGCATTTTTTCTTGCCGCTTTTTTTATATAATGGGGAAGTACTTTTTTTACCCTTTTTTCATCCATTGATCCGGAAAAAAGTATTCCGAAAAAGTATGCGGTTTTTATATTGCCTGCCTGCTTTTTGTTTATCTGCCAAAAAGACTTTAAAAGCCACTGCTTTATAACATTTACTGCGCTGTATGTAAAATACAACGCGGGAGTCATTATGTAGGGCATAACCGGTTCTGCAGGGATTCTCAAATATTCCACGGGGATTTTTTCGTCCCTTATGACCTTTGTAAGCATCCTGAACACCGACGGTATCATATGGGTGTGCTGATGGCTGTCAAGAAAGATGGGCTTATCTCCCGAAACATTTTCTCTCCAGTATGTAATCTGAGCCCTGAGCTCACGGCAGACCTGCTTTTCCAGTTCTTTTCTTCTTAAAACCGAAAGTAAAAAAAGTCCGAAAAAGGTGTGTCGGAATGTTCCGTCCTCACGGGCGATGAGGCTAATCTCCCGTGGGTCCGACATACATTTGCCCTCCACGAGATTTAAGTGCAGACTCCAGTGCACATCAATGTCGGGCAGCGGGAAAGTCAAGCCGAAATTGGGAAAAACACTGATTTTGTTAAGAGAGCCGTTTTTTGCACATTCAATAATCCTCTCCGACGATATGGGAGATATTCCGTAATCGTCTGCACAAATATATATCACACTACTCACTCTCCGCTCCAAGCTTTACTACTATAACACCATCCACTGCGGAAACACTGCTCATATCGGGCCAAATGCCCATTTTCTGCACACTGTCCTTTGCAAGGAATTTATTCTTTTCCTTGCCGGAAAGGAACTTGTAATCCTTGTGGCAGTAGTCATTGAGGGCACTGCAAAGTACACTCTGCCCCACCGTTTCGTCATCTTTTCGTATTATATATCCGTCTGTAATTCCCGTAATGTCGGGTGGGAGGCTCACACTGTATGATTCGCTTCCGTCAAGGGAGCCTATCACAAGAATTTTGTCATAATCCCCGCTTTGGGGAAGCTGTTCTATTCTGTCAGCAATGCGGATAAGAACACCGTAGGACTTTTCGTATGCAATCTGTGCTTTGTGGTAGCTTACATTGGCTATGACAATATGATTAAAAACTATGCCCAGTGTAAGCACAAGCACCGTCCAGCATTTAATATTTCTGACTCTTTCACTTCTGTCACAGCCTCGCTCATAGAGTATAATAAAAAATACATAGAACACACTGTAACCCATAAGCATAAGAGTGTGATAATCCACTCCTGCATTTATGAAAGCCAGCACTGCTCCGCCCGAGATAAGCATAAAGGACATTATCACCATAAAGATAATCTTCAGCGGTGAACGGAAAATACCGTTTATTGCCGCATATTTTATGTAATGCATAACAGTACAAATTACAAGCAGTGTATTCAGTGCACTTGTAAGACCTCTGCCCTTTGAGAAATCAAAAAAGTATGTAACAAAGGTTTCCTTTATTTTATAAAGTGAGCCTGCAAGGTCCAGTGATGCCAGACTAAATGCTGAATCTATACCCTGATAATCGCCAAGGGATTGCGATGTAAAGAAAAGTACTGCTTTGAGTATCAGCCAGTAGAGAACCATTCCGCCGATTCCTGCGGCAAGAACCTTGAAGCCTTTTATCACAAGAAATTTGAAATCCTTGCCGTTATATATGCAGTCGTCAATAAGATGAAGAAGCATAAGCATTACCGTGACGGTTATATATGCCTGATAAATACCTGCCGACAGTGCAATGAGAACTGCCGCCTCGATATATCGGGGTTTATCCTTTGACATACATACTGCGGCAAGGCAGGACAGAAAAAAGGCAATTGCATAGCCATCTGCCACATAGTTATACATAAGCACCGAGGTAACAGTGGGAAAGGTGACAATAACCGAGCCTATGAGAAATGCGGTTATGCCCCCTCTGACATTCAGAATTCTGCATATGCAAACCGCTCCAAGAGCGTGAAAAACGATAGAGAGAAGTCCGTTTAAAAAAGGCAGGTCGTAGAATGAACTAACCGAGCAGACCACAGGCAGAAACCATCTCCCAAGAGAAACCATATTCTGGGAGTCATAGCGGAACACAAGGGAATCCCAGTTGGGAAGCCATCCCGTAAGCTTGTAAAGATGAGTAGCAAGTCCTGCCGCCAATGCACAGTAAAAGCATATCCAATACTGAGGCAATATTCTGTTTTTAAGTTTTCCGAGAATTTTCTCAGGCATTTTTACCACTCCAGCCAACTGAATTTATGCAGAAATTTGCCATACAGCTTTTCGTACATTTTGACACCTATTATCCTTTTTATAAAGGTGGTCCGACGGCTTGTTGCCGAGGTCCAGGATGCCACATAGTGATGTATGGAAAAAGTGTTTTTTGTTATCTTTTTTCTGCCTGTGCTGTAATTCATGGGACAAAGATATTCCTGAGGAAGAAAACGGATTCCCATAAAAACCCTGTCCTCGTCCGTAAAGTCCATACCAAGCTCCCTTAATGCCTTGGTGTTCCTTATCGGGCAGGGAGTGATATCATAGCTTCCGTCAGGGAGTACAAAGGGAATATCATCGTAGTCTCTCAGCATTCTTTCTACCAGCTTATCGCCTTTTTCGCAGGCAAAGCCAAGTCCCGTGCAAACCACACCGTTTTCATCAAATCCCATAAAGCCGCCACCGGAAACAAGCTCGTCAAAGGGCTTTATGGCTTCAACATCTGTATCAAAGTATATGCCGCCCATATCGTAGAGCACCTTTAGGCGTACATAGTCACTTACAAATGCCCACTTTCCTGCCTCGTAGGCCTGCTTGGCATATCTGTTGGAACTAATATCAAAATTATCCTCATTCCAGCATATTATCTCATAGTCGGGGCAGTACTTTTTCCAGCTTTCTATACATTTTTGTGCCAGTTTGGGAAGCTTGCCCCGTCCAAACCAGCAGTAATGAATAACCTTTGGAATACTCACTGATTTTCGCCCCTTTCGTTTAATAAACATCTGAATTGCTTTCCAAAAACAAGCAGGTTTGCACCCGCATACAGGGCGACAATCCATAGGGAATGTACAATACCGTTTACAAGAAGTCTTCCAAAAGACATTCCGCTGAAGGTATCAACAAAGAATATTATCATAATAAGAGTAAATATACCGCCGTTTACAATCCAGCATTTGTATGTACAAAGCTGACTTCTGCCGAGAATCTTTCTGTTGGAATAATAAATCATAACAATACTGCGGTAAATAAGTGCCGCAATTGTTCCTGCAATGGCACCGCAAATGCCCCAATATATTATGGCAATTACCGACACGGTAATGTTTATAGCCATCTCCCATACGGCGTGGGTGCGTGTGTCCTGAAACTTTCCTGCATATTCTATTATGCTGTTTGCGGGTAGCTTGCCGTTGGCAAGAAGATTCATAACTACAAAGAGAAGCACCAGAAGCGTATTTGAATATTCGGCATCGTTTATACCGCCGGTATAAATCTGTATAAGCGGCAGGAGAAAAACTGCCATAAGTGTGTAGATAATAAATGTTCCCGCTATGTACAAAGGCTCATAGGCAGAAAAGACCTTATCAAAGCTCTCTCTGTCCGTATTGAACTTCTGCCCCAATGCAAAGCTGAAGCCGGAGACAACCGCAGTGATGAAGTTCTGCATTTGTGAAAAGAATATACTGTATATGGTGTACACACTGACTACCTTGAAATCACAAAGAAAGGAAAGCAGGATAATATCGGTGTTATTAAAAATCATACCCGAAATCTGATGGATAAGAACAGAGTTTTTCTGCGAAATAGATGCAAAATCAGGTTCTGTCTTTAAATCCAGCCACTTATATCTTCTCTTGGCATATAAGTACAAAAACAGAAGCTGACAAAGGGCAATTACACAGTAAACAAGCTGAATAAGTACAAGGCTGTCCGTAAGCAGAAGAACAAGAACCTTTCCTGCATTGGAAAGAAGCTGCACTGTGGTTTCCGAGTTATTTATTACATATCTTCTGCCGTCAACCTCCATAAGAATACGATACTTTGCCTGAACAAAATAGCTGAAAAGTGATGGAACGGCATTTAATATTACAATAAGAAAAAGTATGTGGCTGTCTATGGATGTGGGTACAACATAGGCATAAACTGTGGCAATAACAAGCACCAGCACAAGATAAACCACACCTGTTTTGATGTAATATTTGTGGGTTGCCGCAAGAACCGAGCTTGCACCCTGCCTGTCATCCTGACCTATTTTTTTGTAGAGAGCCTGAGTTGTGGCAAGACCTACACCTGCCTCCAGAAGGCACATATATGTAAAAATCTGCTTTACGGTAGACAGAACTCCGTTGACCTCGGAGCCGAAATTCTCAAGATAAAGTCGGGGAATAAGAAAGCTCAGGGATATGAGAACCACCTGATACACAAGGGATGATATTATGTTGTTTTTTATTCTTGCATCCTTGCTTGCCACGGTGATTCCTCCTTTTGAACATTGTATAAAAAAGCCTACTTCACCCCATTAAAACCCTATGTTATATCATACCACTTATATGTATGGTTGTCAACAGATATACAGGCACAAAATGAGCCACTGACAAGCTTTTCCGTGCTGTCAATGGCTCATTTACTATACTCTGTTGCATATATAATCCTTTGTGGCTTCCTCCCTGTGGATAATTCTTGCAGGATTGCCCACTACAATGCTGTGGTCAGGCACATCAAAATTCACATAGCTAAGAGGTGCAATAAGCACATCTCTGCCGATTTTCACATTGCCTACAACAACTGCATTTGTACCTATCCAGCAATCTCCCTCAAGAGTGGGAACACCTTTTCTTTTTCCGCGGTTTTCCATACCGATAGTAACTCCCGTGGCAAGATTGATATTTTTGCCAAGCTTTGCATCAGGATGAATGATTATCCGTCCAAGATGACCTATGTAGAGTCCCTCGCCAATGGCTGTCCTTGCAGGAATCTGTATCTGTGTTTTGTCCGACATAGCCATAAGTCTCAGGGTGTACCATAGCCTAATCGGAAGAAAACGGCAGGTATTTGCCTTTCTGTATAGCTTTATGTACTTAAGCTCCGCAGGTCTTAACAGCCTCTTTAAAAACGGCTCTCCCTCGTCACCGTAGTATCTGTACAAATCCTTGTCAAAACAGGTTTTCATCCTGAGCACCTCTCTTCTGCCTTTTTTCCAGAAATATCTTTCGTGTAATAAAATTGTACACCGGTACAAAAATCATTGCAAAAATCTTTACTGCAAGATAATACACATCCATGCAGTCCACGCCAAGCCACATAATGAGCTGATTTATGCCTAGTCCCCCGATGCTGAGAAGAACAAAGATAATAAATTCCTTTACTCTGCTCTGCTTTTTCCCACTGAATACGAACCTCATACTGAGTATATAGTTTACAACAACGGAAACACAAAATGCAACCGCCGAGGATGAGAGAACATCCATATGTACACATTCGGTAAGTACGGTCAATGTACCCACATCAACCGCCGCGGCAATAAGCCCCACTATACCGAATTTTACTATCTGACTCACAAGTTTCTTGTTTTTCATATCACACCGCCGAGATTCTTTATAATGAAATATTATCACATCCCGAAGATATAATCAAGCAATTTTCAGGGATAGAACTTCATTATTTCCTCTGCGATCTCTCCAAAGACAGGTGCCGCAGATGCCGCACCGCTTCCTCCATCCTCCACAAGCACCGCCATGGCATACCGTGGATTGTCGTAGGGAAAGAATCCGCAAAACCACCCGTGAACAAGAGTTCTGCCCCCTACTTCCCAGCCGGTTTCTGCAGTTCCGGTTTTTCCGGCTATTTTTGCCTCGCTTTGGGAAAGGAGCTTTCCTGTTCCGTCCTTCACTGCGGAAATCATACAGTTTTTAACATATTCGCTTGTTTTTTTGCTTATTCTTATCTTTTGCGTATCTGGAATCGGAAGTGTAATTTTCCCTGTGGCATCCATTGTTTGTGAGATAATATTTACATCCCCTGCCACACCGCCGTTGGCTATAATGCAAACCATTTTTGCCGCCTGAACGGGCGTTATGAGAATCTCCCCCTGACCGATGGAATAGTTTACCGTGTCCGTTATCCCTTTGCCATCGGGAATGTTTCCGCCACTTTCTCCCAAAAACTGTCCGTCTGCAATGACAGGTGAGCCTGCTCCGAATTTTTTTGCAGTGGAGAGTATGGCATCTGCCCCCACATCCAGTCCCATTTTGTAAAAAGCACAGTTACAGGACTCCGAAAAAGCCCTCTCGCACCCTATCACCCCGTGTCCACCCTCTTTGTTGCAGGAAAAGGTGTGGTTATCCAAATTTAAAAAACCGTCACAGGTGTACTGACGGCAAAGCTTTGCCCTCTCTCCTGCCGCACACATAGTAACAATCTTAAAAATGCTTCCGGCATTATAGGGCATAATACACCTGTTGATAAACTCCCCTCCATCCGAATTGAGATAGGGCGAAATGTCATTCTGATTGTAGTCGGGAGTGCTTGCCATAGCAAGGATATCAAAGGTTTTTGTATCCAGTATCACCACAGCACCGGTAATTTCTCTTTTTTTCATTACATCTTCCGTCAGACGTTGGATATGACTGTCGATAGTCAGTGTCACACTGCCCGCAGGCGGATGCTTTTCCCTGAAACTCAGCGGTGCGATTATCTTTCCGTTTGCAGACTTCATAACCTCTACGCTGTCTGCGCCGGAAGAGGCAAGAATGCTTTCGTAGGCTTTTTCCACACCCGACACACCGACTCCGCCAGAATCCACATAGCCTATGAGGTGTCTCGCTATGGAATTTTGTGAATACCGTGCAGGTACAAGAGCCAAAGGCTCACCACTATGGAGATTTATTCCTGCATTTTCATCAAGTCGCAGTTGGACTACGGTATTATCCACCAGAGGCACACCGCCTCTGTCATATATTTTGCCCCGATAGTGCTTTATTACTATACTGTCGGAGCGCTGACTTACTGCACTTTTTGTATAGGTTTCCCCATTTACAAAGCATATGAAACCGCAGACGCCTGCAAGGAGAGCACTGCAAAGAGCATATGCCAGAAAAATTGTTATGAGCCTTTTTTCTTTCATAATATCACCAAGGATATTTTTGACATTGGGAACGGATTTTATCAAAAAAATTGTGATGTAAAAAATCGAAGAACTTTTTACATCACAATTTTTTAAGCGTCGTATTCTGCTATGCAAGGCAAATTCCTGTATGACTCCGCACAATCAAGACCGTATCCTATAACATAGTGGTCAGGTATTGTGAACAGTGCCTCATCAGCTTTGAAGTCCACTACTCTTCTTGAAGGCTTGTCAAGGAGTGTAATAACTTTCAGGGAGTGGGGGTTGCGGTCACGAAGAATCTTTGTAACTTCCTTTAGTGTTCTGCCGGAATCTATAATATCCTCCACAAGGACTACATCGTAGCCTGTGATATCCTGCTCAAGGTCCATTACAATGTTGACACTTCCCGATGATTCCATGCCGTCGAAATAACTTTTGACACGCATAAAAGCAATTTCGCAGGGTGCATCTACTGCACGGCACAAATCTGCCAGAAATACAAAAGAGCCCTTTAATATGCTCACAAGGAGTATCGGTGTGCCGTCATAGGAGGCGGCAATTTTTTCGCCGGCTTTTTTGACTGCCTGAGCTATCTCCTCGCTTGATATAAGAACTCTCTTTATTTTGCTCTTGTATTTTTCAACTTCAATGATATTAGACATAGCAATCTTTCTTCCTTTGATATAAAATACTTTTATATTTTAATTTTATCATACAGATTTATATTTTACAAGATAATTTTACATTTTAATAAAATTTTGACAAAATTCCTCTTGCAATATTTGACATTGACTTTTGGGGTGTGTTTGTATATAATATAATAGCAGAAAAACTCACACGGGGACGCAATGGTTTCGACGGGGGTTTTGAAGTCAGAGGAGCGAGCAGCGGTGGGTGCCGCTTTAACAAACCTAACTTTAAAATTAAACGCTAACAATAATTTAGCTTACGCTGCCTAATTAAAGGCAGCCGTTCTTACCGGGGCTACCGCACCTTGGATAAGAGCGTCATTTAGCGGTGAACGTGAGTGTGCAAAGCTTTGAGCACACCATGAATAATGAAGCTACCGACTCTGTAAGTTTGTTTGTGAACTTACAGACGAGGGAATAACGATCACAAACTGCGCTCGGAGAGCCTCCGATGAATGAATTTTCGGACAGGAGTTCGATTCTCCTCGTCTCCACCAACGATTTTCACACACACGAACACAAAGTTCGTGTGTGTGATTTTCTTTTTTGGGAGACTTTGCAACCACTGTCTTGCCCTCTTGCCCTAAGGCAGTTCGGTACTGTCCTTTGAGATTTTGAAAGTATCCTCAAAACTGTCCTCAACCTGTCCTCACCGTCTTCTCCTTTTTTCCCCTCTGCTCGCAAGATAAACAGATG
>JAZQBI010000106.1:0-19651 GCA_045545635.1 Clostridia bacterium | reverse complement strand
CTTCCTAAGACCGCTTGGCCTCCGACTTATGTTCTTCGCTTTCAAATTCTTTGTCGATTTTTATGTATCTCAGAAATGTTTCCTGAACTACATCATCCGCCCGTGTCCTGTCCTGAGTTTGCGACAGGGCCAGTCTGTATACGGTATCAAAATATTTTTTCACGATTTCATGTTTATACTCAATATCGTTTTTTATCGGGTGCACCGTAACCCCTCCTACTATGAATACTTCTAAGTATGCAAAAAGGTTGCAAAAAATTTCAAAAATTTTTTATTAAACATAAAACCGCGAAAAAACGCGGTTTTATGTTTAATATCATATATCCATAATCACCGGCAAAATCATAGGCTTTCTCTTTGTTTCCGTATATATTCTGTCAGAAACTTTTGCTTTGATATTTGCTTTGATTGTGTTCCAGTCTCTAATTTTATTCTTCTCACAATTGTCAAGACACATCTTTGCCGTTGAGCGTACATCTTCCATTAAGTTCTCGGATTCACGCACATAGACAAATCCTCGTGAAATTACATCCGGACCTGCAAGCACCATACCGTTGGCACTGTCTATTGACATTACTATTATTATAAGTCCATCCTCGCTAAGATGTTTTCGGTCTCTTAAAACAATATTACCAACATCTCCAACACCAAGACCATCTACAAGAGTTCGTCCTGCAGGAACACTGTCTCCGCATCTTGCAGATGTGTTTGTAAGTTCAAGAACCTTACCATTTTCCAATATGAAAACATTTTTTGAATCTATTCCCATAACAGAAGCAAGCTCCGCATGTTTTTTGAGATGAGTGTACTCTCCGTGTACGGGGATAAAATACTTGGGCTTTGTAAGAGCAAGTATTATTTTGAGTTCCTCCTGACAGGCGTGTCCGGAAACATGAACATTGGCTCCGCGCTCGTGAATAACCTCAGCACCTTTTTTGGCAAGCTCGTTTATAACATTGGAAACCAGCTTTTCGTTACCCGGTATCGGATTTGCAGATACAATAACAAGATCCCCGGGAGTTATTTCCACTTTCCTGTGCTCGTTAAATGCCATTCTGTAGAGAGCACTCATAGGTTCTCCCTGACTTCCGGTGGTTATAATTACAAGCTGATTGGGAGGGTATTTATTTATATGATCAATATCTATAAGAATATTGTCGTACACCTTGAGATATCCGAGAGATGATGCAACCTCAATGAGATTTATCATACTTCTTCCGGAAACTGCAACTTTTCGTTTATTGGAACGAGCCGCATTTATAATCTGCTGGATTCTGTGAACATTTGATGCAAAGGTCGCAACAATAATTCTTCTATTAGTCGATTTGAATACCGTATCAAATGTATGGCCGACAAGGCGTTCTGACATTGTAAAGCCCGGTCTTTCCGCATTGGTACTGTCACTCATAAGTGCAAGCACTCCGCGTTTTCCCAGTTCTCCAAGTCTTGTAAGGTCTATCATTTCTCCGTCAATCGGTGTAGAATCAATTTTGAAGTCTCCTGTATGCACCACAACACCCAACGGAGTGTGCACAGCAAGTGCAACAGCATCGGCAATGGAATGGTTTGAGCGGATTATTTCCACACCGAAAACTCCCAGTTTTATTATATCACCGGGATGAACAATATTAAGCTTGCCACCCGCAAGGAGATTGTGCTCTTTGAGTTTATTCTGAACCAGACCAAGAGTAAGGTTGGTGCCGTACACGGGGACATTGAGTTCCTTCAAAAGATACGGAAGTCCGCCAATATGGTCTTCATGACCGTGAGTCAGCACAACTGCTCTTACCCTTTCTCTATTTTTTATAACATAGGAAAAATCAGGTATGACAATATCTATACCCAGTAGTTCCTCATCAGGAAACGCCATACCGCAATCAATGAGTATGATATCGTTTCCGTATTCAAGAGCGGTTATATTTTTTCCGATCTCATCAAGACCGCCCAAGGGAATTATCTTTAATTTTGATTTTTTTGCCACAATTTACCTCCATTCTTAATTTGGCATTATTTTATAAAAAGTCTTTGAATATCAAAAAAAGTAACCGAAATCATAAGCACCATCAGAAGTACAAAACCGATAAAGTGAAAAAGACCTTCTTTTTCTTTTGGTATTGTTCTTCTTGTTATAAGCTCTATTATGATAAAGAATATTCTTCCGCCATCCAACGCGGGCAAAGGCAGAAGATTAACCACACCGAGATTGATGCTTATAAGTGCGGCAAAGCTCAGTACATTCATAAGACTGTATATAAAACCAAGCGCCATTCCCTCCTGTGCAGCATTTCCGATTTCATTAACTATACCTACAGGTCCGCTAAGGTTTGAAAATGATATCTTACCGGAAATTATGTCTGCAAAGGATCCGACAACTAATTTAATTACAAACATACTCCGCCTGTATGCGGCAGGTAATATATTGGAGAGGGTAACCTTCTCCACCAGAGGCTCAAAGCCAAACTTCTTTGTTTTGAGCTCATCATCATATTTTGGAATAATTGTTTTTTTAAAAACTTCACCATCTCTTTTGAAGGTGAATTCAACGGTTTCGCTTCCGTTTTTACCAATAAAATAGCTTATGTCATCATAGTTGTGTATGTTTGAAGAGTATTTTTCCCCACTCATACGCACTATTTCGTCACCGATAACCACACCGGCACTTTCAAAAGCACTGTCCTGTATAATATTGCCTACTTTGTTAGAATTTATGCTTCCGAAAAAAGAAAACAATATTATAAACATAAAAAAGCCAAGAACAAAATTCATAAATGCTCCGGATGCAAGAACCAATAGTCTCTGCCAACTTTTTTTGTTACAAAAAGCATTCGGATCATCAGACGATTCATCCTCCCCCTCAAGTCGAACAAATCCACCTATCGGAAGAAGTCTTACGCTATACATTGTCTTTTTGCCATTATGAGAAAAAAGTTTTGGCCCCATTCCTATGGAAAACTCATGCACAGTCATACCGCAAAGTTTGCTCACTGCAAAATGACCAAACTCATGTATGAAAATTATAAGACAAAAAACAAGAATTGTATATATGGCGGTAAGCATTTTTACATCCTTTCAATAATATCAGCAGCAACCAATCTTGAGCTGCGGTCACACTCCAGAACAGAATTAAGGTCAGAAGAAGTGTTGCAGGTACGATTCATTGTTTCTTCCACAACAAAAGCAATATCGCAAAAACCGATTTTTCCTTTAAGAAAGGCATCAACTGCAATTTCATTTGCAGCATTCATCGCAGAAGGCATTATACCACCCTCCTTAAGGGCATCAACTGCAAGAGAAAGACAACGGAAGGTATCTGTATCTGCTTTTTCAAAGGTCAGAGTTCCGATTTCATAAAGATTAAGGCGATTATCCATTCTTTCGCCTCTTTTAGGATAATTTATTGCATATTGTATGGGAAGTTTCATATCAGGAATACCCATCTGTGCAATAACCGAACCGTCACAAAACTCAACCATGGAATGTACAATACTCTGTCTATGTACATACACTTCTATATTTGAGACATCAACATCAAATAGCCATCTTGCTTCAATAACTTCAAGTCCCTTATTCATAAGGGTTGCAGAATCAATTGTAATTTTGGCTCCCATATTCCAATTGGGATGTTTAAGCGCATCAGAAGCTTTGATATTTTTGAGTTCATCTGCACTTTTGCCGTAAAAAGGTCCACCGGAACAGGTGATAAGCAATTTGGAAACCTCATCACTGTTTCCTGATTTGAGGCACTGAAACAAAGCACAATGCTCACTGTCAACCGGAATAATATCCACACCGTACTCTTTGGCAAGCGGCATAATAAATTCTCCACCGGTAACAAGAGTTTCCTTGTTAGCAAGGAGTATCTTTTTCTTGTTTTTTATAGCATCAACAGTACTCTTTAGACCAACACTTCCCACAACAGCCGTGAGAACCATATCTGCATCCTCGTGACAGGCAATCTCGGAAAGATATTCTTCACCCGAAAAAATATCCACGGGAACGTCCGACAGCATAAGCTTCAGCTCATTATATTTATCCTTATTACATAAGCATACTGCCTTGGGACGATATTTTCTTACCTGCTCGGAAAGAAGCTTAGTATTGGAATTTGCAGACAAGCTGACAATTTCAATATCAGAATCAGAATCTGCGACCTGCAATGTCTGTCTGCCTATTGAACCTGTCGAGCCCAAAAGTGCAATCTTTTTTTTCATACCATACCTCATATTATGCAATAACAGGGAAAATAACTATAAAATAATAAATAGTGGGTGCCACAAAGAGGACAGAATCAAATCTGTCTAATATTCCACCGTGACCGGGGAGCATATTGCTGTAATCCTTGAGATTATATTCTCTTTTTATGCAGGATGCAGAAAGATCTCCAAGCTGAGACATAACTCCTGCAAGAACAGACATAATGATAAGTGCAAAGAAATTAACACTAAGGTCAAAAGCTATTGAACAAACAGCTCCGTAAATCAGGTTGAACACAACACAACCCGCAAGTCCTCCGATAGCTCCTTCTACAGTCTTTTTGGGACTGATTGCAGGGATAAGCTTGTTTCTGCCGTAGCGCAGACCTACCGCATATGCGGCTGTATCGGAAAGCCATGCTGTAATAAAAATAAACCATATCAAATAGTTTCCAAATGTTAGCTTACGGACAAGAATTATGTGTGCAAAAAGCGCAGACACATACAATGTCTGAAAAAGCAACGATGCAGTTTCATCAAAAGAAATTTTATCGTGGTTAAAAATCATATACACAAGCAAAAACAAAGCATATATAACCGCCGCAAGTGCAAGCACAGTTCCCGGTACAGGCACAAAAGAAATGATGACATAGGTTAGAAAAGAATACACATAGCTAATAAGACAGAGCTTATTCTGTTTTTTTAGCATACCTGTTGCATTATATATTTCACTTAACCCTATAACTGTCATAATTCCGAGAACAAATGAAATTATCCTCACATCAGAAAACAGAACTGCAATCATAAAAATTGCACCTGCAATACCAACAATAAGTCGTTGTTTGAGCAACTCAAACACCTCCGTATCTTCTGTTTCGTTTCTGAAAATCAGAAATCGCTCTCAAAAAATCGTCTTTTGTAAAATCAGGCCAATTAATATCAGAAAACCAAAATTCACTGTATGCACTTTGCCACATAAGGAAATTGCTGAGTCTGAGCTCTCCGCTTGGTCTTATTATAAGATCGGGATCAGGCATATAGTATGTGTAAAGATTATCACAAATATCCTGCTCAGTTATATCATCGGCTTTAATTTCTCCTTTTTCAACCTTGGATGCCAGTGCTTTTACTGCATTGAGAATATCTTCTCTTCCGCCGTAATTTATGGCAATATTCATGGTAATTTTGGAATTCTGTCTGGTTGCATTCTCTACAATATCGATTTTTTCAAGAATTTCGTCCGAAAGACCTTCCCTCTTACCGATTATTCGGATTCGTATATCTTCGCCGCCGAGTAGTCTCTCGTAGTCATCAAGATACTCCACCATCAGTCTCATAAGTGAATGAACTTCGCTGTCAGGACGCTTCCAGTTTTCTGTGGAGAAGGCATAGTATGTGATATACCTTATACCTATATCACCTGCAAATCTGGTGATTTTTTCAAGAACCTTGGCTCCTTCTCTGTGACCGAATCTGCGTGGGAGTCCCCTTTTTTTCGCCCATCTTCCGTTTCCGTCCATTATTATACCTATATGCTCGGGAAGATTGTTATAATCTACATTTATTGTATCATCAAGAGATTTTTTTCTAAAAAACATTTAATCACCCAATACAATTTCCAAGCATCGCATATGCCGTGGTTGGGAACCGAATTATACCTCAAGAACTTCCTTCTCTTTTCCGGCAATTACAGAATCAATGTCTTTGATGTAATTGTCAGTAAGCTTCTGTATGTCCTTTTCCATATTTTTTACATCGTCCTCGGTTATTTCGCCGTTCTTTTTAAGTGTCTTTGCATCTTCCATAGCATCACGACGAATGGAACGAATTGCCACTTTGGAATCCTCTCCCTTTTTGCGGAGACCTTTTACTATTTCCTTTCTTCTTTCCTCAGTAAGGGGTGGAAAATTAAGTCTTATTGCTTTACCGTCATTGTTGGGGGTTATTCCGATATCGGACTTCAAAATTGCCTTTTCGATATCAGCAAGGATTGAAGCATCCCAAGGCTGAATAAGTATACTGCGTGCATCAGGAACACTTACATTTGCAATAGTTGTAAGTGCAGAAGGTGCACCGTAGTATTCCACGGTTACCCTATCAAGAATTGCAGGATTGGCTCTTCCTGCTCTTACTGCTTTCATTTCTGATTCCAGAACAGAAATGGTTTTTTTCATTTTGTCTTCATAAGCTGAAAGATTGTTTGGCATATTAGTGTACCTCCTGTTAGTTATTTAGCATAAATTATAAATCATTGGATACAAGAGTTCCGATTTCTTCTCCGTGCAGAACTCTTATTATATTCTGAGGATCATCAAGGCCAAAAACTCTGATTGGAATATCGTTATCCATACACAGAGATGTAGCAGTGGAATCCATTACCTTTAGTCCGCGTGTGAGAACTTCTTTATAGGAAAGACTGTCAAAACGAACTGCATCGGGATTGATGTTGGGATCACTGTCATACACAGCATCGACCTTTTTGGCAAGAAGAATGATTTCTGCATCAACCTCAGCCGCACGAAGTGCTGCAGTTGTATCGGTGGAAAAGAAAGGATTTCCTGTGCCGCAACCAAATATAACAACCCTGCCCTTATCCAGATGCCTTGCCGCCTTACCGCGAATATAAGGCTCTGCAATCTGACGCATCTCAATAGCAGTCTGTACTCTTGTGGGAACTCCCCTTTGTTCAAGAGCATCCTGAAGTGCAAGAGAATTAATTACAGTTGCAAGCATTCCCATATGGTCAGCTCTTGTTCTGTCCATCTGTTTGCTGCTTCTGCCACGCCAGAAATTTCCGCCGCCTACAACAATTGCAATCTCAACACCCATCGAAAGGGCTTCCTTGATTTTATCGGTTATTTTACCGATTGTATCCTCGCAAAGACCAAAGTGCTTGTCACCGGCCAAAGCCTCACCGCTTAGTTTTAAAAGAACTCTTTTGTATTTTGGCATTGAAGTAACCTCCAGAAATGATTTATAATATTATTCATACTTTTTCTAAATAATTATATCACATACGTTTTGCAAATGCAAGGCATTTTTTTGTAAAGAATAAGAATAAGACAGATGTTCCAAAAAATAAACATCTGTCTCTTTAAATCAAATATTACAGGCAAAACCCCTTAGTGAATCAAGCACATCCCTATCGAGAGCCTTTGTATTCAAAAGTGAATTCTCTATACCAAGCTCCTCATACTTGAAAAATCCCATTGTATGAAAAGGTAAAAGTTCATATTTCTCCACACACTTCTTACTTCTTACAAGCGGCAGATAGCGGGATATTTCCGCTTTGGTGTCGTTAATACCCGGAACAACAACAGTTCTAAGCCAGGTTTTTTTTTCAATGCTATCAAGATAATCCAAAGTTTTCAGGGTATTGTCAATGCCTACTCCGGTGTATTTTCGATAAGTCTCATCATCAGGAAACTTGTAGTCAAGAATAACAAGCTCTGCATCGGAAAGAACCTTTTTTACATAGTCCGTCAATCCAACCGCACCGGAAGTATCAACTACATAATTAATCCCTTTTTCACGGAGGCAGCAACCTGTTTCATATATGAATTCTGCCTGCAAAAGAGGTTCTCCACCGCTGAAAACCGCACCGCCGTCCTCGCCAAAATAAGATTTGTATCTGGAAATTTTTTCAGACAAGTCTTTTGGATTGACAGGATTTGTCTGTAATCTCTCCCAAGTATCCGGATTGTGGCAATAGATACACCTTAAGGGACAACCCTGCATAAATACAGCATACCTGAGACCTATTCCATCAACTGCGGCAAGGCTTTCAAAAGAGTGTACATACCCTTCCATAGTGTATCACCTACATTTTTTCGTGGAATGTTCTTGAAATAACTTCAAGCTGTTTGTCCTTGGTAAGCTTATTGAAGTTAACAGCATATCCGCTTACCCTGATGGTAAGAGACGGATACAAGGTGGGATCATTCATGGCATCTATAAGCTTCTGGCGATTCAGTACGTTGACGTTCAAGTGATGAGCATCCTGCATAAAATATCCGTCAAGGATTCTTACCAGCTTTTCTACCCTATCCTTGTCATCCACACCAAGAGAATCCGGAGTGATTGAAAATGTATTGGAAACACCGTCTCTGCAACATTCATAGTTTATTTTAGCAACTGAATTGAGAGATGCAAGTGCTCCCTCGCAGTCTCTGCCGTGCATTGGATTTGCACCGGGAGCAAACGGTTCACCTGCTTTTCTGCCATCGGGGGTTGCGCCGGTTTTTTTTCCATAAACAACATTTGATGTAATGGTGAGAATTGACAGTGTATGAACAGCATTTCTGTATGTCGGTGTCTTGCAAAGCTCCTTGTAGAAAAATTCTGTAACCCACTTTGCAATTTCGTCAACACGGTCATCATCGTTGCCGTATTTAGGAAATTCGCCATCACATTTAAAGTCCGTTATTATACCTCTTTCGTCCTTTACGGGAGTTACCTTTGCATATTTTATTGCACTTAAGCTGTCAACAAGAACACTGAGTCCGCTTATGCCGAACGCCATAAGCCGCTCAGGTTCAGGATCGTGAAGTGACATCATAAGTCTTTCGTAAGCATACTTATCGTGCATATAGTGAATAACATTCATGGTGTTAACATAGAGCTTTGCCATCCATGAAGCATAAACCTTGAACTCTTCTACAACTGTATCATAGTCAAGCACTTCTTCGGTAAATACTCTTCCCTCGGGTGCTATCTGGTCAGCATAGACTTCATCTTTACCGCCATTGAGAGTAAGCAGAAGTACTTTGGCAAGATTGCATCTCGCTCCGAAAAATTGCATCTGTTTTCCTGTTTTCATTGCCGATACACAGCAAGCAATAGCATAGTCGTCACCAAAGTCCGGACGCATTACCTCATCATTTTCGTACTGAATGGAATCTGTATCTATGGAAACTTTTGCACAAAATTCCTTGAATGCTTTGGGAAGCTTGTCAGACCACAGAATTGTAAGGTTCGGTTCCGCACTTGGTCCGAGATTATACAGAGTCTGCAAAAATCTGTAGCAGGTTTTTGTAACCATAGGTACACCTTCTGTAGTTACACCTGCCAATGAGCAGGTAACCCATACGGGATCCCCTGCAAAAAGGTCGTTGTATTCGGGTGTACGCAGATGTCTTACAAGACGCATTTTGATTACAAGGTCATCTATAAGCTCCTGAGCCTCTTCCTCAGTAAGGGTGCCCTCTCTGAGGTCACGCTCTATATATATGTCTATGAAAGACGATATTCTGCCTATACTGTTTGCAGCTCCGTTTTGCTCCTTCACTGCACCGAGATATCCAAAATAAAGCCACTGGATTGCTTCTTTTGCATTCTCGGCAGGACGGGTGATATCACATCCGTACTGAGATGCCATTGTAACAAGGCTGTTCATAAACTCCAGTTGTTTCTGAATATCTTCAAGAAGATGAATAGTTTCCTCGTTCATAAGTCTTTCGCTTATACGGGCTTTATCAAGTTTTCTCTGTCTTATGAGATAATCCATACCGTAGAGAGCTATTCTTCTGTAATCACCGATTATTCTTCCTCGTGCATATGCATCAGGAAGTCCGGTAAGAATTCCCGCGTGTCGTGCCTTACGCATGGTATCTGTGTAAACACGGAAAACGCCGGTATTGTGAGTTGTTCTGTACTTGAACTCCTCTTTTATGTTATCCCCAAGTTCATAACCATAAGCCTCACAAGCCTGCAGGGTATTACGATATCCGGAAAATGGGTTTACGGCACGCTTCAAGGGTTCGTCTGTCTGCAAACCAAGGATAATGTCCTTTCCCTCAATAACATATCCGGGTTTGTGCGAAAGAATGGACGAAACTGTGTGGGTATCTACATCAAGTATACCCCCGTTTTCGTTTTCCATTACAAGAAGCTCCTCAAGTCTTTGTCTCACTTCGTCGGTTCTCTTTGTAGCACCTGAAAGAAATGAAGAATTTCCTTCGTAATATGTATAATTTAATTTGATGAAATCTCTAACATCAATTTCTTTGTTCCAGTTACCTTCTTTGAAACCTCTGTAACAATTCATAACGATTTACCTCCTGAAAAAAATAAATGGGCTACCCTAAAAAAGGCAGCCCAGACGGTCGACAATCAAACATCTACTGCTCCCTCATAGTTATCTATGTTCCGTCAGTTGCAGAAGATAGTTATATTATATATTAACATTCGTTTATTGTCAAGTAAATTTGGAAATTAAAAATCGTTTTATAAACAATTATTTCAGATTCAATGTGCCAAGATTTGACTGCTTCAGATATTCATTTATGAAACCGTCAAGGTCACCATCCATAACCGCACCAATATTGCCCATTTCGTAATTGGTACGATGGTCTTTGACAAGATTGTATGGATGGAAAACGTAGCTTCGTATCTGACTTCCCCAGCCAATCTCCTTTTCTACACCTTTGATATCCTCTATTTTTTCTTTGTTTTCTCTTTCTTTTATTTCCATAAGTTTTGACTTGAGCATTTTCATGGCTGTATCGCGGTTTTTGTGCTGTGAACGCTCAGTCTGACAAGATACAACAACACCTGTAGGAAGATGAGTTATTCTTATGGCAGAATCGGTCTTATTGATATGCTGACCGCCGGCACCGCTGGCTCTGTAGGTATCCACACGAAGGTCCTCAGGTCTTATATCAATCTGTATGTCATCGTTGAACTCCGGCATAACTTCGATACTGCCAAAGGAAGTGTGTCTTCGTCCTGCGGCATCAAAGGGAGATATACGGACAAGTCTGTGTACACCCTTTTCGCTCTTAAGATATCCATAGGCGTTCTCTCCGGAAACAAGAATGGTTGCACTTTTTACTCCGGCTTCATCACCGGGAAGTAAATCCAGCGTTTCCACAGAAAAATTACGTCTTTCTGCCCATCTTGTGTACATTCTGAGCAGCATTTCCACCCAATCCTGTGACTCTGTTCCACCTGCACCTGAGTGCAGTGTAATGATGGCATTATTCTTGTCATATTCACCCGAAAGAAGAGTTTCAAGTGTCATGGCATCAACCTTTTCTCTTATGCTTTTAATAGTAAGAGTTATCTCATCCACATAAGAATCGTCTTCTTCCATATCTGCCATTTCTATGAGAACCATTGTATCGGCATATTCACTTGCCAGGTTTTCATATTTTTCAACCTTTGATTTTAAATTTTTCATTTTCTGAAGGATTTTCTGACTGTTTTCCATATCATCCCAAAATCCCTCTTTTGCAGTTACTTCTTCCAATTCACTTATTTTTGTAATCGCATTGGCGATGTCAAAGTGAATCCCTCAATTCCTTGATGCCTGCTTCCATCTGACCAAGCTCTAATTTTAATTCATCGTACTGCAGCAAAAAGTATCACCCTCTCAAAAGTAGTAGTTATGCGAATTTTTTATTTTCCGCAACATTTTTTGTATTTCAGACCGCTTCCGCAGGGACAGGGGTCGTTTCTTCCGACCTTATCGCCTGAGCGGACAACGGTTTTTGACGAAGAAGCTTCATCTCTGTTTGTGCTCATGGGAATGTTTTCATTTTTCTTTTCAAGCTGTGCCTGAAGCCTTACGTTAAATAACAGCTTTATAACATCCTCACCTATTGCACCGAGCATTTCCTCGTACATATTGTATCCTTCATTCTTATAAGCAAGAACAGGATCAGTCTGAGCATATGCTCTGAGTCCTATACCCTGACGAAGCTGATCCATATTGTCGATGTGATCCATCCACTTCTGGTCAACAACACGAAGAAGTATTATTCTCTGAATTTCTTTCATGACATCGTCGCCAAATTCCTTGCGTTTTTCTTCGTAACGCTCGTTGGCAATATCAAGAAGCTTTTCTTTGAGTTCTTTTTTTGTAAGAGTTTGCAAATCATCCTTTGTAAACGAAAGCATTCCCTGAGGAACATATATCTGCTCCACATAGCCCACAAGCCCTTCGAGATTCCAGTAATCGGGAATGTCATCAGAGCCGGTATATGACTCTACAGTGCTGTCTACAAATTCTGCAATCATTTTCTTGATAGCATCTGTTACATCGTCACCGTTAAGAACGGTCTGTCTCTGACGATAAATGGTGTCTCTCTGAACATTCATTACATCGTCATACTGAAGAACATGGCTTCTTATCTGGAAGTTTCTACCCTCCACTCTCTTCTGGGCATTCTCTATGGCGTTGGAAAGCATCTTTTGTTCTATAGGTTCATCTTCTTTAAGTCCCATAGCCGCAACAAGGCCGGTAAGTCTGTCGGAGCCAAAAAGTCTCATAAGTTCATCTTCCAGTGAAATATAGAATCTTGACTCACCAATATCCCCCTGTCGTCCGCTTCGGCCTCGGAGCTGGTTGTCTATTCTTCGGGATTCGTGGCGTTCCGTACCAAGAATAAAGAGTCCTCCTGCCTGCTTTACTTCTTCCCTTTCGGCAGCAATTTCCGCTTTGTATTTTTCATAGAGCTCCTTGAATTTATCTCTCGCTTCAATAATAACCTCGTCGTCGGTTTCTGAGAATGAAGTGCTTTCGGCAATTACATAATCCTCGTAGCCTTTTTTCTTCATTTCACGCTTAGCCATAAATTCAGCATTGCCGCCAAGCATAATATCGGTACCTCTGCCCGCCATATTGGTAGCAATGGTAACTGCACCCTTTCTTCCTGCCTGAGCTACGATTTCCGCTTCCTTTTCATGGTGCTTTGCATTAAGAACCTCATGAGGTATTCCCTCTTTTTTAAGAAGCTTACTGAGAAGCTCGGATTTCTCGATTGTAACAGTACCAACAAGAACCGGTTGCCCTTTTTCGTAGCATTTTTTTATCTGGCGTATTACCGATATAAATTTGCCCATTTCCGTTCTGTACACACTGTCAGGATGGTCTATACGAATCATGGGCTCATTGGTGGGAATAACAACAACATCCAACTTGTAAATCTGCTGAAATTCTGTTTCTTCGGTTTCCGCAGTTCCGGTCATACCGGAGAGCTTGTGGTAAAGTCTGAAAAAGTTCTGGAAGGTGATTGTTGCAAGTGTTTTACTTTCGTGAGCAATCTTGACACCCTCTTTTGCTTCTATTGCCTGATGGAGACCGTCGTTGTAACGTCTTCCGTGCATGAGTCTGCCGGTAAATTCATCAACTATTATAACCTCTCCGTCCTTTAACACATAATCAGTATCTCTGTGCATTATTCCATATGC
This sequence comes from Clostridia bacterium, assembly GCA_045545635.1. GTDB lineage: Bacteria > Bacillota > Clostridia > UMGS1810 > UMGS1810 > RGIG8748. The sequence goes on along the minus strand of JAZQBI010000106.1, from coordinate 6,266 downwards.
TTTTATCGCCTGATTAACATGGTGAGATATTGTTATATTCTCCGGATCAGAAAGGTTTTCTACTCCGAAATACTGCTCTGCTTTGTGTACGCCGTTTTCCGTAAGTGTAGCAGTACGGGCTTTTTCATCAACAATATAATCAGCATCTGTATTTTCGTCAATAACCTTGTCGTCACTCTCAACAACCTTTTTAGCTTTGAGAGAACGGGCAAATCTGTCGGCAATAACATAGAGATCGGTGGATTTTTCACCCATACCGGAAATAATGAGCGGTGTTCTCGCTTCATCTATAAGTATCGAGTCAACTTCATCAATTACGGCAAAATTGTGTCCCTTGCACTGAACAACCTGATTTACATCAGTTACCATATTATCTCTCAGATAGTCAAAACCAAACTCGTTGTTTGTTCCGTAGGTGATATCGGCACTATAAGCTTCTTTTCTCTCCAAGGGTGTCTTGTCATGAGTAATTAGCCCTACGGTAAGTCCAAGAAATTTATATATCTTGCCCATCTGTTCGCTGTCTCGCTTTGCAAGATAATCGTTTACTGTAACAACATGCACACCCTTGCCGGACAATGCATTGAGGTAGCAAGGAAGTGTGGCTACAAGTGTTTTTCCTTCACCTGTTTTCATCTCAGCGATTCTGCCCTGATGCAGTACAATACCGCCTATGAGCTGAACATCAAAGTGACGCATGCCAAGCACTCTCTTACCGGCTTCCCTCACTACTGCAAAGGCTTCCGGCAAAATATCATCAAGAGTTTCACCCTCTGTGAGACGGTTCTTGAATTCATCGGTTTTGTCCTTAAGCTGTTCATCGCTTAAAAGAGAAATTTCTTTCTCAAGACTATTTATTTCTTCAACGATAGGCTCTATTTTTTTTAGTGACCTTTCACTGTAAGTGCCTATTATTTTTTCCAAAAATCTTTTCATAACATTTCCTTTCAGCTTCTTATTGAAAACATACATTGTTATTATAACAACATTTTTCCATTATAACAAGTGTTATTTACAGAAATTTAATAAAAAATATTGAAAAATTTTTTATCAGTGCTATAATTATACTAACAAAAACAAGGAGGTACCCTATATGATAGGTATAATAGGTGCTATGGATATTGAGGTAGAAGGTTTTAAAAGCCATCTTACCGATATTGTAACAGAAAAACATTCTTTTTTTGAATTTACAAAGGGTTTTATCGGCAAAACAGAAGTTGTCATTGTAATGTGCGGAATCGGCAAGGTAAGTGCCGCAATTTGTGCACAGCTTATGATTGATAAATATTCTCCGGAATTAATAATTAATACAGGTGTTGCAGGCGGAATAGATTCTGCACTGTCTATTGGTGATATTGCAATAGCAGATAGTGTTGCCCAGCACGACATAGATACCACTGTGTTTGGTGATCCGAAGGGATACATATCAAATCTTATGCTTGTGAAAATCCCTGTTAAGGAAAAAATTTATTCTCTGCTCAAAAAATGTGCTGATAAAGAAGAAGACACCACCGCAATTGTAGGTACAATAGCAAGTGGTGATCAGTTTATAAGCACACCTTATCAAAAAAACCAGATAAAAGATGATTTTGATGCAATAGCCGCAGAAATGGAAGGCGGCTCCATTGGTCATGTTTGTTATGCAAACGGTGTTGATTTTGGTATAATCCGGGCACTGTCCGACAATGCAAGCGGAGATGCTGTTGCAGACTATGAAAGCTTTCGTGTTACTTCCGCCGAAAAAACAATCCGCATTGTTACGGAATTTGTCAAAGAGTTCAAGAATAATTAATTCTTTTTAAGCTTTCCGGGTGGAACACCGACAACACGCCTGAATGCCGTACTGAAATAGTTCTGACTGGAGAATCCAAGCTTTTTTGATACTTCTGTAACTGACATACCGTTTTTGAGCATCTTTCTCGCTTCGGAAAATTTGATGTTGAGTATGTACTCGTGTATACCCATGCCGTTGTATTTGGAGAATATTTTCTTGAGATAAGAAACACTGGCACTGCACTCTGCGGCAAGTTGTTCCACAGTAAGTCTGGTATAAATTCTCTCATCAATAATTTTTAGCGCATCTGAATATATTTCCGTTTCGGTATTACTTACTTTTTTACTTTTAATCTGCTCTCGGTTTTCAAGATTAATAAAAAAGTTTTCTGTAAGATTTTTAAAACACTTGAATCTCAGTGGATTTCTCGTGAGATTTTCAAGATAATCCGTGGGAATATGTAAATTTGTTCTGCTCCTGCCGCAGGACACTAACGCTTTTAAAATATCTGCCAGACTTTCGCACTCACTTCGTTCAAGCTGAAAAACACATTTTTTAAAGCGCTCCATAAACTTTCCCGTGCAATCAAATGACATTATGAATAACTCTGTTGGAGTACTGCTGCTTACACGCAGACTGTGAAATTCCATTGGATGATGAAAAATCATCTGGTTTTTTTCAAGCTCCATCACTTTGTCATCTGCACAAACACAAACAGAACCGTCCACAACAAAAACAACTTCCCAGAAATTATGAGCTTCGCCCGAAAAAAAATAACCGGGTGGACATTTTCTGATAAAAGCTGAATAAAATGAATTTATTTTGAAATCCGTATCAACGCAATATTCTTTCCACATAATTTTTCCTTTCGGTAAGATTTTGTCTTGTATTTTGGAAATTTTTGTGATAATATTATATTGTAAAAATACCGACAGGTAATTATAACACAAAAAAATGACATTGTAAAGTAAAAGGAGGACAACTTATGAATACCGGTCTTTTAATTATGGCTGCAGGTATGGGTTCCCGTTTCGGAGGACTTAAGCAGGCAGCAGGCGTAGGCCCTCAAGGCGAAATGATTATAGATTATTCCGTAAGAGATGCACTATCTGCCGGATTTAACAAATTTGTTTTTGTAATACGCAAGGATATTGAGCAGGATTTCCGTGCGGCTTGCGGCAAGAGAATTGAAAAAATTGCCGATGTTACATATGTATACCAGGAAAAAGATATGCTCCCGGCTCCATTCAAGCTTCCTGACGGAAGATTGAAGCCCTGGGGAACAGGTCAGGCTATTCTTTGCGCAAAGGATGTTATTGACTATCCTTTTGCCGTAATTAATGCTGACGACTTCTACGGACCTACTGTATACTCACAGATGCGTGACACTCTTATTAACGAAAACAGTATGTGTATGGCAGGCTACAAGCTCAAGAACACACTGTCGGAAAACGGAACTGTTTCCAGAGGTATTTGCACAGTAAAAGATGGCTATCTTGATTCTGTTACAGAAACTCATGATATACCCTTTGACACAGATATTCCCAAGGATTCTCTCGTTTCTATGAATTTCTGGGGATTTATGCCTGAGCTTTTTGGTGTGCTGGAAGACCAGTTTGTTAAATTCCTTACAGAAAATATCAACGAGCCCAAAACAGAATTCTATATCCCCGGAGTTGTTGACACTATGATACACGAAATGGGATACAAATTCCGCGTGGTTGACACTGACGAAAAATGGTATGGAATTACATATAAGGAAGATCTTCCCCTCATCAGGGATGCTATAAAAAAGATGACTGAAAACGGTCAATATTGATTACAAAATAATTCAGAAAGGAAGATGTAATTATGAAATTCATTGTGTGTGAAAACTATGAGGAAATGTCAAAATCGGCTGCAGAGATTGTAATTGCTCAGCTTAAATCAAATCCTAAATCCATACTCGGTCTTGCAACCGGTTCAACTCCTGTCGGTTTATATAAGAATCTCGTAAACTCCTGTAAGGCCGGAGAAATCAGCTTTAAGGATGTAAAAACCTTTAACCTTGACGAATATTATCCCATAAATAAATCCAACGACCAGAGCTATGATTATTTTATGAAGGATAACCTGTTCAATCATATTGATATCGATATGAACAACATCGATATACCAAACGGCGAAGCTGCAGATGCCGACGCAGAATGTGCTGATTATGAAAAGAGAATGGCTGCAAGTGCAGGTATTGACATTCAGATTCTCGGAATCGGTCAGAACGGACACATCGGTTTTAATGAACCCGGTTCTACCCTTTATGTAAATACCCACAAAACCGGCTTGACTCAGAACACAATAGAAGCAAATTCCAGATTCTTTGCAAGTATAGACGAAGTTCCCACTGCTGCACTGACTATGGGTATCGGCTCCATTATGAAAGCAAAGAAAATCATTCTTCTGGCTTCCGGAGCAAACAAAAAGGATGCCATAAATGCTCTACGCAATGATATGATAGATCCTATGGTGCCTGCAACCATGCTTAAGTTACATAACGATGTAATCATTATCTGTGACAAGGCAGCATACGAAGAATAATCCGACTTGATACACAAAAATTGAGGGGATGTTTAAAAACTCCCTAAATTGCAAAAAGGATCTCTAATCGAGGTCCTTTTTGTGTTGTTGAGAAAAATTGTTGAATTTTTGGTATACAAAATAAACCCACATTAAAATGAGCACATTTTAAAACATTCTCTTTGAAATTTATGCTGCTAACAATCCTCTTTGTTTCTTTAAATGGTACTTGTATAGATTAAAACCTATACAAATTGATGTAAATTCAAAAATTACAGATTTTAAGCCTCTTCTTCGTATCCTTTTGTACTGTCTGTCCCATTTAATTACTCCATAAGTCCCTTCGGCTTGAATGCTTCTATTTACTCTTAACAACAAGCCGTGGGTAGATGTTAAATTCTCAAGAACTTCTTTATGAATTATTGTTAATTCCTCGTTAATTCTAACGGTTCTATTTCCTTCACCTTTTTTGCATTTTTCTGCGTAAGGGCAATTACTGCAATCTTCGCATTGATAAAATTCCTCTGTTCTGCCGTATTTGTTTCCACGCACAGCTCTGTCATACAAATATTGGAATTTTCTGCCATTAGGACAAAGCAGATTGCCGTCTGTATCTCTTTTGAAGTTTACTGCTCTGAATTCATTTTCTCTGTATTTCTTATCTGTTGTTTCTTTTTTGAACATAGTAAACTTCATATATTTTTCCATACCTTTTTGTTCGCAATACAGGTAGTTATTGTAACTTCCGTATCCTGCATCAGCAACGGGATAGCGTGGATAGAAGCCATAAGTGTTATTGAATTTTTCCATTAAGGGTACAAAGCATTCTATATCTGATGCATATTGCTTCATATCCATTACAGCTATGTATTCATCGCATATTCCGAGCTGTACATTGTATGCCGGCAACAACTGGTCATTTCCCATGTAATCTCTTTTGATTCGCATAAACGTCGCATCTGTGTCAGTCTTTGAATAACTGTTTCTATCATCTCCGCAAACTTTAATATGATGTGCATACTTCTTTAATTTCTTCAGATAATCCGTGAGCTTTTCATAATGCTTTTGCAGAGCGGTCTTTCTTTTGCCGCTGCCATAAACGAAAGCTGATGTGTCTACTTCCATTATCTTTTGATACTGTTCTATTACAAATTCAACATATTCGATAGTGTACTCTTTTCTGATGCCAATTTTAAAGCTGTGAAAAAACAAATCAGTGTCATTGATTTCCTGTATTAACTGAGTAAGATACATATATACTCTATCTCTGCTTGTCCTGCAGGCTTTCTTCCATACCCAAGTATATTTATTTGCATTAGCTTCTAATTTTGTGCCATCTATATATACATGGTTTAAGTCCACATTTTCTTTTTGAAATATATATGAATTTATGTCATTGAAAATATCTTCTATGCTGTCTATCAGCATTTCATTCATGAAATTTGATACAGTCGAATATGACGGTGCTTCCAAATCATCAAGAAGCCATATGAAGCGGATATCTGTTTTACATAGTTTTTCTATATTTCTAACAGAAGCATATCCGTTTTCCATAAAGGCAAACAGTATGATTTTTAACAATTTTACGGAGTCAAATCTCGGGCGACCTGTTTTGTTTCCTTTCCCAACAAAATATTTGTATAGGTCAATTTGCTCCATAATTTCATTAAATGTGTAGATTGGATCAGAAATTTCAATAATTTTTTCTAAATCTACTGGAATTTTCATTTGAATTGGTGTATAATATTCATCGTGGTTATTTAAGGTTTTCATCGACTATATTATACCACAAAATGGCTGATTCCGCTATGGTTTCAGCCTATTTTTTGCACAAAAAATCGAGGACTTTCATCCTCGATTTTCATGGGGAGTTTTTAAACATCCCCTTTTTTCATCTTTTTATCCGTACATTTCGTTTGAAAATTTAATATCCTTCGCA
>JAZQBI010000105.1:0-2944 GCA_045545635.1 Clostridia bacterium | reverse complement strand
TGTCCCGGTACATGAGTCCCCTCTGGATACTGTAAAATCCAAATCTTCTCCGTATCTCATCATCTGCTGAATTCATCTTCATCTGCTTTTCACGCTTCTCCACACTTGAGAACAAATCAATCTGTTCCCAATAATTATCTGTTACTAAGTCTGCACCTCGGACACCAATACTGCGTATTGGTTTGCTCCAGTTATAGTTTTCCTTAAATATCTGATAAGCGTATGCAGCTATCTCTCCGGTGATATTCGTTGCGTGGTCAATCTTTTTCTGACGGGTAAAAGAGAATAGCTCATTATCCCTGACACTTATCTCAACCACTCTGCACCGGAATCCATTCTCACGAAGTCTTGCTGCAACACTCTCAGCCAGAATATAAAGAACAATCTTTACATCCTCATCGCATACTAAATCCTTTGGTGTCGTTGTGCTGTTTCCCACCGATTTGATTGGAGCGTGGGTATTCTCCAGTTTGACAGGTGATTCATCATAGCCATTAGCAAATGACCATAAGATGCTGCCCATCTTTCCAAGGTGGCTGTTAAGCATCCCTTCATCTGCCCTTGCAAGATCACCTATGGTTCTGATACCGAATTTTGCAAGCTTCTGATTCGTGCTCCTTCCGACATATAGCAGATCACTTACCGGAAGTGCCCATGCCTTCTGCTTAAACTCACTCTTATACATAGTTGTGATTGCATCCGGCTTCTTATAATCTGAACCAAGCTTTGCAAATATCTTATTGAAAGAAACACCAACACTCACTGTGATGCCAAGCTCTGACTTCATTCTCTTGCTGATTTCCTGTGCAATGAGCAATCCATCCCCTTTAAGGGAGCTGCTCCCTGTCACATCAAGCCAGCACTCATCAATTCCATATGGCTCCTGCTTGTCCGTATATTCTGCATATATCTCATGCGCCATCCTTGAGAACCGAAGATATAAGTCCATTCTTGGTGAAACAAATGTTATGTCCGGACAGACCTGCTTTGCCTGCCAGAGCGCCATTCCTGTTTTCACACCGTACTTCTTGGCAATATAGTCAGCAGTTAAGACAATCCCATGTCTTGCCTCCGGGTCACCGCCTACTGCCAGTGGCTTTCCTGCAAGCTCCGGATGATGCAGATGCTCAATCGAAGCATAACAACAGTTGATATCTGAATGAAGTATTACCCTGTCTCCCATCTGCATAACCTCCTGCATTTAATCTATCACTACCATAACCTTTAGTCCAAGTATATGAGTAATGTTCCTTACAGGGCATAGTATAACCCCAAGAATAATCGACTGTCAACGGACACATGTGTCTGTTTTCTCATTATATTGGATTTTTAACTTGAATAATTGGTACTATTGCTATATACTATGGAGTGAAAAGAGACATTAGAAATCAACTAATTGGAAAGAAAAGAGGCGTATGTATGTACTCAATCGGAGAAATCATTTCAACATATAGAAAAAAGAAAGGCTTGCTCCAGCAGGATCTCGCTGATGAACTGGCAAAAGAAGGCATCAAGATTTCCTATAAAGCCATATCCAACTGGGAGAGAAATCTTGCTGAACCAAGCGTTACCATATTTTACAAAGTGTGTAGAATCCTTGGTATCACTAATATGTATGAAGCATATTTTGGAGTAAATCCTGCTGATCCTTTTTCATCACTTACTGATGAAGGCAGGGAAAAGGCTATGGATTATATCAATCTGCTCCACGCATCCGGAATGTATGAAAAGCAAACTGCTAAGATAATTCCATTCAGAAGCATTGATATTTTTGAAAATGCAGTATCAGCCGGAACCGGTAACTTTCTCGTAGACGGACCTAAAGAGACTGTACGCATAGATGAATCTATTCTGCCGGAAGATACAACTTTCGGTGTACGCATTAGTGGTGACAGTATGGAACCTGAATTCCACGATGGTCAGATTGCATGGGTATTGCAACAGGAATCTGTTGCTAATGGAGAAATCGGCATCTTCGCTCTGAACGGAGAAGCCTATATCAAGAAGTTAAAGGACGACAAAGACGGAATTTTCCTTATCTCACTCAACGAAAAGTATGCACCTATCAAGGTTGGAGAAAATGACCGCTTAGACATATTTGGAAAAGTTCTTGGAAAATCTGATGCTTCTGCTCTTACCGATCATTGCCGATAAAAACGCAAGTCCTTTTTATTGGACACATTTTTTTGCATAATTGACAATAAGAAAATATCTATAGAACTGAAAGAAGGGATTTTTTATGGTGGTCACAAATAATATCAGAGAAATCCGTGAACAGCGTGGCATTTACCAGAATGACCTTGCCGCTGCTATCGGATTCAGCACCAAAACTGTCAGCAGGGTAGAACGTGGGGACGGCGCCCCATCTGCCGAATTTATGCTACGAGTATCTAAGTACTTTAATATGCTGGTGGAAGATGTATTTCATGTAGAGGAATAACGTGGAGCGAGTGAGCTCAATATTCAGCTCGCTCCGCTATCTTTCTTAAACTGAAAATCTTCTTTTATCTATTCCATATTCACACCAAATATGTTCTATCATACCATCTCCTCGTCCCAAAAAATCAACTTGTTCGCGCCATGCATTAATACCAGCTTCATCAAGCAACTTTTCAAATTCAACATATTCATCACTATTCAAATTTTTCCTCATAAGATTTTTTAATAATGTATCCTCCTCAGATTGAACATAATCTACACTTATTGGTTCGTCTTTTATTAATTCTTTTATAGCACAGTATGTATTAAATATCGAATCGTTCTTTTTAAGTGTTTTCTCAAGGACTTGCTGAACCAATTGCTTCTCATAATATTTTACATACACTTTATCAACCGCTGGATAAATAAACAATTCTTTAATATTTGTATAATCATCATCAGTGGAAAATACATCGTCATCATAACTTAAAACACATTTACCATCAATATAGTATCTTTTTTCCAT
>JAZQBI010000104.1:0-9483 GCA_045545635.1 Clostridia bacterium | reverse complement strand
CTTCGTAAGATGGCCAGAGTAAGACTTACAAATGGTGTCGAAGTTTCAGCTTACATCCCGGGTATAGGTCACAACCTTCAGGAACATAGTGTTGTTCTTATAAGAGGTGGAAGAGTTAAGGACCTCCCTGGTGGTAGATACCACATTATCCGTGATGCATTGGATGCTTCCGGTGTTGCTAACAGAAATCAGTCCAGATCCAAGTACGGTGCAAAAGCCGGCAAGTAATTCTGGAAAAATCCCGTCTCTTATATGAGACAAATCAAAAAAGGTAAGTTAGTGCGTCAATACGCAATTATATATATTTGTATTGAGCACAACAAGTTTATTAAAACTTGAGTACCTATGAAATCATTTTATTATGAAGGAGGGAAGGATAGTGCCACGTAAAGGTTTTATCGCAAAGAGAGAAGTACTCCCTGATCCTATGTACAACAACATTGTTGTAACAAAGCTCATCAACAACATTATGCTTGACGGTAAGAAGGGTGTAGCTCAGAGTATAGTATACGGCGCTTTCGAAATCATCGCTGAAAAGACAGGCAAGGACGCTTTAGAGGTGTTCAACCAGGCTATGGAAAACATTATGCCTGTTCTTGAGGTTAAAGCAAGAAGAGTCGGCGGTGCTACTTATCAGGTTCCGATTGAGGTTAGACCTGAAAGAAGACAGACTCTCGGCTTGAGATGGCTCACAAAGTACTCTCGTGAAAGAAACGAAAGAACTATGAGAGAAAGACTCGCAGGCGAAATTCTTGATGCTGTCAACAACATGGGCGGCGCAGTTAAGAAGAAAGACGATACACACAAAATGGCAGAAGCTAACAAGGCGTTCTCCCATTATCGTTGGTAATTTTTTACCGTATTTGTATTATAGGAAAGGAGGAAGTTTGTTATTATGGCTAGAGAATATTCATTACAGAATACCAGAAATATCGGTATCATGGCTCACATAGATGCCGGTAAAACCACTACCACAGAAAGAATACTCTATTATACAGGTCGTATTCACAAAATGGGTGAAACACACGACGGTGCAGGTACTATGGACTGGATGGCTCAGGAGCAGGAGCGTGGTATCACAATTACCTCTGCTGCTACAACATGCTTCTGGAAACCAAAGGAAGGCCCATACAAGGGTATCGCACACAGAATTAACATAATCGACACACCAGGACACGTTGACTTTACTGTTGAAGTTCAGCGTTCATTGCGTGTACTTGACGGTTCCGTAACTGTTATGTGCGCAAAGGGCGGTGTTGAACCCCAGTCAGAAACTGTTTGGAGACAGGCAGATGACTACAAGGTTCCCAGAATGATTTATGTTAATAAGATGGACATCATGGGCGCAGACTTCTACAATGTAGAAAACATGGTTCATGAGCGTCTCCACGCTAACGGCGTTCCGATTCAGCTTCCTATAGGTTCTGAAGATACTTTCAGAGGTATCATCGACCTTATGAACATGAAGGCTGAAATCTACTATGACGAAATGGGTAACGAGTACGGCGAGGAGGAAATCCCTGCTGATATGCTCGAAAAGGCTCAGGAATATAGAATGAAGATGATCGAAGCTATCGCCGAAACCGACGATGAAATTATGGAAAAGTTCTTCGAAGATCCCGATTCTATCACAGTTCCCGAGCTCAAGAAGGCACTCAGAAAGGCTACAATCGAAAATCAGATTGTTCCTATGCTCTGCGGTACTTCTTACAGAAACAAGGGTGTACAGCTTCTTCTTGATGCTGTTATCGAATATATGCCCGCTCCTACTGATGTTGCAAACATCAAGGGTGTGGTTCCCTCAACAGGTGCAGAAGAAGAAAGACCTTCTTCCGATGATGAGCCTTTTGCAGCTCTTGCATTTAAGATTGCAACAGACCCATTCGTAGGTAAGCTCTGCTTCTTCAGAGTATATTCCGGTACTGTTGATGCAGGTTCTTATGTTCTCAATGCTTGCAAAAACAATAAGGAAAGACTCGGCAGAATACTTCAGATGCATGCTAACTCCAGAGAGGATATCGAAAAGGTATATTCCGGTGATATCGCAGCTGCTGTTGGTCTCAAGAACACAACAACAGGTGATACTCTCTGTGATGAAAAATATCCTATTGTTCTTGAATCCATGGAATTCCCCGAGCCTGTTATCAGAGTTGCCATCGAACCTAAGACCAAAGCAGGTCAGGAAAAGATGGGTATCGCTCTTGCAAAGCTCGCAGAAGAAGATCCCACATTCAAGACATACACTGATGAAGAAACAGGTCAGACAATTATTGCCGGTATGGGTGAACTCCATCTGGAAATCATTGTTGACAGACTCCTTAGAGAATTCAAGGTAGAAGCAAATGTAGGTAAGCCTCAGGTTTCCTACAGAGAAGCTATCAGAAAGTCTGTTAATGTTGACCACAAGTATGCTCGTCAGTCCGGTGGTAAGGGTCAGTACGGTCATGTTAAGATGACTATGGAACCCCTCGAAGAAGGTAAGGGCTACGAGTTCGTTAACGCAATTGTCGGCGGTGCTATTCCTAAGGAATACATTCCCGCTGTTGATGCAGGTATCCAGGGTGCTATGCAGAACGGTGTACTTGCAGGCTACAATGTTGTTGACGTTAAGGTAACACTTACAGACGGTTCTTACCACGAAGTCGACTCTTCCGAAATGGCGTTCAAGATTGCCGCTTCTATGGCATTCAAGGACGGTATGAACAAGGCTGACCCCGTTATCAAAGAACCTATTATGCTTGTAAATGTTATCGTTCCTGATGATTACCTCGGCTTCGTAATCGGTGACTTAAGCTCAAGACGTGGTCTTGTTAAGTCACAGGAAGTAAGAAGCGGCGGTGTTACTCAGGTAACAGCTGATGTTCCCCTTTCCGAAATGTTCGGTTATGCTACAGACTTAAGATCCGGTACACAGGGTAGAGGTCAGTACACAATGGAACCCTCACACTACAGTGAAGTTCCCAAGAATGTTCAGGAAACAATCATCAGCGCAAGAGCAAAAAAAGACTAATTGTATAAATTATACTTGATTTTTTGCTTATTTAATTGTAAAATATATTTAATATAATAATTTATATTTATTTCAAGGAGGAAATACTAATGGCTAAGGCTAAATTCGAAAGAACCAAACCGCACGTTAATATCGGTACCGTTGGTCACGTTGACCACGGTAAGACAACTCTTACTGCTGCTATAACAAAGGTACTTGCTATGCAGGGTAAGGCACAGTTCAACGCTTACGATCAGATCGACAAGGCTCCCGAAGAGAGAGAAAGAGGTATCACAATCTCTACTGCTCACGTTGAGTACGAAACAGAAAACAGACACTATGCACACGTTGACTGCCCCGGACACGCTGACTATGTTAAGAACATGATCACCGGTGCTGCTCAGATGGACGGTGCTATCCTCGTTGTTTCTTCTGCAGATGGTCCTATGCCCCAGACAAGAGAACACATCCTTCTCGCTCGTCAGGTTGGCGTTCCCTACATTGTTGTATTCATGAACAAGGTTGACCAGGTTGACGACCCCGAACTTCTCGAGCTCGTTGAAATGGAAATCAGAGACCTTCTTTCCGAATATGAATTCCCCGGTGACGATATTCCGATCATCAAGGGTTCCGGTCTTGCAGTTCTCGAATCTGATTCAACAGACCCCAATGCTCCCGAATATGCTTGCATCAACGAGCTTATGGCAGCTGTAGACAGCTACATCCCCACACCTGACAGAATGGCTGACAAGCCCTTCCTTATGCCTGTCGAAGACGTATTCTCCATCACAGGTCGTGGTACTGTTGCTACAGGTAGAGTAGAAAGAGGTATCGCTCACGTTGGTGATGAAGTAGAAATCGTTGGTCTTACAGACGAACCCAGAAAAGTTGTTATCACAGGTCTTGAAATGTTCAGAAAGATGCTTGATGAAGCTCAGGCTGGTGACAACGTTGGTGCACTTCTTAGAGGTGTTCAGAGAAACGAAATCGAAAGAGGACAGGTTCTCGCTAAGATCGGTTCCATCAACCCCCACACACACTTCAAGGGCGAAGTTTACGTTCTTACTAAGGACGAAGGTGGTAGACATACACCTTTCTTCAATAACTACAGACCTCAGTTCTTCTTCAGAACAACTGACGTTACAGGCGTTATTAAGCTCCCCGAAGGCACAGAAATGTGCATGCCCGGCGATAACGTAACAATGGAAGTTGAGCTCATCACTCCTATCGCTATCGAAGAAGGTTTAAGATTTGCTATCCGTGAGGGTGGTAGAACAGTTGGTTCAGGTGTTGTATCTGCCATTGTTAAATAATCAGGCTTTTTAAAGCTACAAAATCAGCGTACAAATTTGTACGCTGATTTTTTTATCTTTTCTTTACATTTATTTGATTTTTTGATATAATAATTAAATATACAATATTTTGACGATAAAGGGGAAAAAGCAATGAATCACAAAATCAGAGTTTCCTGCATGGGGGACAGTATTACATTCGGTCTTATGGCTACCTGTCCCGAAAACAGCTATCCGTCAAATCTGCAGTCTATGCTGGGCGACAATTATTGTGTAAGTAATTTTGGTATATCAGGTGCAACTGTGATTAATGATTATGAGCCGGTATCTGACAGATATTTACCTTACACAAAAACCGATGAATACAAAAATGCTATGGAATCCTGTCCCGATATAGCTATCCTGATGTTGGGGATGAATGATGCCAATCCGACTCATCACTTCAATGAATTGTCAGGTGGAGCAATTTCGGAATATTACCTTGGATTTTATGCAGGGATTCTTAGTGGAATTATAGACAATATTAAGAATTTGCCCTCATCTCCAATGGTTTATCTTGTAAAAACAACCCAAATGAGACGAAAAGTTGAAGATGGATTTGAACCGGATTATGTAAAGCATTTTACAGATAACCTTGATAAGCTGAGACAAATTCAGGAAAAAATTGCCGCAGAAAAAAACATAAATCTCATAGATACAAATGATGATATGCAAAAGGACTCATACTATTGTGACGGATGTCATCTGACGGATGAGGGCTATCGCAAATTGGCGGAATCAATTATGAAAAACTTAATTTAAGACAAATATATTTTACGGAGGTTTTAACATGGTTTCAAAAAGAATGTACGAGCTTGGCAGCTGCCGTAGTGAAATAAGGGAGCTGTTTGAATACGGACTTAAAAGAAAAGCGGAAATAGGTGCAGAAAATGTTTTTGATTTCAGCCTCGGCAATCCCAGTGTGCCTGCACCTGAATGTGTTAAGGAGGCTCTCACGGAGCTTGTAACAAACACCGATCCTGTTGCACTTCACGGCTACACATCCGCTCAGGGTGCACCCGATGTGCGGAAGGCATGTGCAGATTATGTCAATGCTTCTTTTGGCACAAACTACACGGGTGATAACTTCTATATGACAGTTGGTGCCGCAGCATCTCTCACAATTTCCCTTTCTGCAATAGCAGAGAACGAGGGAGAGGTTATTGTTCTTGCACCGTTCTTTCCTGAGTACACCGTATTTATCACTCAGGCAGGTATGACACCCGTTATTGTTAAATGCAGAGAAGAGGATTTTCAGGTTGATTTTGATGCATTGGAAAAGGCAATAAATTCCCGGACCAAGGCTATAATTATCAATTCTCCCAACAACCCATCCGGTGTTGTGTTCTCTTTGGATACCATCAAAAAGCTCTGTGAGGTTATGGATAACGCACAGAAAAAATACGGCAAGGATATCTACATTATAGCAGATGAGCCTTACCGTGAGCTTGTATATACCGATGGTGTAACTGTTCCTTTTATCCCCAATTACTACAACAACACCATTGTCTGCTATTCTTTCAGTAAATCCCTTTCTCTCCCCGGTGAGAGAATAGGTTATGTTCTTGTGCCAGATACTGCAAATGACTGGCAGAGCGTGTATTTTGCTGTTTGCGGTGCAGGCAGGTCTCTCGGTTTTGTGTGTGCACCAAGTCTTTTCCAGAAGATTGTGCCAAAATGTATCGGTAAGACTGCGGATATATCAGTTTACAAGAAAAACCGTGACATACTTTGTGATGCACTTTCCAACTATGGCTACAAGGTTGCACAGCCTGACGGTGCTTTCTACCTTTTTGTTAAAGCACTTGAAAAAGATTCCCGTGCTTTCTGCGAAAAAGCAAAGAAATATGAACTTCTCATTGTTCCTGCAGACAGTTTTGGATATCCCGGCTATGTGAGAATTTCCTACTGTGTATCAACAGAAATGATAGAAAAATCTCTTCCGTCCTTTGAAAAGCTTGCAAAGGAGTACAATGACTAAATAGAAAAAATGTGGTGTACAGTGAACTGTGTACACCACATTTTTTATTTTTTCTTGTATTTATTAATAGTTCCGCTTCTGAATATCTCAAGCGCAGTATCAAATGATGTGTTACTCGTAAATTCAAGAGTCTGCATTATTTCCTCAATTTTATTCTGTGTGGTAATATCGCACACACCATAAGGGTACAGACCTTGGGTAAGCTGCAGATGATACACGGCATCGTGAGTTTTCTGTGTGTATTCGTCCTTTGGAATTCCCACATCGTAGCCCATAGCATTGAGCCTTTGGTTTATACCAAGAACGCATTGGCTTTTGTCACCAAGCTTTGGTTTTGTGGTAAAATCCATATCGGCAAATCCTGAATTTTTCAGGCGGATTACTTTGTCCTCTGCATAGAGATCGGGTTTTATGCCTATATCGTTTATGTGCCTTTTGTCCCGTGTGAGATATTCTGCAATGGTAAGCTTCACGCCACCGCCGACACGGAAGTTAACCAGAGTCTGCATTGTTCCCTTGCCGTAGGTATTGTCTCCTACAACAATTCCTATTCCGCTGTCCTGAACAGCACCTGCGAAAGCTTCTGCGGCACTGGCAGTGTATTCATTGGTAAGAACGATAATGGAATATTTTGCATCCTCGCAGTCAGAATAGGTTGTATCCAGTTTTTCCTCATCCTTATACTGAAAGTGGATTATAGGTCCTTTGGGGATAAAGTTGTTGCACACTTGCCTGAAAGCTTCTACAGAACCGCCAAGATTGTAACGCAGATCAAATATAATCTTTTTAACTCCACGGTCTGTAAAGTGGTCAAGAGCATGGTTTACAAGAGTGGGTGCGGAGTAGTCAAAGCTCTGAAGCTCTATGTAACCGATATCCCCCTCCACAACCTCATAGCTTCCCGGTTCGATTTTTACTAAAGCCCTAGGTATATCAAATTCCAGATATTCATCCATTCGGTTGACGCAGATTTTAACTTTAGTTCCAATTTCGCCAAGTACCAGGGAACGGGCTTTTTCAAAGGGCATACCAACTATATCTGTACCGTCCACCTTGACAATTATATCTCCCTTTCGAATTCCTGCTTCTGCCGCAGGGGAGTCGTAGGTGGTTTCCGTTACAAGAAGACCTTCGTCGATAGCACTTATCATAACACCGATACCTACTACCTCACCGGACATATCCTCCATAAAGTAGTCATATTCCTCAGTGGTAAAGTACTCGGTGTATTTATCAAGGCCCGAAAACATAGCTCTGTATGCATCTTCTATGAGTTCGGGATGTTTTTCCATAATACCCATAAGGGTTTTTTGGTACAATTCTTCCCTTGTGAAATCATCCTTGTGATTGGTGATAATGAGGTTGGCACTCTGTTCTATAAGTAGCTTTGCCGCTTCTCCGTCATCCAGTATTGGATCGGCTGACTGAACTTGAGTAGTTTCTTCTACGCTCTCCTCTGCCAGTATCCATACAGGAGATATGGAGATTACTATGCAAAGCACAAGTGCCAGCAGTTTTTTTGCTTTCATATATTTACACTTCCTTTAAATCTTACATTTTTTCGGGTGCATTGATTTTGAGTATGCTTAGTGTGTTGGAAATTACAGTCTTTGTAAGAGAAACAAGTGTGAGTCTTGCCTGCATTATTTCTTCTTCCTCACCCTTTACACGGCAGCTGTTGTAGAATGAGTGGAAAAGTGCCGCAAGGTCAAGGAGATATCTTGTAAGCTTGCTGGGTTCAAGGCTTGATGCAGCAACTTCAATTTCCTGCGGGAAGGAGTTGAGCTTGGTAATAAGTTCAATTTCTTCCTTTGCATTAAGAAGATTGAGGTTGACACTTCCGATTTCCTTCAAAGAGATACCCTCCTCCATAAGGTTACGGAGAATGGAGCATATTCTTGCATGTGCATATTGTACATAGAAAACAGGGTTGTCATTATTCTGTGCAACTGCAAGGTCCAGGTCAAATTCCAGATGGCTTCCTGCCTGACGGAGATTAAAGAAGAATCTTGCCGCATCAACACCGATTTCGTCTATAAGGTCGGAGAGAGTTATCATCTCGCCTGTTCTCTTGGACATTCTTGCAACATCACCGTCTTTGATAAGGCGGACAAGCTGCATAATTACCACTTTGAGTTTTTTGCTATCGCATCCTATGGCATCCATTGCACCTTCCATACGGGCAACATGACCGTGGTGGTCTGCACCCCAGATGTTAATTACCTTGTCAAAGCCACGCATCTGAAACTTGTTTCTGTGGTATGCGATGTCCACGGCAAAGTATGTGGGAATGCCGTTGGCACGGATAAGAACCTCATCCTTTTCGCTTCCGAATTCGGTAGTTTTGAGCCAGAGAGCATCGTCCTTTTCGTAGGTGAGACCGCTCTTTTTAAGAAGCTCGATAGTCTCTGCCACCTCTCCGTTGGCATGGATTGTGCTTTCGGGGAACCATATGTCGTAGTTTATTCTGTATTTTTCCAGATCCTTTTTGAGGTTTGCAATGTTTATGGGGAGAGCATATTCCACAAGTGTCTTTCTTCTATCCTCTGAGGATGAGTTAACGAGGTTTTCGCCGTTTGCATCGGCATAGTTCTTTGCGTGAACTCTTATGTCGTTACCCATATAGCCGTCCTCAGGGAATGGGAACCCGTCCTCACCCTTAAAAATCTGCATATATCTTGCTTCCAGAGATTTGCCGAACTTTTCTATCTGTGCACCGGCATCATTAATATAGAATTCTCTTGTCACATCATAGCCTGCCCACTCAAGAACACTTGCTATGCCGTCACCAAGAGCACCGCCGCGGGCATTACCCATATGCATAGGCCCTGTGGGGTTGGCACTTACAAATTCCACCATAACTTTTTTGCCTTTGCCTATATCAATTTTTCCGAAGTCACTGCCTTTTTCGTCTATGAGCTTAAGACCGTCATAGAGCCAGTCGGATTTAAGGTAAAAGTTAATAAAGCCGGGTCCTGCTATTTCGCATCTGTCTATGTATGTTCCGTCAAAATTCATCGCACCGGTGAGTGCTTCCGCAATGGCACGGGGAGGCATTTTGAGGATTTTAGTAAGCTTCATGGCCGTATTTACCGAAAAGTCACCGTGAGCCTTTTCCTTTGGGATTTCTATTTCAATTTCCGTAGTAACATCAGCATTTACCGCCTTTAATGCATCCAAGG
>JAZQBI010000103.1:0-5943 GCA_045545635.1 Clostridia bacterium | reverse complement strand
TAAAATCATAATCTTGGTGTCAACCAGATAATAATTCTATTAATTCTTGTTGAATCGATTAGGGATTATGTGTAACATTATAACACTACATGCTTAATGTAGCATAACTTCGTTTCTCATATAATTTAACTTCTATATTTTGCAACAAAGTGTAGTATTTTATTATCAAAATTGTGCCCTTTGACAATTTTTCCACAACAAGTACAGAAAGGAACTTCCTCATCACCTGCTGTCTTAAAATTACCCTCACCAATATAAAAAGCAGATACAATATTAGAAGAAATACGAGGTTTGCTAATTTCCTCCCCTTCATAATCACTGTTTTTAAACATGTTTATGTATCTTTTATATTCATCAGCAGCTTGACCGCTAATACCTTCAGAACAATATATCATACGTTGAAAACTGCTTGTAGCATCAAACACAAAGTGCTTTTTTGTTTTGTCATATCTAAACTCATCTGTCAACCACTTCACACTTGTAGTAAATACTTGATGATCAAAAAGTGAAGGTAATGTTTCATTTCCTGAAGGGATTGGCAAACGCAAAAATCTCTTGATATGCCAAATGACAATTTCCTTTTTTGTAATATTGACCGTTTCAGGTGTAACTGAAAATTTCTGAGCCTTTAAGCTTATATAAAGAAATGTTCCACTTGGGAGTAGCTTACATGTAAAGAAACCTATAATATAACAAGTAATATGTACTATGACGTACACAATAGCAATAAATAAAGCTATTCTCCAAAGATATTCCCACCAAGGACTACTAGTAAAAATAAAGCTATCTGTTCCACTGCTCGAATTAAATTCAAGAATCACTTCAACATTTTCGTCAATCTGTGCCACAAACATTGAAGTAAAGAACGCTGGTATCCACGACTGATCATTTACAACAGAAACCGTTAACACACCATATCCATCTTTTTCCTCAACCATGCACTTTTTGTCACAAGGCAAGAACCATTCTACGAAACCACTTAACGTACCCGAATCTCTTATAACAAGTTTATCATCATCATAAAGAGATTTCATTTCTGCCATGCTAAGAGGTGTTCCATCTCTTAAAACTCTGAAATGTAACTTAGCGTTATTGTCTTCCAGTTTAAATCTGTCAATTTTTTTATTTTCTGAAGCAACAGATTCAACAGTATAAACAGATGAAGTCAATGTAAAATTACCACTTGCAGAGCTTGCTAATTCAGGCACGTCAAGGAAATTAACCGTTAATGATATTGTCTTTTCTCCTACTTCAAGGATTCCTTTACCCGTATCAGAAAGCTTTGGCTTATACACTAGAGTATTGCCGTTTATATTAGCAAATGACGAAATATTAATGCCGTCAAAATCAAGTACTACATTCAGCATACTGTTTTCAAAAGAAAAAGGTTTGCCATCAGCAAAAAGTTCAAACTTTAATTCGTCACTTTTTCCATCCGCAAGCTCAGATTCACTTATACTAAATCCACCACCAGAGACAAGCTGCACTGCAATATTTTTTGGATAATATGCTACTGTATGCTCGTGTGCTCTTGAAAGCTTTTCAGGAGATTCTATCATAAAAGACTCGGTATACTCACCAAACTTGTCCGGTTCTAAGGATGCCGTTGTTTGTATTCTACCGTCGCTTCCCAAGGTACTCTTAATCGGTACTTCATTACCATCAGGGTCTTTCAATGAAACTGTCCATGTATAGTCTTTAAGCTGGTTTGAGGTTAATGGTTTATTAGCTACATATATCGTGTAAATCGACTTCGTTTTTTTTGTCACCGAGTCTACTATATCTTCGAACTCAACCTCGATACGATAATGGTTTGGATTCTCCTCAACACAACAAGTAAATGAGTCATACATGGCATATTTACCCTTCATAAGGCTTACTTTTACACTTATTTCATTTGTTCCAAGCACAAGAGGGAAATCTTCGCCACATTTAAAACTATTCCCTGCATATGTAACTTTTGTTTCGACATCTCCAAATATTGATTTTACATCCACAGGTGAACCATTTGCTTTGTCAGACACTTTATATCCAACTCTGATTTTATCTCCTACTGAAAGATTACTATTTATAAATTGAGTATCAACTTCTTTGTATGTACCATTCTCACAATATTCAAGATATGCATCTATCGAAAGTGCCGGCTTTGCAAGCAAAGAAACATTTTTTACCTCAGAGGAAAACTCAATTTCAAGTTTACCCTTTGACAAATATGGATCACCACTTATAACTCCTGTAAAGCCCTTCTTTATCGGAAGTGTTGTTGTTGGTGAAATAATGCATGGATTTGTAACTTCCAGATTGTTTCCATCTAGTGTCACTTTTCTGATTATCGCATCACAGTCCTGAGCAATAACAGAAAGGCTACTCATTGAAAATTCATATTGAGAAAGATCAATCATTACCTTGTTCCCAGAAACAGAAAACTCATTAGAGGGAATTGTATATCTGCCGGACAACACATTCGCTACTTCCCGCATCGTTTGAATTATTCCCGGGACGCTTGATGCTGCAAACGGCGAAAGAACCATTTCGTTTAAAAGAGATGACTTGCCCAGGTCAACCGCATCTCCAAAACCAAGATAAAGTGTATGTAATGAAGGATAATTACTCAAATGCTCTCTTATTCTATCCTCCAAATACGTAGCATCCCTTCTATCCTCAAAAGCACCATCTGTTAATATAACGAGATAGTAACTTGAATTACTATCTTCTAACAGCAAATTTTCTTTTTTCTGCAGCCCCTTTTTCTCCAGAACTTGGCGTGCTTTCGCTATAGATTCGTTCGGTGTCCCACCTGTAGGAATATTTGCCAAAAAAGAATTGTTCAAAACACGTGCAACTTCTGCATTACGGTCGGTCGCTGAAAGATTTACTTCTGCATTGTTCGTGCTATTCATCGGAACAACAGTAAGCGAGTCTTCAGCCTCAAGAAGTGACATAAGCATTTGGATAGAATACAAGGCATAATCTCTTTTTGCCTCTGTCTTCATACTGCCTGAATCGTCATACAAAACCACAACATGCTTTTGTGTGAAATCTGAGCCATTATTTGGCTTAGAATCTGCCGATATATTCAATGAAAAAAAAGAAGCCATCATGACAATAACTAAAATGGCAACAAAACACTTTAAATACTTCATAATCCCTCATCCCTCTCATATTCATACAATAATACCATTTTTATGAATTTTTGACATTCTATACTATTTTTCGACGATTGTCAATAAATACCAATGACTATAAAGAACAATGTGGCAAATCGTATACTAGTTTATATAGTCTCCATATATATAAACAGTATATTTTTCTTTTTTTCGCATAAATATAAGTCATTTTACATACAACTAAAAGGATCAAGACATTAATTTCACAATTTTATCTCTACCTTTGCCTTTAGGATAATCATTCTAAAATATATCAAATAAAATATCATAATCAACTCAAGAATTCTTTTGCTTCCGAGAAAATCTCACAGGCAAATTTCTCTTTTCGTCAAGTATATAAGAAAAATCACCTTCAACAAATTATTATGATATTCAATATTTGTTATTTTTTTAAGTAAATATCCACCAATAAGATAGGCGTCTCTTCTTCATCATTTTCTCCCTTCCAAGCAACAATAAATCGTATTTTTGATGATTGCGGCACATAACCTTTTTCTTCAAGTTTTATAAGCATTTGCGTAAACGCCTTAGAAAACTTTGCTACTCGCACATCTCTACCGTTTTGCTCTGCCGTTAGATATACATCATCGATTTTAAGAGCTGTACCGCTACGGAGTGCAAAAATTATTTCCTTCTTATCCTTGAAAAAATCAAGCACCACATCTCTATGCGTTGTTTGAAGCACGATTTCCGAAGGTTCGCCATATGACGTTTGATCTACAATATGTTCAATGCCGGATATATAATAATTATCAAAAATTGAAGTATTTGTATGAATGTATAGATTACTCTTAGCTCTTGTCATACCTACATATATTGCTCTGCGTTCTGCATCCGTCTTGCCCGATGAGTTTTTGAGCATCATATATACATTATCAAACTCACGACCTTTTGATTTATGGATTGTTGAAACATATATAATCTCCTGATCTTGCTCATCATAAAAATCCTCAAAATTCGACTCTCTTAAAAACTCTTCAAAGTCGGTACGATATTTTATAGAATGAGTTGCTTCAAAATCCAAAATAAGATGACTGACATTATCAATACAAGCACTGTTGCAATAATTGCCGAACAATTCCCTTTTTGCATTTTCCCATACATCGTCTGAAATTACAGGCGAATGTAGATTCTTGTCTATGACATTTAGAAAAAAACGAATTTCAAGAAGATTATAAAGTTTGAATCCGTCAAGCGATTGAATCAGCTTTGCTCTCTTGCTGTGCTTTAACAAAAGTCCAAGAATACGTAAAGCTTCGTCGTTCGTGTTAGTCAGTACGCACGCCTTGCCGGTTTTATATGTTTCAAGAAGCTCGTTAACAACTGCCTCCTCCATATTGGTGCAAGCATGATGCGTGATATGCACTTCTCCAGAGTAGTCCATCACCGCCTCGATTGGAGCGGATTTCATTCTATTGGAAATCGTTTCTGCAAAAGCATTAGCCAATGCAATAATATTCCTTTTACTTCTGTAATTCTCCGTCATCTCATACTTGGTTGCTCCGTAATAATCGATTAACGTTCGTAGATGTTCGGAATTTGAACCACGGAACTCATAAATATTCTGATCATCATCACCAACTGCAATAATTCGCATATCAACATTAACGGTCATAAGAGCTTTTACAAGCTCAAATTCATGCTCATCCATATCTTGTGCTTCATCAATAACCAAAACATTTTTTGTTATCTTACCTTGTTCTACCTCTGCATTTCGAATCATCTCAGCGGCATTTTTCACAACATTACTCGACCCTTCAAGCGTCCCAATCTTTCCAAGAAGATCAAAACAATATGAGTGAAAGGTCTTAATTTCCACGAAGTTTGCTGCATTACCGATCAAACCAATTAAGCGTTTTTTAAACTCTGTAGCAGCCGCTCTAGAAAATGTAACCATCAAGAGCTGCTCGTGTTTTACATCCTCAAGCAGCAACAAAGATGCAAGTTTGTGAACAAGAACTCTTGTTTTTCCGCTTCCAGGTCCTGCTGCTACTACAATACATTTGGATTTTGCATCATTGATGATTTCAGCTTGCTTATCAGATAGCTCTCCAAATAATTGGTTGTACCTATCCGGTGTAATATTGCGTTCAATTTCCTTTGCACGCTCTCCCTTGAAATAAGTCGCTATGAATTTCTTAAAGTCCATATTGAAGTAGTCTTGAACAAACTGTAATGCCGCATTATAATCACGTACCATAAGGTTTGCATATTCACCGACAATATGAATCTGCCTAATCTTCTGCTTGTAGAATTCGTCAAGCAAACGATAATCATCAACCTTGTATTTGATACGATTATCCATAACTACGCGCTTAATTTCCATGCCATTATAAAGTACAAGAAAACCACCTTCAAGTTTTAACGCCCCCGTTTTGGACAAATACAAAAGAGCATCTTCCACATCAGAAAGCACCACGGGGGAAACGGCAAAATCCATTCTACGCACGGATTGATATGCGTTAAATAATCCTACCAAAGAAAACTCAACAGGTTTCTTCTCTGTATCACTTTCTTCATTTGATACTGTTTTACTATACAGCTCTCCAAGAATAAATCTACAAATATCAATTCTCCTCTCGAACTTATCCAAGAGTCGTTTTAAATCAAGTGAAGGAACAAGCTTCACCGGAAAACTTTCTCGATTTTCTTCATTGTTTATGTAATTTTTTATTGCTAAATAATAGAGGATTATTCTGATATTTTTAACATTAGAAGTCACAATACCTTCGTTTTGTGCTTCTTCATTAAGTTCTTTAAATCCAAAGGATACACC
>JAZQBI010000102.1:0-4079 GCA_045545635.1 Clostridia bacterium | reverse complement strand
CCTTATAATCTATTCTTCGATTAATTCTAATATCCAATTAATCCAACCAGTTATTGTAGACGAGCGTCTTATGTAAGTGCTATCAGCATCTACATTATATAATTGTGAGTCTTTCATTATTTTCACTATTGTTTGTAAGTCAGGCATTTCTCCGGTCTTTAAGTGCAATTTTAATACTTCATTAAAAACTTTATGACGAAGTATTTTTGCAACGATAAAAAGTTGACGTTGTTTATATTCCATCTTCATAACTCGCTGACCTTGTGCTGAAAGCTGAAAAGTTATATTTCCATCTATTCTTTCTTTATCTATTAAACCTAAATAACGTCCAGCATCAGTATAGTAATTTGTTTGTCGGACATCAAACGCATACTCCGCAGTAATTTCCTGTCGTGTCATTGGCTTTTCGTATAATAGTTCTATAAGATTAATGATGCGAGTCATACTATTTGCTTGCGGAAAAGCAATTTCAGGTTCGTAAGGTAAAGTCGGTAGTCTTAAAATATCCTCAATATCTCTTAAAGTGATTTCTGTTGAAATAACATAATTTTTTTGTTTTATAAGTTCTAAAGAGTTATAATTTTGAGGAGTTGTAAATTTGTATTCGTACAAATGAAATACACCATTTGAAAATACGAGGAAAATGGTTTTTATTGGTTTTGACACTCGGCTACTCCACGCACGGAAAGGATAATATAACTGTCTAACTAAAAAATCTTCTGAAATATCTCTTTTTGCTTCAAATAATGATAAGTAATTGATGCCTTCGTAAGCAGCATCAATTTCAATTTGAGAATTGTCTACTTTTACATAGTCAAGACCATTTGCTGTATCGATGTTAAAACCAAATAGACCAGATCCCATTCTTCCGCTAACAGTTGAAACTAATTCATCATCTTCTAAAAAATCAGCTAATATACCACAAGCATTAGCACAATTTAGTGCAATTGCTTCACTAACTATAAATTGTGGTATGAGGCTTTGAATATGTGATGGTATAGAAATTTTTTGTGTTTCGCTCTCTATGGTTTCAAATTCCTTATATGCAGAAAAAGAGGATATAATATAATCTCCTCTTGAAATAGGAAGAATAGCCAATTTGTTTTCACTAAAAATTTTGGGGAGATTAACCTTATGATCAAATTTAGTCATTAATCTTGGTTCTCGAAATTCCTTAATCTGATCAGCACTTATAACAAATTTTCCATTACTTGATATATTACTTAAAATATTATACTTATCAAATAGCTTTTCCCAAGCTTTATCATTTAGTCCCATAATTTGTTACTAGCACCTCCTCAACAACACCGCGTTTGCTAGCATTTGAATTAATTGCTCGTTTTGCTTTAACAATAGTTATATTGTAATCTTTGTATAAATCTTTAATAAACTCAGTTGAAGAGTTTGAAAGCATAAACTTTATGCCGCGTTGTGTTAAATCATCACAACATAACTTTAATCTAATTTGTTCATCGCGATCGAATCCACATTTGTTGTAACCAGTAAAACTTGCTGTATCGGAAACCGGATCATACGGCGGGTCAAGATATACAAAAGTACCACGTTCTACACGTTCTAAAGTATCTGCAAAATCTTCGTTATAAAATTGAATGTTTTTTGAATTAAAATACTTGCTAACGGCTAACAAAACAGGTTTGTTGACAATATTAGGGTTCTTATAATATCCAAACGGGGAATTAAATTCACCTGATGAATTAACTCTAAATAAGCCATTAAAACAAGTTTTATTAAGATAAATAAGACGAGAAGCTTTTTCTACTTTGGATAAAGACTTGTATTTTTCTTTATCTCTATCAACATCTCTTAAAGTATAAAAATACTCCGCTGTATTTTCGTGCTTTGCTAAACTTTCTATCAAACTGTTAACGTCATCACGAATGACTTCATATACCGTCATTAAATCGCCATTCAAATCATTGATAATAGCGTTTGGAGGTTGAAGAGCAAATAACACTGCACCTCCGCCGAAGAAAGGCTCGCAATATGAGGTGATGCGTTTAGGCAATAAAGAAGAAATTTCATCAATTATTTGTCTTTTTCCGCCAACCCATTTTACCACAGGTGCAACAAGTTTGTTTTTTGCCATGAAATTACCTCCTTTACAATCTTAATTATATCATAGACAATTCGAAGCCGCAAGAATATCTTGCGGCTTCGCACATTGGCGGTAAATACCGCTCTTTTGGCGGACAGGGTGGGATTCGAACCCACGTGCCGGATTGAATACCGACAAACTGATTTCGAGTCAGCCCCGTTATGACCACTTCGATACCTGTCCGTGTGTATGTTTGAACTCCGATTTGACGGAGAAAAAGCTGAGCAAATTATAAAATTTTGTTAGAAAAATGTTAGAAATGGCTAGAAAAACCGCTAGATAAGGGTGTAAAAACAAGGTTTGAACCTCGCTTAAACCCGCACGGTTAAGCCATTTGTAGGGGTATAGTTACAGTGTAACCGAGGGGATTTCGAGTCTTATCCGTTATGACCACTTCGATACCGCTCCATAATATTTTTTATGAGCTTACACTGCAAACTCAACAAGTGCCATTATACACCAAATAAAATTGTTTGTAAATACCAAATTTTAAAAAACATCATAAAAATAAGGAATTATCAAATAAACGCCAAGGAAAGCTTTCTATATCCGGAATACTGGAATATACTCTTTCTTTGCCGTCAAAAGGTGATACGAAACTCAATTTATGAGACCAAAGGGCAATATTGCAGTCATCCTTGCCGCTTCCGTATCTCCTGTCGCCCAAAAGAGGCATCTTTCTATGTGAAAACTGTACTCTTATCTGATGAGTTCGCCCCGTATGGAGGATGATTTTTATAAGCGATACCTTTTCCTCATTGTGGCAGACAGTACTCAATAGCTTGTATTCCAACGAGGCTTCTTTGACGCCTTTTCTCATTCTTTTCACTACAAAGCTTTTGTTTCTGGAAGAGTCCTTAAAAAGAAGATCTTTAAGGACTGCCTCCTCCACCTCCGGCTCACCATGGATAACGGCAAGATATTCTTTTTTAAACTTGTTTTCGGATATTACTTTGGATAGCAGTGACGCACTTTTTGAACCTAATGCATAAATCATAGTACCGCCTACAGGATTATCAAGTCTGTGTATGGGATGTATCTCACTTATCGGAATTTGTACTTTTTGGGAAATAAGGCTCAGCATATCTTTGCCATCAGGTGACTTTTGAGATGAAACGCCGACAGGCTTTTTGCAGATTATATAATTTTCGTTTTCAGAAATTACCATGAAGTCCTCCAAGGATTTTGTTCTTTCATAATTATATACTTGCATTCAAAAAATTGCAATAATTTTTAATTTTATTTCCTGGTGTGGACAAATCCATTTAAAACAATTTATATGTTGTATCAAACTGCGTTTGGGTTAACAATACCATATTTTCAGGTTTTTGCATTTTATATTTACAATCTGATTTTATTTAATTTCTTATTTTAGCTTTTGCAACCCTCACAGGATATGATGTTCCGTAAGGCTGGCCTGTAAAATCTACGCATAGCATTCCGCTTCCCTGAATAAACACAAGCTCTTCGCCGTTATCCATCCATGATGCCGAGGAAATCTCATCGTATATACAGACAACCTTTTTTATATTATTTGGGCTGTTTTCCTATGTAGGCAAGGATACCTCCGTCAACATACAGAACATGACCGTTTACAAAGTCCGAAGCGGAGGATGCAAGAAATACTGCGGGTCCTGCAAGGTCTTCGGGATTACCCCATCGATTAGCGGGAGTCTTTGCAAGAATAAAGCTGTCAAATGGATGCTTTGAACCGTCAGGCTGAACTTCACGCAGAGGAGCTGTCTGAGGTGTTGCAATATATCCGGGTCCTATGCCGTTGCACTGAATATTGTACTCACCGTATTCGGAAGCAATGTTCTTTGTGAGCATTTTAAGTCCGCCCTTTGCTGCAGCATAAGCAGAAACAGTTTCTCTGCCAAGTTCGCTCATCATTGAGCAGATGTTTATAATTTTGCCGTGGCCTTTCTTCATCATTGAAGGAAGAACAGCTTTTGATACGATA
>JAZQBI010000101.1:0-26580 GCA_045545635.1 Clostridia bacterium | reverse complement strand
CCATAGCATATTTAGTGATTTTGTAAATATCTTCAACTGTTGTATATTGTTTTTTATCAGGAAATCCTGTCGGATTTGTGAACTTTGTATTAAGAGCACCAATTTCTACAGCTTTGCTGTTCATCTTTTTTATAAAGTCGGAACGTGAATCTGTTGAATATGAGGCAATAAGTTCTGCAGCATCTCCTGCATCATATATAAGCATACCGTTTATAAGATTTTCCAGTGTCAATATCTCTCCCGGGAGAATGCCCATATGACCAAAGCTGTAATCGTATCGGGAAAGCACTTCCCCGTCAGCGACAACCGTTTCCTCAGAGTCCAGCATGTTTTCTATTGCAATTATAGCTGTCATTACCTTGGTAAAACCACCGGGTTGAATTTTGCTGTCAATTCCCTTGGTGTAAAGCAGTTTTCCGGATGAAGCATCTGCAAGCAGCACATTTTTTGACTGTAAACCTTTGGGTTTATTTGCAGCACAGACATTTAATGATGACAGCGTAATTATTACAAGAAGCAGGACAACAAAAAATTTTTTCATATGATATCCTCCGACAAAATTTACATTTTATATATAAATTATAACACGCCGAAGTCAAATAATCCATTAAAAAAGTGTAATAATTTTGTTAAATAGTTAAAATCTATATATTGTGGTATACATAATTCTATTCTTGGTTGTCGGTAAGATATTGACAAATACCCAGATATAATGATTTGGCAATGATTTTTTGATATTTTTCGTCAGAAAGCAGCTTTGCCTCTTCTGTATTTGACAAAAAACCGCATTCAACAAGTGCACAGGGAATATTTGAACCGTTAAGAATATAAAGACTTTCTGTTGATTTTATTGTTCTTGTGTTATTGGGATCCGCTACTTCAATGAGCTTATTTTGAAGCGCATCAGCAAGAATAGCATTTTTTTCGTTGACGGGATTGTAAAACACTTGTGCACCACGGTATTGTGACTGTGAAAAGTGATTCAGATGTATGCTTATAAAAATATCTCCTCCGGAGTTGTTTCGTATTTGAACTCTTTTTTTCATGTCATCAGATTTATTTCCTTTTTTTAGATTGCTCAAAGAATTTTCGTCTGATCTTGTCATAATAACTTTAAATTTTGCTTTTTCAAGAAGCTTTTTTAGCTCGTTTGCAATTTTCAGATTAATCTCACTTTCTTTAATTCCGGATTGCGAAGATGCTCCGCCATCCGGAATTCCGTGACCGGCATCTATAATTATTTTTTTGCCCGTAACCGGTACAGAGGTATGTACATAGTTTTTTGAATTACTGTACATATATAGAGAAAATGCAACAGTAATTCCTATGATAATAATTGCACTAAATCTTTTTAATATCAAAAAACCATCTCCAATTTATTGATACTAAAAGTTTAGTGCATTCTTTAATTAAATATGCTATTTTTTCTGTGTATTTTTATTACGGGCATAATAGTCCTTTGGAGATATTCCTACAATCTTTCTGAAATTCCGATAAAATGTACTGAAGTCGTTGTATCCACACAGACCATATATAGCCGTTATTTTGTATCCGGCATTTATATATTCGGTTGCCTGCCGTATTCGACGTTGATTGAGATATCTATTGAAGGAATACCCTGTAATTTGTGTAAAAAGCGAGCAGAAACTTGTCTTTGACATAGCTGATATTTTAACAATATCTTCGAGCTTTATATCCTGAAAATAGTTGTTTTCTATGTAATCAACGCAAGACAGAATAAATTTTTGATTATCTTCATATGTGGGCTCGACTTTTTGTGATGTTTCATAATAGGTTCTGGCAAACAGGCTTACAAGTGCTATTGCGTAAGCGCGGATTATTTCACCGCAAGCAACCTTTTTGTCATAGAATTCTTTGTAAATATAATGTATCAGATTCTCTGTCTGCAGAACATCCTCGTTCGGAACGGTTATTTTTGGCCTTACTGTATTATCGGAACTGATTTTTTTTAGAAAATCCAAAACAAAACCATTTGTCAGATTTTTTTCTCCAAGACATTCAGGCATAAATGAAAATGAATAAAAAACGCAAGACGGATCTTCTGCTATTCTGTGTTTTGTTCCCGGCGGAATTATAAACATATCTCCTGCTACAAGATGAGATGAGTTGTTTTCAATATAGTGGGTTAAAGCACCGCTCTCAATGTAATATATCTGATAAAATTCGTGTGTATGAAGTTTTTTTGCCTCTGTTGGTCTGATTATTTTGTGGATGTGAAATCCATCTGCTGCGTTTTTGTAATATTCAAGTGCAAAGTTCTTAATATCCATGTTATCACCTCTGAATATGATATTATCACATCGTGCAAGAAAATGCAAACTTTTTTGAACGAAATGCAATATTATTGCTGCTTGATGTGATAAAATGTTTGTATAGAATATTTATTCGGAGGGATTATTGTGAAAATAGTTGCATTAAACGGTCTTTTGGGATATGGCTACAATGAGGAATCTCTTGAGGCTGCTTTTTCAGAAAAGGTGGATTATCTTGGTGTTGATGCCGGCTCAACTGATCCCGGCCCTTATTATCTTGGAAGTGGTAAGTCGTTTACCGACAGAGGTGCAGTAAAGAGAGATTTGTCTCTTGCACTTCCAAAAGCTCTTGAACACAAGGCACCTTTTATCATTGGTACCGCAGGGGGTGCGGGTAGCAGTGAACACGTGGCATGGCTTAAGGAAATATTGCTTGAGATTGCCAAAGAACAGAATCTAATGTTCACCCTCGGCACTGTATACAGTGATGTTACAAGGGAATATGTGCTTGAAAAATTTGATAGGAAACTAATCTCCAATATGAGTGACGAGGTTCCTTTGTGTCGGGAGGATATAGAAAACTCCACGAGAATAGTAAGCCAGATAGGAATAGCACCAATTATAGAACTACTCAATAAAAAAGTTGATGTAATTATATGTGGTCGTGCTTGTGACACGGCAATTTATGCCGCACCTTGCATACTGAATGGTTATAACGAAGGTCTGGCTTTTCATATGGCAAAAATTATGGAATGCGGTGGTATGTGTGCAGAGCCTGTTGCAGCGGCAGATGTTATGCAGGGTTATATGTATGATGACTATTTTGAACTTAAGCCTGCAAATCCTGCAAAAAGGTGCACTGTGGACAGGGTAGCAGCACACACTCTTTACGAACAGACTAACCCGTATCTTATTTTTGAACCTGACGGTGTGTGCGATCTCACAAATTCAAAATTTGAACAAGTAGATGAGCGTACTGTAAGAGTTTCAGGTTCAGTTTTTCGTGAAGCGGAGGAAAAAACACTAAAACTTGAAGGTGTCAAGTGTTCTGGCTATCGCACAATCTGCCCTTCAGCAATTTATGATAGCAAAACAATAGAAAATATTGACCTCATTATTGATACTGTTACAAATTTTGTAAAAGACAATACTGCAAAGACACTTCCCGAAAATAGCTACACAATAACATTTAAAACAGTGGGAGGAGCGGAAAGCTCTTTTGGAATAATAATGGACATAGTAGGAGATACCCAGGAAATCGCAGATACAGTATGTGCTCTTGCCAGAAGTCGTATGCTTCACTGCGATTATGATGGCAGAAAATCTTCGGCAGGCAATCTTGCGTTTCCATTCTCGCCATCTGATATACATGTCGGACCTGTTTATGAGTTTTCAGTTTTCCATCTTACTAAAGTCGATTCGCTTCTGGAAACATCTGAAATCACAATAGAGGAGGTAAAATAATGAAAAAGCTTATAGATTATACAAAAATACTGAGAAGCAAAAATGCAGGACCTCTTTATATCACCTTTGATCTTATTTTCAGTACAAGAGAGGATATGATTTATGTAGCAGAAAGACTAACAAAGGAAAGTATTTCCAAGGCATATTCCACAGATATAGAAAAGATTGATATTATTGCTTATGAAGTTGTTAATTCCATCAAAATTACTTTTCCAAGAAAGCACATCAGTGGAAGTATATATGATAATGACATCTACGGTTGCCAGCAACATGTTCCTCTTTCCAATATAATGATATGAGGTGACAACCATGTATGCAGATAAGGAATATATAATTGGATTAAGACGAAAGATACATGAATATCCTGAACTCGATTTCGAGCTTCCTAAAACAATTGCACTTGTAAAAAGTGAGCTTGATAAGCTTGGTTTACCATATACTGAGGAGTTTGGTGAGAGTAGTGTTGTAGCATATATCAACCCTCAAATAACAAGCTACACCATTGGAATTCGCGCGGATATGGATGCTCTTCCCGTAGAGGAAAAGACAAACTTGGTATTCAGTTCAAAGGTTCCCGGACAGATGCACGCTTGCGGTCACGATGCTCACACGGCGATGCTTTTAGGTACTGCAAAAGCATTAAAGGCGATGGAGGATAAAATAGATTGCCGTGTTATGCTCATATTTCAACCCAGCGAAGAAGGCGTTCGCAGTGGTGCTTCTGAACTTGTAGCCGGCGGGCTTATGAAACATCTTGATGTTATTATAGGTCTTCATATCGAAAACTGGCTTGATGTGGGTAAAATCGGGATTTGCAAAGGAAACTCAATGGCTTCCTGCCGCAATTTTAAACTAGAATTTTTTGGACATACAGCACACGCATCTCTTCCTCAGACCGGTAATGATGCACTTGCAGCGGCAGTTGGTACATATAACGGCATCCAGACTATGCTGACAAGAAAAACAGATCCATTTGCAAAATATATTTGTTCTGTGGGTAAGCTTTCCGGTGGAACAACTCAAAATGTCATTGCAGATTATGCTGTGATGGAGGGCACCATTCGCACCTATGATCTTGAACTCGATAAAATGCTCATTGATGGAATAGATGATATTGCAAAAAAGAATGCCGATAGCTTCGGATGTACACAAAAGATTACAACAAAACTTCTTGATGCTGTTGTGTATAACGACCCCAAAATTTCTGAGCTTGCACTGGAATCAGTCCGCAGGGTACTTGGTAATGATGGAGTAGCAGAAATGCCAATTAAAATGAGTTCCGAGGATTTTGCAAATTATCTTTTAGAAAAACCCGGTGTATTTGTAAGACTTGGAACAAGGAATAGTGAAAAGGGCATAACAACGCTTCCTCATAACAACGATTTTATGCTAGACGAGGATGCACTTCCGTACGGAACAGATTTTTGTGTACAATTTGTATTGGATAATATGAAAGGAATTGATTTGGAAAATGATTAAGACGGAACTTTACGAAAAGGTTCTCTTTGACACGGTGAAGAAAGGTGCGACAGAAATTTCTGAAGATGTTCGTCTTGCCTTTGAGAATGCCATTGCAAGAGAGACAAATGCAGATGCTAAGAAAGGACTTGAAGCGACTCTTAAAAGCATGGAAATGTCAAAGGTAAGAGAAAACCCATTGTGTGTAGATACAGGTTGGCCAATATTTTACTTCAAAGTAGGTAATAAGTGTGAACTTGAGGGTGGCTTTGTTGAGCTGGAAAACGCCGCTCGCCGTGCCGTTGCCAAAGCTACTAAGCTTGGCTATTTAAGAGCCACAATGAAGCATCCCCTTACTGGCTTTGATCCCGGAAACAATATTGGTATGAATATACCGGATTTTACATATCAGTTTGTGGATGGTGACTCAATTGAAATGTCCTATGCTGCCAAAGGCGGAGGCAGTGAGTGCTTTGGCGGTACAAGACACAGGATTGTTGCATTTGCAGATGGTATTGCCGGAATTGAAAAATTTGTTGTGGATAGTTTTGTTGCTTCTGCCCGTGCAGGTGCAGTCTGCCCGCCGTCTGTGCTTGGTATTGGTATCGGAGGTACTGCAAACGTAGCTGCAAATCTTGCTAAAGAAGCTGCCTGTCTCAGAACAGTTGGATCAAGACACCCTGATCCAATGTTTGCAAAAATAGAAGAAGATCTCTACAAAGCACTCAATAGCCTGGGTATAGGCATCCTGGGTTCCGGTGGAGATACTTCTGTGCTGGCGGTAAATGTAGAGTACGCATACACACATATAGCAGGTATAGCTTGCGCTACCAGTACAAACTGTATGGTAGCAAGAAGAGCATCAAGCAGAATTGATGCTGACAGTAAAGTTACGGTAATGCCAAGTCCAAACTGGTTTGGCGACAGATAGGAGGTATATTCTATGAATTATGCAAAAGAACGGGAAAACGAACTTATAAAAACAGTTATTGAGCCGAATATCAAAGCGGATTTAAAAAGCTTCTGGGATAATGAAGTGAAGAAGATGCGTGAGGTTCCCTTGTCTGTTGATAAAAAGAAGTTAACAACACCATATGACAAAACAGTCACAACCTACGAGGTTACCTTTAATACTCACGACGATACCGTTATAAATGCTTATTTCTCTCATCCCACCAATAAACACAGTGAAAAACTGCCATGTGTGTGTTACTATCACGGCGGTAACGGCAGCAAAGACATCCATCTTCCCATTATACCAATACTCCCTCAGCTAAAGAAGTTATGCTGGTTCCTTTCACTCCGCATACAATCGCCGATGAATATATGAACTTTGTTTTTACAGAATTTGCAAATCTATAGAAAGGTGAGGTTAATTATGGCAGAACATCATTTAAAAGCTCCTCTCACAAATGAGGATGTGAAAAAACTTAAGCTTGGAGATACAGTTTATATAAGCGGCGAATGTTTCACTTGCCGTTCAAGACTTCAAAAATACATTTTTGACGAGGGAAATACACTTCCGTTTTCTACCGAGGACAGAAATGTGCTTATACACAATGGTCCAATCGTTGTAAAGGAAGACGGCAATTGGCGACTTGTTTCCTTTATGCCCACATCCAGTATCCGTTTTGAAAAATGGGGTGCAAAGAGTGTAGAAAACTGGAATCTCAAGATGATTGTAGGAAAGACCACAATGGGCGAGAGTACTGCAAAGATGATGAAGGAGAAAAAATGTGTACATGTATCTCCTCGTTCGGTAAGTCCCAATCTATGGATTGATTCAATAGAGGTTCAGGATGTACATCTATTTGATGAGCTTGGAAGCATTGAAGCTGCATGGTTTTTCAAGGTTAATGAACTGGGTCCTTTTATTGTGGATATAGATTCGGAAGGCAATAATTACTTTGATAAGCTTGATGGTGACATTGCAAAGCGTAAGGAAAAAGCTCTCAAGGATTTGGGAATTGATCCTGAATATGAATTCACAAAATTATATTGAGAAATAGCAAATATAAATAATACTTAAAACAAAAGAACTCTGAAACACGGATGATTGTTTCAGAGTTCTTTTGAATTTATGAAGAAATAATTTACATGATTTTTTCCACTGCTTCAACAAGTGCGTTTGCTATAATTCCGTGTCCCATTGCAGTTGGATGAACGCCTTCTTTGGTCCAGTAAGATGCCGGAGCTTCTTTAATTGCATCATCAAAAAGCTTTTGAAGAGGCACAAAGGTCAGATTGTATTTGTCTGCAATACGCTTGGAGGCATTTGCACGCTTTGCTATTTCCGAGCTGAATGTCTCCCAGTTTTCGTCGGTAGCTTCACCATGAGTTACAAACGGTTCAAGAATAAAAATCTTTATATCCGGCAGTACTTCCCTGATTTCTTCAATAAGCATTGAGTATATCTTTTCAAATTTTTCTTCGGAAACACCGTTTTCGTGAGCAACCTCATGCCAGACATCATTTACACCTATCAGAATAGAAAGATAGTCAGGCTTTAGATTTGTTATGTCATATTTAATTCGGGCATATAGGTCAACAATTCTGTTACCGCTTACACCGCGATTTAAAAATTCAAATTTACCTTTATATTTTGCACCAAGAATTGCGGATACTACGGTTGCATAGCCGTTTCCGGTCATATAACCGAAATCGCATTCGTGTTTTTTGTCTCTTTGTGCATCTGTGATCGAATCTCCCTGAAAAAGAAATCTTTTCATTTTAACACACCTCATATATTACTTAAAAATCTTTCACCCTCAGATATTGAGTAGAGCACGCTCTCTTTGGCAGGACCGCCAATTACCTTACGGTCATTAACACAGGTTTCGAGAGATATTGCATCGTATATGTCATCCTCAATCATGTCTGAGCATGCTTTGAATTCTTCCATTGTAAATTCGCAAAGTGCTTTTCCGTTATTAATGGCATAAAGTACCATTTTTCCAATTACCTCGTGAGCTTCACGGAAAGGCATACCTTTTTTAACAAGGTAATCAGCAGCATCTGTGGCATTTGTAAAGCCTCCGCCTGCACCCTTGTACATATTCTCCTTATTTACTTTCATAGTAACAATCATTTTTTCAAATACAGGCAGACATAATTTTATTGTGTCAATAGTGTCAAAAATACCTTCTTTATCTTCCTGCATATCTTTATTGTATGCAAGGGGAATACCTTTCATGGTTGTAAGGATTCCCATAAGATTACCATATACTCTTCCTGTCTTACCGCGTATTAATTCTGCAACATCCGGGTTCTTTTTCTGTGGCATAATGGAACTTCCGGTAGAACAGGAGTCATCCATTTCCACAAAAGAAAACTCATTGGAATTCCACAGAATCAGTTCCTCGCAAAAACGACTCAGATGCATCATGCATATGGAGAGAGCAGAAGAAAGCTCAATAACAAAATCACGGTCCGACACCCCATCGATAGAATTAAGTGTAATTGAATCAAAGCCTAATTCCTCGGCAACCATATCTCTGTTAAGAGGGTAGGTAGTACCTGCAAGTGCACCGGAACCCAATGGCATAACATTCGTTCTTTTGTATGTATCATCAAGACGCATTATATCTCTTTTGAACATTTCAAAATATGCCATAAGATAGTGGGAGAGAGTTACCGGCTGAGCCTTTTGAAGGTGGGTATATCCGGGCATTATCGTATCAAGATGCTCTTTTGCTATACCGAGGATAGATGTTTCGAGACTTGTAAGCATTTTCTTGATTTCTTTTATTTCATCTTTAAGGTACATACGGATGTCAAGAGCAACCTGGTCGTTACGGCTTCGTCCTGTGTGAAGCCTTTTGCCGGTATCACCGATTTTTGCAATCAGCATAGTTTCAACATTCATATGAATATCTTCGGCATCAATCATAAAATCAATTTTGCCGTTTTCAATATCGCTTAGTATTTCTTTGAGTCCGGCAATTATTTTAAGACTGTCTGCTTCTTCAATTATTCCGGATTTGCCGAGCATTCGTGCGTGGGCAATACTTCCTTCTATATCCTGGCGGTAAAGTCTTTGGTCAAAACGTATAGAAGAATTAAAATCATTTACGCTTTCATCAGTGTTTTTAGAAAATCGTCCGCCCCATAACTTCATAAGTATAACCTCATTTCTTAAAACTAAAATTTTCCGGTGAGATCATATATCCCACCGGAAATAAAAATTATTTGTTTTCGTTTCTCTTGAGCATTGTTGCACGAACCTTTAAGGGGAGACCGAAGAGGTTGATAAATCCTTCGGAATCTTTCTGGTTGTAAACTTCATCTTCCGCAAAGGTTGCAATATCTTCATCATAGAGTGAGTATGGGGATTTAACGCCTGCAGGAGATACATTACCCTTATAAAGCTTAAGTCTTACAGTACCTGTTACAGTTTCCTGTGTGGAATCAACAAATGCGGAAAGTGCCTCGCGAAGAGGTGTGTACCAGAGACCGTCATATACAAGCTCAGCAAACTTATTTGCCACTTCCATCTTGTAATGGAGTGTCTGCTTGTCAAGACAAATATACTCAAGTTCCTTGTGAGCTGCATAAAGTATTGTTCCGCCGGGTGTTTCGTAAACGCCACGGCTCTTCATACCAACAAGACGGTTTTCAACGATATCATCTATGCCAATACCGTTTGCTCCGCCAATTTCGTTAAGCTTCTTAACAAGGGATACGGGATCAAGTTCAACACCGTCAAGTTTTACAGGAATACCTTTTTCAAACTCAAGTTCCACGTATGTAGGAGTATCAGGAGCCTTTTCGGGAGAAACACCAAGCTTGAGAATTCTGTCAAGGTTGGGTTCATTCCATGGATCCTCAAGATCCTGACCTTCGTGAGAAAGGTGCCAGATGTTTCTATCCATAGAATAGTTGTTTTCTTTTGTAACAGGAACAGGAATTCCTCTTGCTTCTGCATAATCAATTTCGTCATCTCTGGATTTAATATCCCATATTCTCCAAGGAGCAATAATCTTAAGTTCAGGAGCTAATGCTTTTACTGTGAGTTCAAAACGAACCTGGTCATTACCCTTTCCGGTACAACCGTGGCAAATAGCTGTTGCACCTTCAGCTTTTGCGATTTCAACAATTCTTTTTGCAATGCAGGGACGAGCATGGGAAGTACCGAGAAGATATTTTCCTTCGTAAACAGCTCCGGCTTTGAGAGTAGGCCAGATAAAGTCTCTTACATATTCGTCCTGAAGATTTTCTATGTATATTTTGCTTGCACCGGTCTTAAGTGCTTTTTCTTCAAGCCCGTCGGTTTCCTTTCCCTGACCGACATCACCGCAAACAGCTATAACTTCGTAGTCATAGTTTTCCTTAAGCCACGGAATGATAATGGATGTATCAAGACCGCCGCTGTATGCTAATACAACTTTTTCTTTTGACATATTGATTTTCCTCCTAAAATGGTTTATTATAGAGTATAGTAAGATTATAACTCATTTTTTTATGAATATCAACTGTTATTTTTGCATAAATATGCACAAAAATTTGAATTTTGATGTATATAATGCATAAAAGTGAAAGGCATTGCTATGATTATACTAGGAATAGACCCCGGTTATGCGATAGTCGGAGTCGGTGTAATTGAATATACCGGTAATAAATTTAAAGTCATTGACTACCTTGCGATAACAACGGAACCGCATACACCATTTGAACAACGGCTCAAAATTATTTATGATTCACTTGAAGAAATTATCATTCGATACAAACCGGATTATATGTCAATTGAAGAATTATTTTTTAATGATAATGCAAAAACGGCAATTGCTGTCGGACAAGCAAGAGGAGTAATTATCCTTTCTGCAGTAAATCACGGTATTGAAATATTTGAATATACACCATTGCAGGTTAAACAGGCTGTGGTCGGTTACGGAAGAGCTGACAAAAAGCAGGTACAACAAATGACAAAAGCAATACTTAATCTTGATTCGGTTCCAAAACCCGATGATGTTGCAGATGCCCTTGCAATTGCTGTTTGTCATGCACATTCATACAATAGCAGATTATCTGAATTATCAAGGTTACGGAGGAAATAAAATATGCTAAGCTATATTCGGGGAACCCTGGCAGAAAAAGATTTGGATTTTGTCGTTATAGATTGCTGTGGAGTAGGCTTTAAAATATTTACCAGTTTACATTCAATGGCAAATACGAAATTTGTAATAGGAAATGAAGTGTGTATGCACACACACATGTATATAAAAGAAGATATTATGGATTTGTATGGTTTTTCAGACAAGGATGAGCTTAAACTTTTTGAGCTTCTTATATCGGTTAACGGTGTTGGTGCAAAGGGAGCACTCGCAATTCTATCTTCTTCCGGTACATCAAGCATTTCTTTGGCGATTGCATCCGGTGACGTTGATACTATAAAAAAAGCACCCGGCATTGGTCCTAAGACTGCACAGAGAATAATTCTGGAATTAAAAGATAAGATAGACAATAGTGCTTTGGTTTCATCTGCCGGTGTTACAGCGGATTTTGAAACTTTATCAGCAGGCACTGCAAATGACGAGGCGATAAGTGCTTTGATTGCTCTTGGATATTCTGCTACAGAAGCTAAAAATGCTGTTTCAAAGGTTAAAGGTGAATCTGTGGAAGAAGTGATTAAGCTCGCGCTGAAGAACCTTATGTAAGGAGGCTAATATGTTAAATCCAGAAGAAAGAATTGTTACCGAAGGAGTAACTGAGGAAGATGTGATTTCCGAACCGGGTTTAAGACCAAAAGTTCTGGGAGAATATATTGGTCAGAACAAAGTGAAAGAAAATCTCTCGATATACATAGAATCTGCAAAATCTCGTGGAGATACTCTTGACCATGTGCTTCTTTACGGACCGCCGGGACTTGGAAAAACAACACTTGCAAATATAATTGCAAATGAACTTGGCGTTAATATCAGGATTACATCCGGACCTGCAATCGAAAAGCCGGGGGATCTTGCCGCGATACTTACAAATCTCAACGAAAATGATGTTTTGTTTATAGACGAAATACATCGTCTTAGCCATAGTGTAGAAGAAGTTCTGTATCCTGCAATGGAGGATTTTGCACTTGATATTATAATAGGCAAGGGCCCGTCTGCACGCTCAATAAGACTGGATATACCGCACTTTACTCTTATTGGTGCAACTACCAAAGCCGGTTCTATGACAGGACCTCTTCGTGACAGATTTGGGGTTATTTCAAGGTTGGAATTATATAGTCCGGAAGAACTGTGCCTTATAGTTCAGCGAAGTGCATCAATACTCGGTGTTAATATTGATAAAGCCGGTGCTTTGGAAATTGCATCCCGTTCCAGAGGTACTCCCAGAATAGCCAACAGACTTGTCAAACGAGTGAGAGATTTTGCAACCGTTATGGGTGATGGGTATATCAACACCGAAATAGCACAAAATGCCCTTCAGAGATTGGAAATTGATAAAATAGGTCTTGACAATGTAGATAAAAATATGATTCTCACTATGATAAAGAATTTTGGCGGTGGGCCGGTCGGGCTTGATACTCTTGCCGCAACAACCGGCGAAGATGCCAATACAATAGAAGACGTTTATGAACCATATCTGTTGCAGCTTGGATTTATCAATAGAACTCCTCGCGGTCGTGTTGTAACAAAACTTGCATATGAGCACTATGGGATACCTTTTCAAAATTAATTATTACATTTTGCTGACACTTTTTTAAATAATCTCGAAAAATGTCTTAAAAAGTAGTATAATTGTTGCAGTTATACTACTTTGTTTTTAGGAG
The DNA here is from genome assembly GCA_045545635.1 of Clostridia bacterium. Taxonomy (GTDB): domain Bacteria; phylum Bacillota; class Clostridia; order UMGS1810; family UMGS1810; genus RGIG8748. The sequence goes on along the minus strand of JAZQBI010000101.1, from coordinate 13,620 downwards.
AATTATTATGAAAAAAGTATTTATAACATCTGTTTTGACAATAGCCATATTATGTTGCACTCTTACAATTTGCTATGCAAAAAATATAAGTTTATACATAGATGATATTCCCGTAAAGACAGATGTTAATCCTATAGCTGTTGATGGAAGAACCTTCCTGCCTGTGAGAAGCATATTCGAAATGCTTGGTGCCAAAGTTGACTGGGTTCAGGAAACTTCTCAGGTGATTGTTCAGTCATCTGATAAGAGTATTGTTCTTTCTCCCGGAAGTGATATTGCGTATGTGAATAGTGTTCCATTTACTCTTGATGCTGTACCAATGGTAAGGGAACAGAGGGTTCTCATTCCTGTGCGGTTTGTATCCGAAAAATTAGGCTTTTCAGTTTTGTGGAAGCAAGAGGATTCTTCTGTAAGAATATACACAGGAGCACCTATACAGAATAAGATTTTGGTGAATAAAATTGATTTATATGAAGAACCTGATGTAGTCACTGTTACCATACACACATCAAGCTCTGTTGAACCTTCAATTTCATATGCATCTTCACCCAAGCGATTTATTGCAGATTATAATAGTGCATCCTTTGAGTTTGCTGATGGTAAAATCGCAGTTGACAGCCCCTTGGTAAAGGAAGTGCGATATGCAATTCACGATGAATATGCGAGAGTTGTTATTGAATCACCAATTGACGTAAAATATGATGTTTCATACATCGAAAACGCAACTGTCATCAAGGTAATGAATGTAAATTATGTACCTGTAATTGGTCCGGAAAGCAAGTATAAGGTTGTTGTGGACGCAGGACACGGAGGATCAGATTGCGGAAGTATCGGATATGACGATAACAATGTTCCTGTTTTATACGAAAGCGAAAGAAATCTGGCAATTGCACGAAAAGTTCGTGATTATCTTCTGGCAAATGGTGTAGAAGTTATTATGACCAGAACAGCTGATGTCCGATTAGGTGATGATGAATCAGCTGATTTAAAGGAAAGATGCCGAATTGCAAATGAGTCAGGAGCTGATGTGTTTGTAAGTATCCATAATAATGCCTTTACCTCCGCGTCTGCCACAGGAACAGAAATTTTGTATGCGGATTCGGAAGAAAAATCATATAACGGACTGACAAGCTATCAACTTGCACAAAATGTTCTTTCACCATTGATTGGTGCTGCAGGATTATATAACAGAGGTCTTAAAGACAGTCCCATGATTGCAGTTTTACGGCTTACTAATATGCCATCAATACTCATTGAAGTTGCTTTTATAACTAATCCTTCTGACAGGAATGTTTTGACTGATGAAACCAAGATTGATGCCATAGGACATGCAATAGCCAATGGTATCCTCAAGTCATTATCACAAATAGTGAAACCGTAAAGTCATGTATATATTTTTGGAAAAATTAGAGAATATAACTTGTAAAAAAAAGTATAGTGTGTTACACTATATGTAGAGATATATAAGAAAGGAATGATTTCTATGGATCAGTTTGGCAAAACCGTACCAATCAAATCGCCGCTTGATAGTGCTGACAAAGTGAGAAGCACCTTTAAAACTGTGTGCGAAGCTATGGAAATTAAGGGTTACAATCCTGTTAATCAGATAGTTGCATACATTATGTCCGGTGATCCCACATATATCACCAGTCATAATAATGCCCGTAATCTTATGAGTAAACTGGAACCTGACGAAATACTTGAAATACTTGTAAAGGAATACATTCAAAACTCTTTGATGTAAGAACAAATTTATGAAACTTACTAAAACAAACACCGCATTCACGGCTGTATTTATGGTGTGTGCTACTCTTGGTGCCAAAATTTTAGGTATGCTGAGAGATATTTTAATAGCATCCATGTATGGTACACAAACCGCAGAAGCTATTGCATTTTCGAGTGCAAGCAGAATTCCTGTTCTGTTTTTCGATATTGCTTTAGGATCTGCGGTTACTAGTGCTTTTATACCTGTTTTTAACGAATACCTTTCAAATGATGGCAAGGATGCTGCATTGGGACTTGCCAACAAATTTATCAATCTTGTGGGAATTATAACACTTGTTTTATCCGGATTGGGAATGTGCTTTTCTTCTCAACTTGTGTATCTAATTGCCGGTGGCTATGAACCTGCAATACAACAGCTTATAACATCGCTGATTATTATACTCTTTCCTATGATAATTTTTACAGGACTTGCTTTTTGCATTGTGGGAATTCTGCAGTCCTTTGGTGAATTTATTGTTCCCGCACTAATAAGTCTCATTTCTAACGGTTTTTTGATTATTTACCTTGTTATTTGCAGGGATAAATTCGGCGTTGAAGGTGTTGCACGAGCTATGGTCGTTGCATGGAGTTTACAATTTTTTGTTCAGATTCCCTCACTTTACAAAACAGGATTCAGATATAGATTTTCTTTTGCATTTAACGATTCCGGTATTAAGAAAATTTTACTGCTGGCACTACCTATAATTTTTAGCTCATGGGTTCAGCCAATCAACAATCTTATTAATATCAGACTTGCTTCTTCGCTCGCTGAACAAGGTTCTGTTGCTGCTCTTGATTATGCAAACAGGTTATATATAATCTTAGTTGGAGTTTTTGCATACGCAGTAACAAATTTGATTTTTCCTTCGCTTTCAAGAGCGGCAGGTTCTGATGACAGTAATGGTTTTGCAGATATAATTTCCACCGGAATTCGCTATGCACTCGTAGTTATCGTTCCTGTTATGGCTGCGTTTCTGCTTCTTTCCAAGCCAATTATAAGCCTCGTATATGAGCGTGGTCAGTTTGATAGTCATTCAACAATGCTTACTTCATCCGCTCTTTTTTACTACTCGTGGGGTATGGTTGGATATGCTTTGCAGGAAATTTCCAACAGAGCATTTTATGCTAAACAAGATGGTAAAACCCCTATGTTGATTTCAGTTTGCGGAATATGTCTGAATATAGCATTGAGTCTTGTATTTATTATCTTATTGAAACTTGATCATAGAGCCTTGGCTTTTTCGGCTTCTATATCTGCTAATATAATGGGATTCGGAGCACTTATTATTGCAAATAGAAGGTACAAAGGTATTATTAGTAAAGATTTTTGCATATGTGCCTTAAAAATCTTAATATCTGCTTTGATTATGATAGGAGTAGTTGCATTGATTTATAGCTTAACTGATTTTCTCGGACTCGTTGTCAGATTTTCGGTTTGTGCAGTTACGGGATGCAGTGTATACGCAATTTGCACCTATATGTTTAAAATAAAAGAGGTAACGGATATCTTCAAAAACGTATTAAATAGAAATAAGATTAGTTAACCGATTCATACTTGTCTTGTATGCGCAATATATTTTCTATATCGGAGGTTATATTTTATGAATAATGTTACAGAAATTTTTGGGAGTCTTGTCTTCAACGACACAGTAATGAAAGAACGACTTCCTCAGGAAATATATGAAAAATTACGCAGAACAATAGATGAAGGCGAAGCAATGTCTGCTGAAACCGCCGATGTTGTTGCAAATGCAATGAAGGAATGGGCAATAGAAAAGGGTGCAACTCATTTTACACATTGGTTTCAGCCAATGACAGAGGTAACTGCTGAAAAACATGATAGTTTTATTTCTCCTGCTCCTGACGGAAAGATAATTATGGAGTTTTCAGGAAAAGAGCTTATAAAGGGAGAGCCTGATGCATCAAGTTTTCCCTCCGGTGGTTTGAGAGCAACTTTTGAAGCCAGAGGATATACCGCATGGGATCCGTCATCCTATGCGTTTATAAAAGATAACTCTCTGTATATTCCAACTGCTTTTTGCTCCTATGGCGGTGAAGCCCTTGATAAAAAAACACCTCTTTTGCGTTCTATGGAAACAATAGATAAGCAGGCGCTTCGAATACTCAGACTTTTTGGCAACACCGATTCCAAAAAGGTAATTGCAACTGTCGGTGCCGAACAGGAGTATTTTCTTGTTGACAAAGAAACTCACGATAAAAGAAAAGATCTGATTTTTACCGGTAGAACACTTTTTGGTGCAAAGCCTCCTAAAGGACAAGAACTTGGGGATCATTATTTTGGTCAGATAAAACCCAGAGTTGCCGCATACATGATGGAACTTGATGAAGAACTCTGGAAAAGGGGAGTGCTTGCCAAAACCAAGCATAACGAGGGTGCTCCGGCTCAGCATGAATTGGCACCGATATATACAACTGCCAACATCTCCATAGACCACAATCAGCTTACCATGGAGCTTATGAAAAGAATTGCAGGTAAGCATAATCTTGTTTGTTTGTTACACGAAAAACCCTTCGACGGAGTTAACGGAAGCGGTAAGCACAACAACTGGTCACTTACAACTGACGATGGAATAAATCTTTTTAAACCCGGAAAAACTCCGTATGACAATCTCCAGTTTCTGGTGTTTTTCTGTGCTGTTATAAAAGCTGTAGATGAGTATCAGGATCTGCTCCGAATTTCTATTTCCGGTGCAGGAAATGATCATAGATTAGGTGGTCATGAAGCACCACCGGCTATTGTATCCGTATTTACCGGAGAACAACTTGAAGCAATTCTGGAAGCTTATGAACACGATGATCCTTATTCTGAAACCAAAAAAGTCAAGATGAGTGTTGGTGCTCATGTAATACCTGAGTTTACAAAGGATAAAACAGACAGAAACAGAACATCTCCTTTTGCTTTTACAGGAAATAAATTTGAATTCAGAATGCTTGGCTCTTCCGCTTCTGTATCAGAACCTAATGTTGTGCTCAACACAATTGTTGCGGATGTTCTTATGGAATTTGCCGATGAAATAGAAAATTCTCATAATTTTGATAATACAGTGCATGAAATCATAAGAAAAACTGTCAGAGAACATAAGAGAATTATCTTTAACGGCAATAATTATTCAGATGAATGGGTAGAAGAAGCTAAACGAAGAGGTCTTTCAAATTATGTAACAACACCCGAAGCTCTTCCACATCTTACTGATAAGAAAAATATTGATGTTTTCACAAAACATGGTATATATACTGAAACCGAAATTCATTCCCGCTGTGAAATTTTGCTTGAAAACTATTCCAAAATAATTAATATTGAAGCTCTGACACTTGCTGAAATGATAAAAAAAGACATTCTTCCTTCTGTTCTGGAATACACAAAGTCGATTGCAGATATTGCCGTTTCAAAGAAAAGTTTAATCAGCAACATAAATACAGATTTGGAGAATGAACTTGTAATCAAATTAACAGATCTTACCGTTGAGCTTGATAAACTTGTAAAATCTCTTGAAACAAGCACAAGGGAAGCAAAGGCATCGCTGCATAATCCACAAAAAGCCGCAGTGCTTTATCACGACAATGTTTTGCAGACATTGGAGATGGCTCGTAATGTTATAAATCAGATGGAGGCTGTTGTTTCATCAGATTTTTGGCCATATCCTACATATAGTGAATTACTTTTTAATGTCTGACTAAAGCGGAGGAAAAATAATGAATATAATTCTTTTTTTGCAAACGGTTATAATGGGAATTGTCCAGGGAATTACTGAATGGTTGCCAATTAGCAGTACAGGACATATGATACTCTTTGATGAGTTTATGAAGATGAATGTTTCTGACAATTTCATGGAAACCTTTTTGGTTGTAATCCAGTTTGGTTCCATATTGGCTGTTCTGTTTCTGTATTTTGACAAGCTCAATCCATTTGCTAAAAAATCAGAATTAGGAAAAGCAGAAGTGATTGGAAACACTATTATCAAAAAACAGACAATTTCACTATATATGAAGGTTTTGGTTGCTGTTTTTCCTGCAGCAGTTATCGGACTGCTTTTTGATGACAAACTTGATGAACTTTTTTATAATGCACACACAGTTGCTGCTACGCTTATTATCTATGGTATAGCATTTATTGTTGTTGAGAATAAAAGAATTACTCCACACACCGAAAAGCTGGATGATTTAAGCTACAAAACAGCACTTTTGATAGGTGTATTTCAGATTTTAGCTCTTATACCGGGAACGTCCCGAAGCGGTTCAACCATAATCGGTGCCACAATTATCGGCTGTTCCAGATTTGTTGCTGCAGAGTTTTCCTTTTTCCTTGCAATTCCAGTAATGCTCGGTGCAAGTGCTCTTAAGCTTTTGAAATCAGGTCTTGATTTTACAGGTCAGGAATGGGCGGTCCTCGTCTTGGGAATGATTGTTGCATTTGTTGTTTCTGTGTTGGCAATTAAATTCCTCATGGGGTATATTAGAAAACATGATTTCAAAGGTTTTGGATATTACCGAATAATTCTGGGCATTTTACTTCTTGTTTATTTCTTTATAATTAAATAAATTCTCAATGAAAAACGCACCACAAAAATTTTGTGATGCGTTTTTTTTGTTGGTTATTTGTTTTCGTCAGACGGTAAATCACTCTGTATTTCAACATTTTGTTCCGTACTGATTTCAGGTGGATTTTCATTTTCGGGGACTTCAAAGAAAATCACAGGAAGTTCTCCACCGTTAAATACTATATCAAATTCCTCACCGCTGATTTCCTCTCTCTCCAGAAGAACTTTAGCAATGTGTTCAAGTTTATCAAGATTTTTTTCAATCAGCTCAAGGCATTTTTCATAGCATTCGTTTATTATTTTTCTAACTTCATCATCAATTTCAGCTGCGATTTTTTCGCTGAAATTTTTTGAATGAGCAAAATCTCTTCCTATAAACACTTCGTTTGAATCACTACCGTAATTAATAGGACCAATGGCATCGCTCATACCGTATTTTGTAACCATTTGTCTTGCAATTTTTGATGCTCTTTCAATGTCATTTGAGGCGCCTGAACTTATGTCATCAAGCACAAGTTTTTCAGCTACGCGTCCTCCGAGAAGACGAATAATTTCATAATACATTTCGTTTTTGGTGCTGTAATATTTATCTTCGGTAGGACGATACATTGTGTATCCGCCTGCAAGACCTCTGGGAATAATAGAAACCTGATGTATCGGAAATTGATCCGGAAGGAGTTTTGAAACAAGAGCATGGCCGGCTTCGTGGTAGGCGGTAAGCTTTCTTTCTTTTTCTGAGTATTCTCTTCCTTTTTTCTCAGTACCAACTTCTACTTTGATCATAGCATCATTAACTTCTGCCATTGTTATTTTGGTCTTATTCCTTCTGGCAGCAAGAAGTGCGGCTTCGTTGAGAAGATTTGCGAGGTCTGCACCGGTAAATCCAACAGTTGTTTTTGCTATAACTTTAAGATCGACATCATCACCAAGAGGCTTATTTCTGGAATGTACTTTAAGGATATCTTCTCTGCCTTGCATACCGGGAGCACTGACAACAACCTGTCTGTCAAAACGGCCCGGTCTTAAAAGCGCGTTATCAAGTATGTCGGGTCTGTTTGTAGCGGCTATAACAATTACACCTTGATTAACGGAGAAGCCATCCATCTCAACCAGAAGTTGATTAAGTGTTTGCTCTCTTTCGTCGTGTCCGCCACCAAGTCCGGCACCTCTTTGACGACCAACAGCATCTATTTCATCAATAAATATAATGCTGGGACTATTTTTTTTGGCTTGTTCAAAAAGATCTCGAACTCTGGATGCACCAACACCAACAAACATTTCCACAAAATCAGAACCGCTTATTGTGAAAAAGGGGACATTAGCTTCTCCTGCAACAGCTCTTGCCAGAAGGGTTTTACCTGTTCCCGGAGGTCCAACAAGCAGAACTCCTCTTGGAATTTTTGCACCTAATGCTGTGAACTTCTGCGGTGCTTTTAAAAACTCAACAATCTCTTCCAGCTCAGCTTTTTCTATATCTGCACCAGCAACATCTGCAAAGGTAACTTTATCCTTGTCGCCAACATGCATACGAGCACGGCTCTTACCGAAATTCATTCCACCCGGTCCGCCGCCTTTGGATTGTTTGAGAAAGAAAAACCAAAAGCCTATAAATAATACAAATAAAATCACAGACGGAAGCATGCTTATCCACCAAGGTGGTTGTGCAGGCTTACGCACATTCATTTTCAGAGTTCCTTTTTTTACCTGATTTGCTATTGTGTCACCCGAAACGGCATGGAGCAATCCACTGGATTGTATCTCGCAAATTACATTTGTGACTTTGCCTTTTATAAGTTTTACTTCTGCTTTGTCCTCAATAATATTAATTTCTTTTACATTGCCGTTTTCGATATGTTGAATGAGCTCGGAAAAAGAAATACTTGCCGGAGCAGCATCGTAGTTCATAAATGAATATATTCCAAAAATAATCACCAGAAGTACGATATACACGACAATACCTTTAAAATGTTTTTTCAAATTTAATGCCTCCCTTTTTAATGATTGTAAAATTTTTGATATGATTAGGTTGAATCAGCAGCATATTTTACAAAACGAAACAGTTATTGTTCATCATATGTAGACTCAACTAATGTTATCATAAGAATTTTTTTTGTACTTTCTGTTACTTTATAGTTTTCACTAACCCTAAGCGGGAAAATACAACAAATTTCACTATTATTGACAAGAAGCGGAAAGTTTTGCCTTTCGTATGCCGGAATCTTAGCATCAATAAAAAAGCTTTTTATCTTTTTACTTCCTTTCATACCATATGGGACAAAAGTGTCTCCCGGTTGTCTGGAACGAATGAATACATCCTTTTCATCAAGATTATCCGCAGAAATACACAAACTGTTTTGTCTGTGGACATAGTTTGTTACATATTCAAATTTATATTCAGAGCCTATCTCTTTAATTTTGATTTTCCCCGGAATTGAAATACGGTATTCGTAGCAAATTTCATCAGATGCTTGTTTTGTAAATAATATATGAGTTGCATTTACGGTTGCCTTACATTCACTTCCGAAAGTGAATGTGTTACCTGTTTTTATATTTAAAGACAAAGCATCTATTTGCTTCATAGAAATATTAACAGTACTACCCCGAAAGTCTATTATGGCTTTTAACAATGTTCTCCTCCGAATGGCAGGGTGTAGGAGCTCAAATTTTTTTCGGTCAATCTGCAGGCTGTCACCAACAGTTGTAATCAAATCTGAATTTTTAATGTAACCATTAATAAATGAATTTTCCTGACTTATAATATCCGAAAAACGCAGTATATTATCTATGGCGGCTGAGTTGATTTCATTCATTTTAGGAAGAATTTGATTCCTTATGATGTTTCTTGCATATATATCTGATAAATTGGTAGAATCTGTTACATATTCGATTTTGTTTTGTAATGAATACTCCTCGATTTCTTTCCTTGATATATTTATAAGGGGACGAATTATCATCCCGTTTTTGGGCTTTATTCCTTCAAATCCATTGGAACCGGTTCCCCTTATGAGGTTGAGAAGTATTGTTTCCGCATTATCGTTTTTGTTGTGTGCAACTGCAATTTTGTTACAATTATACTTTTCGCATACTTCATAAAAAAAGTCATAACGCAATGCTCTTCCTGCCATTTCATCAGAAATTTTATTTTCTCTTGCATAAGAAGGAACATCAACTTCCTTGGTAACAAAATCAACTAAGCATCTCTTTGAAAAATCTTCAGAATACAGTTGATCTCTTTTTGCCTCTTCTTTTCTTATTCCGTGATTTAGGTGTGCTGCAAAAAGTTTTACATCTGTACCCTGAAACATCGTTGACAGGGAGTGAAGCAACGCACAGGAATCCGCACCACCCGACAAACCAACAACAATGCGATCACCCGACTCAATCAAGTTATATTTTTCTATTGTGTGCAACAGATTATCATAAAATTTGTTCAATATTTCATGCTCCTAAATAGTTTTAAAAAGCAGGTTCCTGATGGGAAGTGTCCAAATCCATAAATTTTGTAAACTCACCACGCCAACCCATATCAACAGTTCCTGTACTACCGTTACGAAACTTGGCAATTATGCATTCCACAATATTTTTTCTTTCAGTTTCCTTTTCGTAATAATCTTCTCGATACAAGAACATAACCATATCCGCATCCTGTTCAATAGAACCGGATTCTCTTAAGTCACTGAGCATAGGATGATGGTCTGTTCGCTGATCCGGTGCACGGCTAAGCTGTGAAAGTGTAATAACAGGAACATTAAGTTCCTTTGCCATGATTTTTAAAAATCGGCTGTTCTCGGAAACTTCTTGTTGTCTGCCTTCACGATTATTACCCTGTATCAACTGAAGATAATCTATTACAATTAAGCCAAGTTGGTTTTTCATTTTAAGACGACGGCACTTTGCTTTTATTTCAGACACTGTTATACCGGCGGTGTCATCAATGAATATCGGTGCTTTGGATAGAGTGTTTATTGCGCCGGCAAGTTTTGACATATCATCACCGTCAATCTCTGCAGTACGAAGTTTTTCGCTTGAGATAAGTGCTTCTGAACTAAGAATACGATTAGCCAATTGCTCCTTGCTCATTTCCAGACTGAAAATTGCAACAGGAACATTGTATCTGACAGCTGCATTGGTTGCAATGTTCAGTGCAAAACTGGTTTTACCCATTGCAGGTCTGGCAGCAATAAGAACAAGATCAGATGGTTGGAGACCGGTAGTTCTTGCGTCTAAATCACGAAATCCTGTTGGCACACCGGTTATTTTTGTGTTAAGCTTCATTAATTCCTCAAGTCTTGAAAGGTTTTCAGCAAGAACTTCCTTGATGGGGTACATATCTGTTACCTTTTTGCTTTGAAGAACATCATAAATTTTATTTTCGGCAGAATTCAAAACCTGAGCAACTTCCATATTTGTATCAAAGCAAAGCTCAGTTATTTCGCCTGACGAACGTATGAGACGGCGAAGAACGGATTTTTCCTGAATTATTTTGATGTGATATTTAAGATTTGCTGTGGTATTAACCATAAGACAAATCTGAGTTATATAATCAACTCCGCCGATGCTGTCAAATATGCTTTCCATTTCACTCTTCAATGTTACAAGGTCAATGGGTTCAGCTCGGTTTGAAATATTAATCATAGCTTCAAAAAGCTTTTTATGCTGCTCAAGATAAAAATCATCCGGTTTGAGTGTTGCAACTACATCACCCAGACATTCGTTATCAAAAATTACCGCACCTAACACATATTGTTCTGCTTCAAGGTTGCAGGGCATACTTCTTGTAATTTCAGACGGCACAGTTTCTCACCCCAATCACTGTAATTTATTGGTTTTCAACAACAACTTTTATTTTACCGGAAACAGAAGGGTAGAGCTTGACATCAATTGAAAAAGTTCCAAGCTCCTTTATTCCGTCAGGAAGGACTATTTTTTTCTTATCAACATTAAGTGAATACTCCTTTGCAAGATGCTCTGCAATATCCTTTGAAGTAACAGATCCGAATATTTTCCCGTTATCTCCGGCTTTGGCATTAATCTTTAGCGTAATCTGTTCAAGCTTGTTTTTGATTTCTGTGGCATGTTCAAGCTCCTGCTGCTTTTTAAAAGCCTCGGAATCTTTTTTCCCCTTCAGATTATTTAAGTTTGCAGCATTTGCCTCTACTGCATATCCTTTAGGAATTAAAAAGTTCTTTGCATAGCCGTCACTGATATTTTTTTTCTCTCCGGCTTTACCCTGACCTTTAAGGTCTTTTACAAAAATTACTTCCATTGTTACACTCTCCTCAATTAATTTTGTTTTCTGCTAAATATTCGTCAATAGCGGCTTTGAGCATTTTTTCTGCAGTATCAAGATCTACATCGTGAAGCTGTGTAGCAGCTATGGTAAGGTGACCGCCGCCACCTAATTTTTCCATTATAATCTGAATATTGTAAGTTCCAAGTGAGCGAGCACTGATGATAACAGTTCCGCCCATATCACATAAAACAAATGAACAAACAATGTCTGATATATTTAGAAGTTCATCTGCTGCCTGAGCAACAATAGTATGCATATCCGTGTCATTTCTGAGACATTTTGCAATGGAAATAGAGTGTTTGTATGTTGTTGCGTTCTCCATAATTTCCCATTTTTTTGCAAAAGTATTAACATCAATCTGGAAAAGTTTTTTAACCGATATTGTATCGACACCTATTTTTTTCAGAAATGAAGCAGCCTCAAAGGTACGTACACCGGTTTTGAATGTGAAATTTTTAGTATCAAGATATATTCCGGAATACAAGGCTTCTGCTTCTTTTTTTGTTAATCTTACATTATTGCCCATATACTGAAGTATCTCAGTAACGAGCTCTGATGCAGAAGATGCATAGGGTTCGTGATAAGAAATGAGAGGATTCGGTATATAATCTGCATTTCTTCTGTGATGATCAATTATTATAATATTTTTTGAAACATCCAGCAAAACCGGAGCTTCTAACATTGACTTGACATGTGTGTCCACGACAAAAACCAAAGTGTTCCTGCTGATAATTTCATTTGCATAGGCCTTGTTTATAAAAAGTTCCTCATATTCGGGTTCAGTAAAATTTCTAATCATCTTCTGAACGGTTGGATTGTAATTTTCCAGTACGATTTTACAGGATTTACCCATGGATCTGATAGCACGGTACAATCCCATGGCTGCACCAAAAGAATCGCAGTCAGCATTTTTGTGCCCCATTATGATTATATCATCATTTTCGCTCAGGAGCTGTTTGATAGCTTCTGCAACGACTCGTGCTTTTACCTTTGTTCTCTTTTCGGTTTCCTGAGCCTTTCCTCCGTAAAAATCGTATTTTTCATCACGTTTGACAATGGCCTGATCGCCGCCGCGTCCTAAAGCCATATCCAATGCATTGTATGCATATGCTTCATTTTGCAACATATTTTCGCCACCGGAACCGACACCAATACTTAGGGTAGGGGATAAACGGTTTCCAATGGATATATCTCTGATTTTTTCAAGAATATCAAAGCGTTTTGAACTGAATTCCTCGAGACCCTTGTTTGAAAAATAAAACATAAAACGGTCTTTTTCATACTTTTTTAAAATACCATTCACACTCTGTGCCCACAAGCTCAGACATTCTTCAATAGCCGCAGATACCTTCGGCTTATCGGAGTTGGATACATCTATCATAACATCATCGTAGTTATCAATAAGAATTACGGCACAAACAAACTTCTCATCGTTATATTTTGTTTTTAAATTTTCGTATTCGGTACAATCTTTGAAATGAAGTGCATAATATTTGTCATCATCTGTCTGATTGGAAGAAATGTCGACCAAATACTTTCTTGAATTATGTTCAATACTATAAAAAGAGCCGAAATCGGTATTGATGCATTCACAAAGGTCAAATTCGGGGATCAGCTCACTAATGTGAATTTTTTTTACGTTATGTGTTTTTACTATTTCACAAAAGCCTTCATTTGACCACAAAACAACACCGTCATGACGAATAATAGTAAGCGGAATAAGTTTACCGCCGAGGATACCTTTGATGTCATTTTGCATATTATCTGTGAGAAAGCAAAGAAATTTCTTTATATCTTTTCTGTGAAATCTTGAAGTGATTATACTAAGTATCAGAGAAGCAAGAGCAAAGAGAGCAACAATAAGTGCAGTTTTAATACTGTAAAAACCAATAACAATGCTGCACAAAAAAACCATCCAGATATAAAAACCGCTTGTGTTAAATAAGTTGGTAAAAAATTTTCTGCTCTTCATCAAAAATCACCTTTTTTCGCATTTAATTTTCT
>JAZQBI010000100.1:0-13932 GCA_045545635.1 Clostridia bacterium | reverse complement strand
AATAAACAGCAAGTCATTGGAGAATTAAACACAGAAACAAACTTTGATTTAGTAATAAATACAAGGAAATTAAAAATAGGGTGTTATTACCACGTTGGGTTTTCAAATGGAACATTTTCTTTTGGTGGTTCAGATGAACATACAGAATCAGTCGTTTCAACAATAGAAAACTGGAGTGTTGGAATTGGCTCATATAATCCTAATGATGATGAAGAGTTGGAACAAGCAATCTTTTATACAGGAAAAGATAAAGGTTACATTCAATACCCACCAATGTTTGATGAAACAGGGTTTGTAAGATATATGGTTTCTTCTGCAAGTGAGTCGGCAGATGGATTTGATTTTAAATTATTGGATTATTCATATCCTGAAATTGTGTTTAAGGTGGCGTGGATAGAAAATGATAATTGTGATAAAGACATATGCGAAGATGCACTTGATTTTTGGCTCACATAATTTTTGTTCCTAATCTAACACGAACTACTACTGATAAAAGTTTGCATCTAAACCTTATGTGTCGCAATATGGATATGTCGAAATTTGACTAAAGGAGTGATAGAATGGAAAAAGTAATAATAATCGGTTGCCCGGGTAGCGGGAAGAGCACTTTTGGACGGAAACTCAAACATATTACAGGGTTACCATTATATCACTTGGATATGATGTTTTGGAATGAGGATAAAACAACGATTTCTAAAGAGATTTTTAGTGAACGGTTACAAGAGGTTATGAGTAATCCTAAATGGATTATTGACGGCAACTATGGTAGTACTATGGAAATGCGCATCAAAGAGTGTGATACAGTTTTCTTTTTAGATTACCCAACTAATGTTTGTATAGAGGGTATAGAATCAAGAAAAGGACAGCCTCGCTCTGATATGCCCTGGATTGAAAAAGGAAATACGGATGAAGATTTCATTGATTTTATAAATAAGTATAATTCAGAAAGCAGACCTAAAGTTCTTGATTTAATGAAAAAGTATGCATCAAAAAATATTATCGTATTTCATTCCAGAGAAGAATCAGAAGAATATTTAGCATCTTTAAAATGTTTTTGAGTCCTAACTTGATATGAACAGCCATCAAAAAGGTTTGCATCTAAAACTTATGCCTAGCAATTAAATAATGTCGAAATTTATCGAAAAGGAGACAAACAAATGAGATACTCAAATGCATTTGGAGAAAGTGCTTCCAAGATTTTTTTGGGAACAGCATATTTCGGTGACGGAATTTCTAATGAGGAAGCCTTTGCCATAATGGATAAATTCCGTGAAAACGGCGGAACACATATCGATACTGCACGGCTTTATGCCAAAGGAATGTCGGAGGAAATTGTCGGCAAGTGGCTAAAGGACAGAAAAGCAACGGAGATGCATGTTTTTACAAAAGGCGGTTATTACGAGCCTGATGCAGGAGAGGTATCAAGAGTTACACCGGAGGATATCATTTCCGATCTTGAAAAGAGCCTCAAAGCACTAAGTACCGATTCCGTAGAATTTTACTGGCTTCACCGTGATGACAGAGCGATTGAACCGGGTGTAGTTGCAGAACTGATGAATACCCTTATCAAGGAGGGTAAAATAAGAAAGTTCGGTGCATCAAACTGGCAGTCAGACAGAATAATGGCAGTTAACGAGTATGCCCAAAATCATTCTCTCGCGGGATTCTCTGCAAGCCAGATACGCTTTAACCCTGCATACTGCCTTGGCGAAAGAGGGGGACTTGTAGGTATGGATAAAGATGAGTTTGCTTTTTACAAAAATGCAGATATGCCTGTTGTGGCATATTCCTCTCAGGCAAAGGGATTCTTTTCAAAGGTGGCAGAGCTGGGTATAGAAGCCCTTTCCGAAAAAGCAAAGAAGCGTTATCTTTGTGAAGAAAATCTTGAAAAAGCAGAATTTATGAAATCTCTTGCAGAAAAATACAACTGCTCCGTTGGTGCAATTGTGTGCGCTTCAATGTGTTCAATAAATTGTCCCGATACCTTTCCGGTAATCGGCGGAAGCAGAATATCACAGATTGAGGATTCTATGTCGGGGGCAGATATTGAAATCAGCGAGGATGAACTCAAGGTGATTTTCAGGGAGATTATGTAACGGTAAGGTGATTTTATGAGACGGTATTTCAAACCCCTATTCAGCAAAAAAATTCTGACGGTGTTATTTGTTCTTTTGCAGATAGCACTTCTTGTGATGCCGGTTTTAAGAGTATATAGCAACTATATGTACCTTGGCTTTCTTATGAATATCTTTGCTGCCGGACTTGTCGTTTTTGAAATTAATCGTGAGTCAGATGCCGGATTCAAACTGATTTGGATAGCTATAATAGCTTTTTTCCCTGTTTTTGGTACATTTCTTTATGTGTATGTACAGTCCGATATGATTATGAGACTTTTCAAAAAGCGTGTAAATGACCTTAATGCTGAATCATTAAAGGTTGCAGACGGCATGGGACTCACGGAGAATTATATAATAGAAACTCTTCCCGAAGAAGCTGGAATTTTGCGATATCTCAGGTCACAGGCAAGTGCACCGTGTTTTGAAATAGGGAAAATAAACTATTTTCCGTTAGGGGAGGATATGCATTCAAGCCTTATCCGGGATGTATCAGAGGCAAAAAAATATATTTTTCTTGAATTCTTTATTGTAAATGAGTTTGACAGTATGTGGAAGGAGCTTCTGGGGATTCTTTGCAAAAAGGCTGAGGATGGTGTGGAAATCCGTATGATATACGATGCCATGGGATCACTCACCACAACAAAAGCCAATCTTGACGAAAGACTTCGCCAAATGGGCATAAATTGTTATCAATTTTCACCTGTAAAACCCTTTATTTCCACTTATCACAATAATCGTGACCATCGAAAAATAGTTGTTATAGATGGTGAAATAGCATATACCGGAGGTGTTAACCTTGCGGACGAATATGTTAACCGCAAGGTGCGTTTCGGCCACTGGAAAGATACTGCCATAAGGGTTGAGGGTGACAGTGTAAAGAGATTTCTTGCAATGTATCTCAAAATATGGCGTCTTGTCTGTCCTCATGAAGATTCTGAGGTGTATCTCAACAAAGCAGAATCGGATTATCAGGGTAAAGACGGATATATAGTACCTTTTGACGATACTCCTGTTGATACAAAATACATTACAAGGGATGTGTACCTGCATATCCTGAGCAGTTCAAGAGATTATGTGTATATAAATACTCCTTATCTCATATTGGACGATGCACTTCTTCAGGCAATGAAGTTTGCCGCCGCAAGAGGTGTAAAGGTAAAAATATGTATGCCGCATATTCCTGATAAGTGGTATGCATTTATGCTTGCACGGAGCTATTATCCCGAACTTTTGAGAGCGGGGGTGGAGATATACGAATACAAACAGGGCTTTCTCCATGCTAAAAGCACGATTTCTGATGACAGGAGAGGGTATGTCGGCTCTGCAAATTACGATTACAGAAGCCTGTATCTTCATTACGAATGCGGTGCATATCTGTGCGAGAGCTCCGCGATTGAGGCAATAAAAGACGATTTTGAAAAGACAATCGGAGAGGGAATAAAATTTACTATTGATGAATACAACCAATTAAATTGGTTTTACAGGCTATCGGGAAGAGTGCTCAGGCTTTTTTCATCAGTTATGTAGAAGGAAAAATGCCCATAAAACCGCCGCTGTATTTATCTTTTCTGTAGGTTTTTTCAAAAAAGCAAAAAAAATATATTTTTGTATTGAAATATTGTTTATTGTGTAGTATAATATAAAAGTCGTACGGCCGGGGCAGTAGCGGCGCCCTGTACTTGCAATCCGCTATAGCAAGGGTTATATCCTTTTTGAGGGTTTTTTGAGACGGTAATGTATCAGCTAAGTGGTGTTGATAATCGGTTCTTGCGCGATGAACGCGCGTGAACCTGGTCAGGTGAGGAATCAAGCAGCCATAAGCGTTTGCGGACATGTGCCGCAAGGTTGACCGGTTTGAGCTAACTGACTGACAACGACTGTTTTCATAAATTCGATTCTTGGATGTACGACTTTTTTATATAATTTTCATGTTTTACGGAGGGTTTTGTTATGGCTCATATGACGCTGTACCGCAAATGGCGTCCCAAGTCGTTTGATGAGGTAATCGGTCAGGAACATATAGTTTCCACACTCAAAAATGAAATTATTAATAATACCATATCCCATGCCTATGTCTTTACAGGAACACGAGGCACGGGCAAAACCTCTACTGCCAAAATTCTCAGCCGTGCCGTAAACTGTCAGAATCCCAAGGATGGCAATCCCTGCAATGAATGCGATGCATGTCTTGGGATTATAAATGAAACAATTCTCGATGTTGTAGAGATGGATGCTGCATCCAATACCGGTGTAGACAGTATCAGGGAGATAATAGATCAGGTCCGCTATTCAACTGCGGCGGCAAAGTACAAGGTTTATATAATCGACGAGGTTCATATGCTTTCTGTGGGTGCTTTCAATGCACTTTTAAAAACATTGGAAGAGCCTCCTGCACATGTCATTTTTATACTTGCCACTACCGAAATACACAAAATTCCTGCAACCATCCTTTCCAGATGTCAGAGATTTGATTTCAAAAATATTTCTTCTATGGATATTGCCGATGCAGTGGAACGGATACTTTCCGTTGAGGGCGTAGGTATTACCAGAGAGGCAGTTGAATATATTGCGTATCTCGGAAACGGTTCCATGCGTGATGCGCTCAGCATTACCGAGCAGTGCCTTGCTTACAAAACAGATGATATAACCCATAGTGATGTTACAGAAATACTTGGAACACTTGATGATGAATTTTTGTATACAGTAGCAGAGCATATTGCCCGTGAGGATGTTCGCTCAGCACTTATGCTCTATAACGAAAGTATGGCAAAGGGCAAGAACCCCTCTGCTTTTGCAGAAGGATATTTAAAAACTCTGAGGGACATTCTTTTCTATAAACTTGCACCGGAAATAAGCGATATGACCTCTGTCAAGAAAAAAATGGCAGACAGGGTGTGTGAGCTTTATACCAAGGAAAAAATTGTCCGTGCCGTGGAGGTTGTCAACGATTCCTTAAAGGATATAAAACAGTCAATGAATGCTTCTGTTATCGTAGAGGCAATGATAATAAGATTAAGCTGTCCCACCTACGACAAGGATTTTGATTCTCTTGCCGACAGAATTTCTGCCCTTGAGCGTAAGCTCAGTGAGGTGAGTGCCGGAACCTTTGTTTCGCCTACACCTTCACCTGTCCGAGAAGAATACATCCCTGAATCTGTCATAGAACAGTATGAACCTCATGATGAAGTTAAGCACGAGGAGCCTATCCATGCAGAAACACCAAAGGCAGGAGGAGACATAGTATCTTCGTGGAACAGTCTTATTCTGGAATTGGAAAGCAGCGGAAAGCTTATGACGTTTGTATCTCTATATGGTGTTAAACCAAGATATGACGGCAATGTTCTGACTTTGATATTTGAAACCAGAGATGCAGCAAGCCGTTTTGCAAATTCTCAGGGGGTTTCGGATGTCAAAGAGGTTGCAAATAAACTCTTTGGCATTAATCCCGAAATTAAATGCACTGCAGATGTCCCTGTGGAGGAAAAAACCTTCGGTAATGAGGATATTTTCAAAAAATTTGCAAAAATGAGCGAAAACAGCCCCGAAAAGTTCAAAATTGATTGATAGAAAAATTGACAAAGAAGCACAGTTGTGATATAATATAATGCAATTCTTTTTTAATTAGGCTTTGGAGGTAAACAAATGGCAAAAGTATGTATAATCGGATTCGGATGCATTGGCTCCGGAACCTACGAAGTATTAAAGCAAAATTCCGATATTATTGCAAAAAGAGCAGGACAACCTATCGAGGTTAAGTATATTATCGATATCAGAGACTTTTCACAGCATGAGGTAGCACCTCTTGTTACCAAGGACTTTGCAAAGGTTCTCTCCGATGATGAGGTCACCGTTGTTGTTGAGGCTATGGGTGGCGTTACATATGCTTATGATTACACCAAAGCTGCTCTGGAAAGCGGAAAGTCCGTCGTTACCTCCAACAAGGAGCTTGTAGCGGCTAAGGGCGACGAGCTTGCACTTATTGCAAAGCAAAAGGGCGTTAAGTACCTTTACGAAGCATCCGTTGGCGGAGGTATTCCCATTATTCGCACTATCATTTCCAGCCTTGGAGCTAACAATATTGAGGAAATCACCGGAATATTAAATGGTACAACCAACTATATCCTCACAAAGATGATTACAGAGGGGACGGAGTTCGACAAAGCTCTTTCCGATGCACAGAAACTTGGATACGCAGAGCAGAACCCCACAGCCGATATCGAAGGCTTTGATACCGGTAAAAAGATTTCCATACTTTCTTCAATTGCACTTGGCACAAAGGTTAATTTTGCCGATGTACATACAGAGGGTATCACAGGAGTTTCCCTTGAGGATATTGAGTATGCAGAAGCTCTTGACAGTACTATCAAACTTATTGGTAAATTCAAAAGGACAGAAAACGGCAGCGAGGTAATCGTTGCACCTATGCTTATAGAAAAAACCAGCCCCCTCTACGGTGTTGATGATGTTTTCAATGCTGTACTTGTAAAGGGTGATATGCTTGGTGATTCTCTTTATTACGGCAAGGGAGCGGGTATGCTTGCAACTGCAAGTGCAGTAGTAAGCGATGTTATGGATGCAGTCTACAATGCTGATTCCGATTACACACCTGCCTGGGTTGGCACAGATGATATGATAATTATGCCTTATGAGGACATTAAGTCAGCATTTATGATAAGAATAAGAAGCACAGAAGGTGCTGTAAAGCTTGCCCTTGATGCATTTGACAATGCAAAAGTAATTGAAATTAAAGACGGTGAGTTCGCCGTTATTACAGGAGAAATCACAGTAGCACAGCTTGATTCTGCTTTGGCAGGATTGGATGTTATATCAAAATACGCGATTGCGTAATTGGTTTTGGTTATTCAGGAGGTCAAAATGGTTAGGGTAAGAGTTCCCGCTTCCAGTGCGAATATCGGACCGGGCTTTGATTGTCTGGGCGTTGCACTTAATATGTATAACACTGCAGAGTTTTCCCTCACGGATAACGGTCTCAATATAGAAATTATGGATGATGCCTATTTCATCCCCAGAACCGAAGATAACTACGTTTACCGCGGTTTCAAAAGGGTTTATGAGGAAGTGGGAGAGTCTTTTGACGGTGTGAATATAAAAATATGGAGCGGTATTCCCGTAACCCGTGGACTTGGAAGCAGTTCGGCAAGCATTGTTCTAGGTATTATGGGTGCCAACAAGCTTACCGGATGCAAGCTTGGCAAGGCGGACATAGTGCGGCTTGCATATGAGATAGAGGGACATGCAGATAATGCGGCTCCATCTGTGGCAGGAGGTTTTACCGTTGCCTGTACAGATCGAAATGAACTTGTTTATTCAAGGACGGAGGTTTCCGATGATTTGCACTTTGCGGCAATGATTCCCGATTTTTATCTTCAAACAAAGAAATCCCGGGCAGTTCTTCCAAATCTTGTTCCGCTGAGAAATGCCGCCTATAATATGGCACATTCATCTTTGGTTACATCAGCTTTTTTCAGCGGCAATTATGAGCTTCTGTCGGCAGCAGTAAAGGACAGACTTCATCAGCGATATCGCTATACCAGAATCAAGAGCGGTGACTTTGTGGCACGCTCTATGAAAAGAAACGGTGCACTTTGCAGCTATCTGAGCGGTGCCGGTCCAACTATAATGGGAATAGTTTACGGCGATTATGCACAATTTCAGGAAAAGATGAATACTCTTATAGCAACGAACCTAAAAGGATGGCATCTTGAGATGCTGAGCGTCGATAATGAGGGTGCAATATATATAGATGATTAGGTCATTACGTGACCTGCAACATAAAAGCAGGAAATAACAGTGAGCTTAATAGTTCAGAAGTTCGGCGGTTCCTCTGTAAGGGATGCCGAAAGAGTAATGAATGTGGCAAGACGAATTGTAGATACCTACAAAGCGGGAAATTCCGTAGTTGTGGTTGTGTCTGCTCAGGGCGATACCACAGACGACCTTATCGAAAAGGCAAAGGAAATTAATCCAAAAGCAACCAAGCGAGAGATGGATATGCTTCTTTCAACCGGTGAGCAGATTTCCATAGCACTTCTTGCTATGGCTATACAGACTCTCGGTGTCAATGCAGTGTCTCTTACCGGATGGCAGATTGGCATGAAGACAGATTCTCAGTACAGTATGGCGAGAATCAAAAGTGTGGATAGCGAAAGACTTACAAAAGAACTGGATGACGGAAAGATAGTAATTGTTGCCGGATTCCAGGGAATCAATAAATATGATGATATAACCACCCTTGGAAGAGGCGGTTCCGATACAACCGCTGTGGCAATAGCTGCGGCTCTTCATGCAGATTTGTGTGAAATATATACCGATGTTGACGGCGTATATACAACAGATCCCAGAATTGTTCCCGAAGCTAAAAAATTGGATGAGGTATCCTTTGACGAAATGCTGGAGCTTGCCAGCCTTGGTGCAAATGTACTTCACAACCGTTCTGTAGAAATGGCAAAAAAATATAATGTAAATATGTGTGTTCGTTCAAGTCTTAATAAAAACGAAGGAACATTTGTTAAGGAGGAAAGCAAAGTGGAAAAGACTCTTGTAAGAGGTGTTGCACGCGATAATGATGTTGCAAGGATAGCAATTTGTAATTTAAAGGATGAACCGGGTATAGCTTTCAAAATATTCTCACATCTTGCAAAGAACGGTATCAATGTTGATATAATTCTCCAGTCAATCGGCAGAGAAGGCTACAAGGATATAAGCTTTACCGTAACAGAGGATAATGTACAGAGAGTGGAAGAAATCCTTATGGCAGAAAAGTCCTATCTCGGCTTTGAGGAAATAAAGACTTCCACACAGTTCTCAAAGGTTTCCATCGTAGGAAGCGGTATGGTGAACAACCCCGGAGTTGCAAGCAAGATGTTTGAAGCACTCTATGACGCTAATATCAACATCCATATGATTTCAACTTCCGAAATCAAGGTTTCTGTTCTTGTTAACAAGAACAATGCTGATGCAGCAGTAAAAGCCATCCATGCAAAATTCAACCTTGGTTAATCCCAATATAAAATAGTTTACACCGGGGAACACCGTCCAAATTCCGCAATGGAGTTTTGTGATAGTGTTCTCTGTTTGCAGGTGAATAAAAATGAAAAATGAAACAAATAACACAAATATTATAGAAGGCAGAAATCCTGTAATTGAGGCAATCCGTTCAGGAAGAAGCATAGATAAACTGCTTATACAGTCAGGAGAAAAAAATGGTTCTATCCGTAAGGTAATTGCCCTTGCCAAGGAAAAGAAAATCGTCATAACCGAAGCCGACAAGGCAAAGCTGGACAAGATTTCTGTCACAGGTTCCCATCAGGGTGTTATAGCCTATGCTTCCGCAAAGGAGTATTCCTCCATTGAGGAAATTCTCGCATATGCAGGCTCTTTAGACGAGGCGCCCTTTGTTGTAATTTGTGATGAACTAAGTGACCCTCACAATCTTGGATCTATCATAAGAACAGCAAATGTCATGGGTGCCCACGGTGTCATTATACCCAAGCGCAATTCGGTTGGTCTCACCCCTGTTGTGGACAAGACCTCTGCAGGTGCACTGGAATTTACAAGAGTAGCCCGTGTTACAAATCTAGTATCGGCAATAGAGACTCTCAAAAAGGAGAATATCTGGATAGTTGCTGCTGATATGGATGGAACAAACAGCATATATGAGCACGATTTTTCAGGAGCAATAGGAATTGTTGTAGGTTCTGAGGGCAAGGGTATTTCACGACTTGTTAAAGAAAAATGCGATTTTGTTGTCAATATCCCCATGAAAGGTCAGATAAATTCCCTGAATGCGTCGGTTGCGGCTTCTCTTATGATATATGAGGCAGCAAGACATCGTGAAAAAAATGGAGGACAGAAATAAATGAAAAAATCGAGATTTACCGTAACGGGAATGTCATGTGCTGCTTGTTCGGCAAGTGTTGAAAGGTCAGTTTCTGCCCTTGACGGAGTTCAGACAGCTTCTGTAAATCTTGCATCAGGAAAGCTTACTGTTACATATGATGAGGATAAGCTCTGTGCTAAGGACATAGAATTTGCCGTTACCAAAATAGGCTTTGGAGTAAATTACGACAATTTCAGAACAAATATGGAGAATAAAACAAAGCAGACAAAAGCTATGAAAAGAAAGCTGATTACGTCAGCTGTATTTGTTATTCCGCTTTTCTATATATCTATGGGATATATGTTGGGACTTCCTGTTCCGTCTGCTATAAATCCGGAATATCATCCTCTTAATTTTGCCATTGCACAGATTATTCTTGCTGTTGGGTGCATGATAGCGGGGTATAAATTTTATACTAACGGTATCAAGAGCCTCATAACAGGAAAACCCAATATGGATACACTTGTCTGCATAGGTACTGGTGCGGCATTTATATATGGCATAATACTTACACTTGATATGCATATATCGGGATCAAATCACAGTCATAATCTCTATTTTGAGTCTGTCGGTGTTATTATCACACTGATAATGCTTGGCAAGTTTCTGGAAAACAAATCCAAACTCCGTACAAACGATGCAATAGTAAAGCTCATGGAACTCACTCCAAAAACAGCCACGGTTATCCAAAATGGTGAAAAAAAGGAAGTGGATGTTGATTCCATCAAACCCGGCGATATAGTAGCAATCATGCCGGGAGCCAGAATACCTGTTGACGGAGTCGTTGTAAAAGGTAATACCAACGTGGATGAATCCATGCTCACAGGTGAAGGAATTCCCGTTGAAAAAGAACCCGGAAGCAAAATTTTTGCCGGATGTATAAACAAATACGGATATATTGAGGTTCAGTGTACAGTATCTATGGATAATACTGTTATTTCCCAGATAGTAGATATGGTGGAGGATGCCTCAGGATCAAAACCGCAGATTGCTCATATGGCAGACAAAATATGCGGAATATTTGTGCCTGTAGTAATTTCAATTGCCATTCTCACCGCAATTATATGGGTTATTATTGGCAAGGATATAGGCTTTGCCATGGATAGATTTATAAGTGTTATGGTAGTTGCCTGCCCGTGTGCTCTTGGGCTTGCCACACCCACGGCAGTTATTGTGTCTGTAGGAAGAGCCGCAAGTGAGGGAATACTCATAAAAGATGCCCAGGCTATCGAGCTTTTGAATAGTGTTGATACCTTTGTTTTTGACAAAACCGGAACTCTCACAGTAGGAGAACCAAAAGTAACAGATTTTCGATGCGAACCGGACTTTGATAGTTATGAAGTGTTGTCATATGCTATGTCTGCAGAGGCGGTGTCCGAGCATCCATTAAGTGATGCGGTGTATGAATATGCACTTTCTCATAATGCAGAAGAAAAGGAAATTGAATCATTTAATGCCGTAATGGGCGGAATTCGTGCTGTTATAAACGGAAAAACAGTGCTTCTCGGTAATATTCGTCTTATGAAGGAAAACAACATAAGCGGTGAATATGAGATTGTTGCAAACGAGTATGTAAATAATGGCAAAACAGCCATGATAATAAGCATTGACGGCGTATTTGCAGGAACGTTTGCTGCAGGCGATACCCTCAAGGAAGAATCTCACAAAACAGTAACTGAGCTTAACAGGACATCCGACACGGTTCTTCTCACCGGAGACAATGCCCTTGTTGCCAATGCTATGGCAAAAGAACTCGGAATAAAAAACTGCATTTCCGAGGTTCTGCCAAACGAAAAGGCTGACAAAATAAATGAGCTCAGACAAAAAGGTAAGAGGGTTGCAATGGTAGGTGACGGTATCAATGACAGTGTAGCTCTTACTGTTGCCGATGTAGGAATAGCCGTCGGCTCAGGTACACAGATAGCACTTGAGTCTGCAGATATAGTAATTATGAAGGATGACCTTTATGATATTATCGAAGCTAAGGAAATAAGCCGTGCTACAATGAAGAATATAAGGCAGAACCTGTTCTATGCATTTGCATATAATACACTTCTTATCCCCGTGGCGGCAGGTGTATTTTCATTTGCAGGAATATATTTCAATCCTATGCTTGCGGCAACTGCAATGGCACTGAGTTCTGTTTCTGTTGTTCTTAATGCACTTCGTTTGAAAAAGAAAAAATACAAGGAGAAATTAATATGAAAAAAGCAATTGTAACAGTTATTGGTAAAGATACTGTAGGTATCATTCACGGTGTTACCGGAGTCCTTTCGGAAAACAATGTAAATGTTCTTGATATTTCTCAAACAATTCTTGACGGTATGTTCACTATGATGATGATAGTAGATATATCCGCGTCTTCATCTGATGTATCCGGTCTTTCAAAGCTTTTGGAAGAAGTCGGGGAAAAAATAGGTGTTGAGATAAAGATTCAGCTTGTTGATATTTTTGAGGCAATGCACAGAATATAACATCAGGAGGGTAATGCTATGATAAATAAGGTTGAAGCATATGAAACGCTTCATATGATAGAAAATGAGCATCTGGATGTGCGTACCATAACAATGGGTATATCTCTTTCGGATTGTATAGATTCCTCGTCTGATGAAGCCTGCCGTAAAATATACGACAAGATTACAAAAAAGGCAGAAAATCTTGTTAAAACCGGAGAAGATATAGAAGGTGAATTTGGAATACCGATTATTAACAAGCGTATTTCCGTTACGCCGATTTCTTTAATAGCCGGAGCCAGTGAGGCCAAGAGCTATCTCAAATATGCTCAAACTCTAGATAAAGCGGCAAAGGCGGTTGGTGTCAACTTCCTTGGCGGTTATTCTGCTCTCGTTCAAAAGGGATTTTCAAAAGGGGACGAAATACTGATAAATTCAATTCCGGAGGCATTGGCAGAGACAGATATAGTTTGTTCTTCTGTTAATGTAGGAAGCACCCGCGCGGGTATAAATATGGATGCAGTTCGCCTTATGGGTAAGATTATAAAAGATACTGCAGAGCTTACAAAGGATTCTGACGGGTTTGGATGTGCAAAGCTTGTTGTTTTTTCCAATGCAGTTGAGGATAATCCGTTTATGGCAGGTGCTTTTCACGGAGTAGGAGAAGCGGATTGCGTTATAAATGTCGGGGTAAGCGGTCCCGGTGTCGTTAAGTGTGCCTTGGAAAAGGTAAAGGGCGAAGATTTTGGAGTAGTTGCCGAAACTATCAAAAAAACTGCTTTCAAAGTAACCAGAATGGGACAGCTCGTTGCAAGGGAAGCCTCATCAAGGCTCAATGTTCCTTTCGGTATAGTCGATCTGTCTCTGGCACCAACTCCTGCAGTAGGTGACAGTGTTGCATATATATTAGAAGAAATGGGACTTGAAAAGTGCGGAACACATGGAACAACTGCGGCACTGGCGCTTCTTAATGATGCAGTAAAGAAGGGTGGAGTTTTTGCTTCATCTTCTGTCGGTGGTCTTAGTGGTGCATTTATCCCTGTAAGTGAAGATGCCGGAATGATATCGGCAGCAACGGTGGGTGCACTCACCTTGGAAAAGCTTGAGGCAATGACTTGTGTATGTTCTGTGGGACTGGATATGATTGTAATCCCCGGAGAAACTTCGGCTTCCACCATATCTGCGATTATTGCCGATGAGGCGGCAATAGGCATGATTAACAACAAAACAACGGCGGTCCGTGTAATTCCTGCACCGGGCAAAAAAGTTGGTGATGTAGTTGAATTTGGTGGACTTCTCGGAACAGGACCTGTAATGAGCGTAAATCCTTTCTCCAGCGAAGAGTTTATTGCAAGAGGTGGAAGAATTCCTGCACCAATGCACAGCTTGAGGAATTAAAATGATTAAAATTAAAGAAATAGTAATAGTAGAAGGTAATTACGATAAATCAAAGCTTTCGACA
>JAZQBI010000099.1:0-6008 GCA_045545635.1 Clostridia bacterium | reverse complement strand
CGTATTGTAGTTCCTTCATTTTCTTTTGAACAAATCTCAATACCGTTATCGCTGTTGTAGTATAACTTAAGTCTCATATTTACATTTAGAAGACCTATATGTTCACTGTTCTGAATTTTATCAAGATCCTTTTCAGCTAACTGGGATTTCAGATTTTCCAGTTTATCTTGGGGGATACCCACGCCGTCATCCCGTATTTCTATAATCGCTTTAGTCTCATGAGGCACAGAAGATATAGTAACTGTGCCGGTAGTATCCAATTTAAAGGCATGCTTTAGTGTGTTTTCCAGTACCGGCTGATAAATCATCTTAAGGCATTTAACATCTTTCAGCTCTTCCGACACATCATACACCAGATTTATTGGTATTTTGCGGTTTGTGTTAATTACATTAAAGTACTCAACTGCACAATTAAGGTCCATTTTTACGGTGGAATGAGCATGATTGTTTGAAAAATATCTGTACACCTTGGAAAGCGAGGATATCATTTTTACTATTTGGGTAAAATCCTTTTTTAACGCCAATCCCTGAATATGCGACAGCGAATTATAAAGAAAATGAGGGGAAATCTGACTGTACAAATAAAATATTCTGGTTTCCTTTTGCAATAGCTGAGCGTGATACAGACTATTTAAGGTTACAATTTTTTCTTCATTCAAACTATGGACTTTATCGAGCACCTTGTTTATTGTTGAAACAACATCATAAAACTCGTCTTTGAAATCGTAGTGTATTCTGTAGCTTGTATCGTGATGGGCAATTTTCTCAACATTTTCTTTTAAAAGATTTATCCTTTTTACTATAATACTATCTAGTAGCTTTAGCATAAGCACCAGCATGCACGCTGTAAAGAAAATCATAAAAATTATAAAAAATACAACGAAAAAAGAAAATATTGATATGTTATCCGATGGCA
Source organism: Clostridia bacterium (assembly GCA_045545635.1). Classification (GTDB taxonomy): domain Bacteria; phylum Bacillota; class Clostridia; order UMGS1810; family UMGS1810; genus RGIG8748. Next base: position 5,092 of record JAZQBI010000099.1, on the reverse strand, counting down.
TTGATACTGTTACATTCCAGTTGGGATTATTCAGGCTGACGGTTTTTAGAAAATTACTGCCCTTGCTTTTTGAAAAATCATATAGTGTGCCGTGCTCCTTAGGATCAGACGATAAAATAATCCGGTCTTTGTCATCTGTTACAATCAATTTAATGGTAGAGTCGTCAATAACGCCCGTAGGCACATAGTTTATAGTGCCGACATCATAAATACATACTATAAAATGTCCGGCATGCTCCGGCGTGCGATATGAAATATTAGTTGGAAATATTGGGGTTACGCACACAAAATATGTTTTATCTTTTAAAGAAAAGGATGAGGGGTATATAGAATTGAAACTTTTGGGGGCTTTGATTTCCCTTACTACAGATCTTGCATAATCATAAAAATCTTCAGTTTCTGTGGATGTCAGTATTGAGTATTCCTTTATTACGCCCAAAAAAGCAATATTCTGATTGCTGTTTATATAGTCTGTAAGTAAATTGTCAATGGTGTTTAAGTTTCGGGCTATTTCAGCGGGGGAATATTCATAAAGATTGGACTGAACAATAGGATTTACAGCCAATCTCATTGAAGCTTCCGAAATGTCAATATTTAATTTGCTTATCTGCTGTGCAGAATTCTGAGCTATGGAATCAAATATGTTTACAACTACACTGTGATTTTCCTTTTGCAGGAGTGAATAGAGAAAAATCTGCAAGACCAGAAGCATACCCAGAATAAAGGTAACCAAAATAATAATCTGTGTTCGGATGCTGAACTTTTTAAGCATTTTCCTGCGTGCCTCCTTGATTTCTGAATTGGAGCGGGGTAAGTCCGGTACGCTTTTTAAATACTCTGCTGAAATAATAGTGGTCTTTTATACCGACTCTTTCTGCAACCTGAGAAATTGACATTGCGCTTGTGAGCAAAAAATATTTTGCTTTATCTATTCTGTAACGAGTAAGAAATTCCAGAAATGTTTCCTGTGCGTTTGTTTTGAAAAGGTAGTAGAGCGCCCTTTCGCTTATATACAATTCTTTGTATATATCCTGCGCCTGTATTCGGGATGAATAATTGTTTTCAATATATTTAAGCACCTTGTTCCAAATGTCACTTGTTTCGTATTCGGGAGTGGTTCCCGGAAACATAGCTTCGTTCAGATACAAATGCACCGTCTGGCATAATTCCTTAAAGTCAGAAAAGTTTACATATAAATCCTCTTCGTCCATGGTCGAAAGGGAAAAATTGTTTTGGTTAAAAAGCAGGTTTGCCCTGATTACAATGGCATTGTAAAACCATACGACCTGTGACATCGTATATTTTTGCTTTATAAACAGAGTCGGGAGGTTACGCAAAATGGTTTCAACTCCGTTTAAGTATTTTGATTCAATTGCCTGATACAGGTTGTCCAGAATGTTTTTTAAAATTTCGGTATTGGTTTTTACAGGCTCAATCAAAAGACAGCCGGCTTGTCTTACAAACAGGTTGTATGACAGCTGATTACATTGCTTGAAGATATTATATATATCGTCTTCTTTTGTAAAAATATCGCTGATGCCGAAAACTATTTGTTCTTTTTCCGCCAAATCATTGAGACTCAGCATGGCGGATTTATCAATATTATTGTTTTCAAGAACAAACATATATTTTTTCTGACCTATTTTGTAAGTTTCAAAAATACATCCTTTAAGAATTAATTGTGTATCATCGTATTGGGCTTCTGTCAGGTGGGCAATTGCAATACGGTATGCTTGTTCGTTTAATGCAGATGACAAGAACAGATTGAAGTTATCTTTGGAGGAAAGATGTTCCATTATATCAACACTATTGTTTTTTTGAAGCTCTTTTTTTAATTTTTGTGCCAGAATTTTGATGTCATCGGTATCAATGGGCTTGAGCAGGTAGTAAATAACCCCCAGATTAACTGCTGTATGGGCATAGTTAAAGTTATCATGTCCGCTTATAATTACAAAAGAAGAGTTAACACCCTTGTTTTTACATTCTTTAATAATATCCAGACCGGATACTTCCCCCATCTCGATATCAATAAAAACGACATGAGGCTTTTCTGTAAGAATTCTTTCGACAAGTCCGGTAGGTGAGTCTATTTTATCTATTTTTGTAATACCTACATCTTCCCACGGGAACAGGATATGGGTTGCTTCAATAGATATGGGATCATCATCTACAATAAATGCATGAAACATATACTAAGTCACTCCTTACAGATATTAATTTACTCCACTGTTTTTTCATTATTTATTATACTACCAAGTGTAAAAATTTGCATAGTAAAACGACAAATGATTGCAGGATTTTTATGGTGTTTTGCAGGATTGTGCATTTTAAAAGAAAAGCATTCATGCTATCATTTTAAGTAATAAAATGAGAGGTGTATGCAATGAATTTAAACAAAACAAACCCAAGTACGACTTTGGGAAAAAGAAATTACCTTAAGGAGATAGTGCAAAACAGATATCTGTATTTGCTCCTATTGCCTGCGCTTATTTATGTTATTATGATTGACTACTCGGCAATGTACGGTATTCAGCTTGCCTTTAAGGAGTTCAACCCCAAGCTTGGAATAGTCGGAAGTGAGTGGGTAGGCTTAAAGCACTTCAAGAGCATGTTCTCTGACCCGTACTTTATATATGTTCTTTTTAACACAATAAAGATAAGTATCGGCAGAACAATTTTTACATTCCCGTTCCCGATAATTATTGCTTTGTGTTTCAATGAGCTTATTAACCGACACTTCAAAAAAGTAATACAAACTGTATATACTTTCCCGCACTTCTTGTCCTGGGTTATTGTATCAGGCGTCATTATTAATTTCCTTTCAAACACAGGCCCTGTAAATGATATTCTGGAAGCTCTGGGAATGGAAAGACATGTTTTTATGGGTGACAAAAAGCTGATAGTTCCCATTCTTTACATAACAACAATCTGGAAAGAGGCAGGATGGAAGAGCATTATCTTCCTTGCCGCAATTACCAGTATAGACCGTGGAATGTACGAGGCTGCAGATTTGGATGGTGCAACGCGTTTAAAGAAGATGTGGCATATTACACTTCCCAGTATCCGAAGCACAATTCTTATTATGCTCATAATGGAAGTCGGACACGTTCTTGCCGGCGGTTTCGACCAGATATTCAATATGTCAAACATGGTTGTTCAAAAGACAATAGATATTATTGATACATATGTATATCGAATAACCTTCCAGCAAGCTCCTGATTTTGCATACAGTACAGCGGTGGGACTCTTTAAAAATGTTGTTGGATTCAGTATGGTTATGATTGTAAACAAGATATCCAAAAAGCTTGAAGGCTCCGGTATTTTAGAGTAGGAGGAAGAATAACGGTGAAGATCAAAAAAATAAATTACACAAATATTGTATTGGGTATAATTTTGATATTATGGGGTTTCCTCATATTTTACCCTTTTTATAACTCGATATTAGTTTCCTTTATGTCTCAGGCAGAATATATGAGAAAGCCTTTTGCATTCTGGGTATCAGAGCCTACACTCGCAGCATATGAGGAAATCCTCTCCGAAGGAAAATTTTTATACGGTTATAAAAATACTCTCATAGTTGTAGCGATAAGATTACCCCTTGCATTGTTTATAACAGCAACAGCGGCATATGCCTTGTCAAGAAAGAAGTTCTTGGGAAGCAAATACATAAACAACATTATTGTATTTACAATGTATTTTGGCGGAGGTACTATTCCGCTGTATTTGCTCGTCAGAAGCTACGGACTTATGAACAGTCTGGCAAGTATCATTATTCTGCATTCGTTTACCGTATACAATATGGTTCTTATCAAGAACTTTTTCTATACAATACCCGACAGCCTTGAGGAATCGGCAAAGATTGATGGAGCAAACGACTTGATTATTTTTGCAAAAGTATATCTGCCACTGGCTAAACCAATTATTGCAACCGTATCACTGTATGTTGTGGTTGCCATCTGGAATGAGTGGTATAGTGCGATGCTTTATATCTCGGATCCCAAGAAATGGCCGCTTCAGCTTGTGCTTCGTGAAATCATAGGTAATGCAACTGCGGAAATCACCGAAGAAATGCAGGGCGATGAGCTTGTAACCAAAGAAACCTTTGCTCTCAATGTTCAGATGGCATCTGTTGTTGTAACTATGCTTCCGATTATGCTTGTATATCCGTTTATGCAGAAGTTCTTTATGAGTGGTTTGACCGTCGGTGCGGTAAAAGGTTGATTTTTTTAAAATATTCAAATAAATGGAGGTAAAAAATTATGAAAAAAATTGTTGCGTGTTTGCTGCTTGTTGCAGTTCTGTGCGGTACATTTTTAACAGGATGTAACAAGAGCACAGAGGTAGGTAACGACGAAGGAAGGGTTACCATCACAATAGGTTATCCCAAGGCAGAAGACTCATGGTGTGAGGATGAGTACTTCAAATACATTACAGATAAGCTCGGAGTAGATATTGAATTTGTATCTCTTTCTGCAGATTCTGCAGCAGAAAAAGCGAGAATCTGGATTTCCTCCGGCGGAATGCCCGATATGGTTTTCACAGACTTTCTTATGGATGAATACATCCAGTATGGTGAGCAGGGCGTAGTAAGAACTCTTCCTGCTGATTTAGAAGAAAAATATCCTAATGTTGGCTTCTCCGAAGCTATGTCAAGAATTCTCCCCGAACTCAAAGAAGTAGGAAATGGCTCCCTGTATGGTCTTGTAAGACCTTTGGACCATTACAGCAGATATCTTGATGAATTCCGTGCAGCTTATGCTGAGGGAAAAGATTTGTCCGAAATGATGCTTGAACCCGAATACCTGTATGTTGACTCATATGGTTTTGCTTACAGAAAAGACTGGGCAAAGCAGCTTGGTATAGAAACAGACTATATTATGGAATATGATGATTTCATGGATATGGCACTTAAGTTCAAAGAGGCTGACCTTGGCGGTGTTGGCGAAAAGAATACAGTAGGTCTTGCCGTAAGTTACACAGAAGCTCCGAATATTTTTATAACTGCATTTAACTCAAGTTATAAATATTTCCACAAAGACGAAACAGGAAAATATGTATGCGGTCTTATGGAAGATTCAACCACAGAGGGTGT
>JAZQBI010000098.1:0-13158 GCA_045545635.1 Clostridia bacterium | reverse complement strand
GATGTTGTTGATGCAGTAAGTGCTTCCAAGGTACTTGTAATTACTAAGGGAAGCAGCGTAAAAGCAATTTACATTCTTGATTCTAATTATTGATTTTAAAAAAGATTGTAAATAAATAAAAAAGGAGCTTGTCGAAACTTTATAAGTTTTGACAGGCTCTTTTTGTATATCCGGAAATTTTTTGCAAAAACTAGTAGCGGTGATTGTATGATTAAAATAGCAATGTTTGATTCAAAACCCTACGATACGGAATCCTTTGAGGAAATAAAAATTGTTGAGGAAGCCTTGACGGAAGCTCTTACATGGGAAAGCCAGAATATACTTATAAATAACTATCTTGTAAGACAGATTTTTGCTGACGATGTTGCAAGAGTAAAGGATATAGTTGCATCGTTTACTCCGGAAGAGAGAACAGAATTTGAAAATGCTATGATGGTTGGACTCTCTACCGATACACTGGATAGTATTGTAAGTATTTTCAATATGAATGTGAATTTTGGAAAATAAAAGACGCAAAATGATAAAACACAAGCCATTTGGGTATTGCCCCGAATGACTTGTGTTATTTCATTTTACGGATTTTTTTGCATTTGCCTGCCATCGGTTGACAAGTCTATCCGGTATGCTATAATGAGTAAAAATATCTATTTATAAGTAACTCCCGAAAGGGAATTGCCAACCGTACTTTTAAATACAACACAATCGGGATGTTCCAAAATAAGCTCCTCAATGTAAGGTGCATTTTTTTTGCCGGCAACGCAGACTACCATTTTTGTATTCATTCCGGAATAAGCTCCGTGAGCATCAATTATTGTAGCCGGCTGGTGGAATCTGTCCGAAAGCTTCTGGCAGAATTCTTCGGGATTTTGGGTAATTATTTCATATTTAATGTTTTCGTTTGAGGATGTGCGGATACTGTTACTTACATTTGTTGTTACAAAGGAATAGAGAATACTGCAGATAACAGGTTCAATACGCATACCGTAGACAAAGTAGGAACACATTGCGACTAACATATTAAATACAAAAATTATATTCATAAGGTCCAAAAAAGGTTTTTTGTGTTTAACCAGTGCCGCAATTATATCCACACCGCCGCTTGATGCATTGACTTTAAGTGAAACAGGGTAGATTATACCTCTTACGACACCTGCAACAAGGGGAGCCAGAACTATACTGCTTCCTGTGCCTGTCACATAGCGGAAAGAGGAAAGGTCTGTGTGCCCAAGCAGTATGGATACTAAAGAAAAGAAAATTACGTATATTGTACTTTTTACGGCAAAATCACGGTTCAAAAAGAAAAAAGCCAGTATAACAAGCGGAATATTGAGAATTAAAGAAAGGTAACCGATATTTATGCCCGAAACATCCTGTATCATAGTGCAAATTCCGTCAACTCCCGATGGTGCAAAGCTGTTGGGAAATATAAAAATTGCATAATTCAGTGCCGAAAGTGAGGAAAGAAGTATAACGGTAAGGATGGTAAAAATTTTTTTGTACATATAAAAACCTCTGCGAAAATTGTTGATATAATTATATAATTATGATATACTATAGTCAAATACTTTTGTTCTATAAAAACCATAGAAAAAAACTATGGAGGTACTGCCGTGTTCAGTAAATATAATTATGTTTATCAGGTGTATAAAGAGGGCAATTTTACAAGAGCCGCCGAGAAGCTTTTCATATCACAGCCGTCTCTCAGTGTTGCAATAAAGAATATCGAAAAAAAGATTGGTGCTGATCTTTTTGAAAGATCGGGCAATACAGTAAAGCTTACCGAGGCAGGGAAGGAATACATATTAGCTGCCGAGCAGATTATAGCCGCCCAAAGGGATTTTATAAACCGCATAAATGATATTAATAACCTCAAAACAGGAAAAATAGCGGTAGGTGGCACAAACTATCTTTCCTCATATGTTCTGCCAAGGGTTATTAACCGCTTCAGCAGAATGTATCCCGATATTGAGGTTGAGCTTGCAGAAGCAAATTCCTACATTCTCGGAAATATGCTGAATAATGAGGAGATAGATATAATCATAGACAGCTTTGATGAGGATGCGGATGACTATAAAAGCTTTTTTCTTGCCAGTGAGGATATTTTGCTTTGCGTACCAAAGGACAGGAAAATAAATCAAAAGCTAAAAAAATATAGGATAACTCATCAGGACATTCATGACGGAAATATCAGTCTCAAGGATATTGAAGCTGTTTCTATTAGTAGCTTTGCAGATGAGAACTTTATCCTGCTGAAAAAAGGCAACGATATGCATAAGCGTGCTATGCTTTTCTTTGATGAAGATAACATAGAACCCAAGGTGATTTACAGAGTAGATCAGCTCAATATCTCCTATGCACTTGCTGAGTCGGGCATAGGCTTATGCTTTGTTACGGACACCTTTTTGAAGTACGGGAAAGTAAGTGACAATATATTTTTGTATAAGGTCAAAAACGAAAAACACAGCCGTAATCTCTATATTGCTCACAAGAAAACCAGATACTGCACCAAGGCAATGTCGGAGTTTATAAGAATCACAAAAGAGATTATCGGAAATGCAGATGACAGGGAGACCAAACTATGATATATAAAGGCGATAATACAAAGGAAATATCTTTTCCTCTTGGCGGAATCGGTACCGGTTCAATCGGTCTAGGCGGTGACGGCAGGCTTATAGACTGGGAGATTTTCAACCGTCCGTCAAAGGGCAGTATAAACAGATACACTCATTTTGCAGTGAGAGCCATCCAAAAGGACAAAATAACTCCGCTTATACTTTGCGGCGATATTACCAAGGAGTATTCCGGCAGATATATGCAAGGTGAGTTTAAAGGCTTCGGATATGGCCCCGAGCGTTACAATATGTGTGGTTTTCCTCATTTTAAGGATGTAACTTTCTGCGGAGAATTTCCTGTAGCAAGGGTGGATTTTGCAGATGACAGGTTTCCTGCAAAGGTGACACTTACTGCCTTTAACCCATTTATACCCCACGATGCCTTTAACTCAAGCATACCTGCGGCATTTTTTGAACTGGAAATAGAAAACACATCAAGCGAGGATATAAAGTATCAGACGGCTTTTTCTCTTTCCAATCCTTATGAGAAATCCCTGAACTATACAGAGTTTAAGGATGGAATACGCTTCCTTACTGTGAAAAATGCAGGAGCAGACAAGGACGATGTGACCTACGGTTCTCTTACATTGGCTACAGACTGTCCTGTTTCATACTGTCAGCCATACTGGTACAGAGGAATATGGCAGGATGATGTAATAACATATTGGAAAGAGCTTTCGGAAAATACACAGTGGAGTACGAGAGAATACAGTACTTCCGGTGAATATGATACGGGGACGCTTGTTGCAGAGGTTGATATTCCTGCAAAGCATACAAAAAAGGTAAGATTTGTCCTTTCCTGGAACTGCCCCAACAATTACAACTATTGGAGTGAGATGTTAAACGATAACGGAACTCACAAAAGCTGGAAGAATTATTATGCCACCGTATTTGAGGATTCTGTGCAAAGTGCTCTGTATTCCATCAGAAATATGACGGAGCTTTTGGAGAGAACAGAAAAATTCAGGGATGCACTTCTTGATTCAACGCTTCCCAATGGGATGACGGAGGCTATATCGGCAAATCTGTCTGTTCTCAAGTCTCCCACAGTACTTCGCCTTGAGGATGGCTCGTTCTATGGATGGGAGGGAGTGTTTGAAAAATCAGGCTCCTGCGAGGGAAGCTGTCAGCATGTATGGGGATATGTGTATTCCACAGCATTTCTCTTTCCCGAACTGGAACGCAGTGTCAGAGATATTGAGTTTAAATACAGCACTATGGCCGACGGAAAAATGGGCTTCCGCACACTTCTTCCTCTCGGCAGAGGAGTATTGCCCCACAGAGCTTGTGTTGATGGTCAGCTCGGTACTGTGATAAAGTGTTATCGTGAGTGGAAAATATCAGGAAACAACGAGTGGCTGAAATGTCACTGGGAGGACATAAAGAAAATAATGGCGTACACATGGAGCGAGGACAATCCCGACAGATGGGACTTTGACCGTGACGGTATTCTTGAGGGAAGGCAGCACCATACATTGGATATGGAGCTTTTCGGTCCTTCCTCGTGGCTTCAGGGAATGTATATGGCGGCACTGAAAGCCGGTGCGGAAATGGCAGAATTTCTTGGAGATACAGAAACTCAGGATTACTATATGGAGCTGTTTAAAAAAGGATATGAATATACATACAATAATCTTTTCAACGGCAAGTACTTTGAACAGAGGGTGGATATAAAGGACAAGAGTATAATAGATAAGTTTGATGCCGAGGAAAGATACTGGAATTTTGAAACAGGCGAAATGAAGTATCAGATAGCCGGTGGGTGTGAAATAGACCAGATGCTTGCCCAGTGGCACGCAGATATTATTGGTCTTGGCGATATATTTGATGCCCGTCAGGTGGATGTTGCGCTCAGTAACCTGATGGAAAATAACTTTAAGCCTTCAATGAGGGATTTTGTAAACCCATGGAGAGTATATTGTGTAAATGACGAAGCAGGAACGGTAATGTGTACTTATCCCGAAGGAGCGAGAAAGCCTGCAATACCCATTTCCTACTGCGAAGAGGTTATGACAGGATTTGAATATGCCTTTGCAGGACTTCTGGCATCAAGAGGAAAAACCGAGGATGCCGCAAGAGTAGTTTGTGCAATCCGTGACCGTTATGACGGATGTAAGCGAAACCCATGGAATGAAATAGAATGCGGAAGTAACTATGCCCGTTCTATGTCAAGCTATGCGCTTGTGCCTATACTATCGGGATTCCAATTTGATATTCCGAGTAAGTTTGTAGGATTTAAGCCATACAAGAAGAATTTCAAGTCCTTATGGAGTGTCGCAAATAGCTGGGGCATAGTAGAAACAAACAAAGACAGACTCACGTTATACGTTACCGAGGGCAGCCTTGAGCTTTCGTCCTTTGGTACGGATATAGATGCAGGCTCTGTTGTAATAGATGGTAAGAGTGTAGAATTTACAAAGGAAAATGGAAAAATTTATTTTGAAACGGTTACAATAACCGGGAAATTGGAGGTAATAAAATGAATACTTTAAGCTATACATACACAGGAAATCCAACTCTGCCTGCAATCATTACTAAAAACGGGCAGGAAATCCCTGTGTGGATTCAGCAGTTATGGGAGGACGGTCAATATGCCGAGTTTGTCCGCAAAAACGGATGCGGTCACTGCTGCAGTGCAATGGCTCTTAATCTTCACGGAGTTAAAATTAATCCCCATGAGGAGTTTACTCTGTGCCGAAAAATGTGGGGAGAACCAAGAATGGGTGAACCGCTTTTTGAGGATAATTTTTTAAGCGGTACGGGTATTGCCTATGTTTTGCGGAGCCATTCCATACCTGCAGCAGCGTATGGAGTTCCCGAGGGGAAGACTATGGAAGAGGCCAAAAAAATATACGATTTTCTCCTTGAGGGAAAAACTGTTATAATCTGGTCACATCCCTCGGACAAGCTTCCCGACAACCCTTTTTCCACCGGCGATCACTGGATATATGCCGTCGGATGTACGGAAAATGGCGAAATACTTATTGCCAACAGCTCACAGAGAGCGGCAACGGATAAGGGAATACAGTTTACTGATACCGAAACCATTGCCAAGGTGCTTTTTGAAGGTTCAGAGCCTATGGACTTTACTTGGGGAAGATATGACCTTAAGCACGGCGGAGGATATGTTGTTGTAGGATAAAAATATAAAAAAACAAAATTGTCAACAATTATTAAAAATTGTTGACAATTTTTTATTTACGATATATAATCACAGTAAGGAGTGATGGATTTATGCAATGTACAATAAGCAGAAGCCATACAGTGCAAAGTGTGCTAAAGGAGCTTCGTCGGGATATAGTTATGGGGAATATCCCCAATGATACACCTGTTACGGAACTACAGTTTGCCAAGGATTACGACTGCAGCCGTGCAGCTTTGAGAGGTGCTCTTACGGTCCTTGAGGGCGAGGGACTTATTCGTGTGATGCCAAACGGCACCAAGAGAATATCGTCTCTTACCAAGGAGGACATATGCCATCTTTATGAGCTTAGAACATATGTGGAGTGTACGGCACTTTCTCAGGCACTTTCCGCTGACAGTCTGGATATTGGCAGACTTGTGATGGTACTGGAAAATGCAAAAAACGGCAGTGACTTTCTTAGTCTTGATGCACTTTTTCACGAAACACTTGTATCAATGAGCGGAAACAAGGCACTTATGCAGACATGGAGAACATTTTCTCCTGTAATAAGAGAACTGTTTTCTCTTAACTTTTCTCAGTCCCGCACACTTGAGGATAGTATGCAGGACAGACATATGCACATAATAAAGCTTCTTATGGAAAAGGATAAGGAAGCAGTGGAGGTTCTCAGGGAACATATCGAAGAAGCACGCAGATTATCCTGCGGAGAGAATATATAGCAGAAAGGCGGAAAATAATATGAAAATCACAGATGTACAGGCGATTATTGTAAAACAGCCGGAAATTAGCTTTATCGGAGACGGAAGTCAGGATACAGTAGTTATCAAGGTTATGACCGATGAGGGAATTACCGGTATAGGTGAGGTTGATTCTTCTCCCTATGTTGTAAAAGCCATTGTTGAGGCAGACACATCTCATATGGTATGTATGGGACTTCGTGATATTGTAGTTGGCGAAGACCCCTTTGATGTGGAAAAAATATGGTACAAGATGTACAATCTTGCAAATTACTACGGCAGACGAAGTGTTGCAATCCACGCTATGAGCGGTATAGATATGGCAATCTGGGATATTCTCGGTAAAAAATTGGGTGTTCCGGTTCACAAGCTCCTTGGCGGTGCATTCCGTGACAAGATTCCTGCATACTGCAGTGTCCTTATGCCTGACAGCGAGGATGAAATAAAGAGAATTGCAGATACATATCTTCCCCAGGGCTACACCGGTATCAAATTTGGTTGGGGTGCACTGGGACAGAGCGATAAGAGAGACCTTGAACTTGTAAGAGCCTGCCGAAAAGCAATGGGCGACGATCCTCAGCTTATGATAGATATCGGTATGGTGTGGAGAGATGTCAAGACTGCCATCCGCCTTTGCAAGGAATTCGAGCAGGAGAATGTTTACTGGGTGGAAGAACCCTTTACCCCCGATGACCTTAATGCATATAAGAGACTTACAAGCAGTGTAGATATGAGAATTTCTGCAGGTGAGCAGGTGGGAACAATGTTTGAGTTCAACGAGCTTATTGCAGGATGCGGAATAGACATCATTCAGCCGGATATCAGCCGCTGCGGCGGTATCACAATTGCCAAAAAGGTAATTGATATGGCATATCTCCACAAGATTCCCGTTATACCTCACGCGTTCAAGACAGGAATCCTTATGAGTGCATCGCTTCAGGTTATTGCAGCAGCTCCAAATGCGCTATGGCTTGAATACTGCTGTCAGGAAACAGTTCTTTCCAAGAATCTTGTCAAGAAGCACTTTGCCATTGATGATGAGGGTTATGTAAATATTCCCGACAAGCCCGGTCTCGGTGTGGAAATCGATGAAGAAGTATTAAAACGTTACGAGGTTAAATAATGGATACCTACAAATTGCAGGAAAAAATTCATACAGCCGTTAAGGAAAACCTGCACATCGGTATGACAGAAAAGGAGCTTGCGGATGTGGTATCTTCCGTCTGTCCCAATTGGCAGGGTGATATCATATCAGGAGAGCGATCTGCAGATATTGAGGGTATTCCCACAGACAGAGTGATAAAGTCCGGTGATGTGGTTCTTCTTGATTTGCAGGTGTGTACTGACGGAAAGTGGTCAGACCTTACCCGAGTGTATTTTATGGGAGATATCTCTCCAAAACAGAGAGATGCATTTTACAGAGTTTCCAAAGCAATTGTGGTGGGCGAAAAGATGCTTATGCCCGGTTGCAGAGCATCGGAGGTATGGCACAATATGAGAGAGGCAATAGATTCCCCCAATGCCTTTACTCACCACGGCGGCCACAGAGTGGGGGATGAGGATATTGTTGCCGAGCCTCGGTTTGTGCCGGAATGTGAGGAAAGCCTTACCGAGGGTATGGTGGTAACACTGGAGCCTGCCATATATTATCCCGGTGAATTTGGAATACGGCTGGAAAACAATTATCTTATTACAAAATGCGGAGCAGTGAGGATGTGCACTCTCAGTATGGATGCAGATGAATTTACAGTGAAAGGATAATCTTTATGTTAAAAGGTGCTTTTGGCGTTTTGCTCACACCCTTTACCGAGGACGGCAAGGTGGATTACAACGCCTATGAAAAAGAACTGGATTTTGTCTCGAAATCCGATATTACGGGATTTTTTGTTTGCGGAACTACCGGCGAATTTATAAGTCTTTCCCCTGAGCAGAATGTGGAGATGCTTGAGTTTGCGGCAAGGTTTTTGAAAGGAAAAAAGAAGCTTCTTGCAGGTGCATCCGATCCCAATCCCGCAACAACAATTAAATATATGAAGGTGGCGGCAAACTTTGGCTACGATGCAACTATGATTTGCCCTCCCTACTACTTTACCATGAAGCAGGAGGATGTTGTAAGATATTACAGATATCTTGCAAAGCAGAACATCTGCGATATAGTTCTGTACAAAATCCCTATGTTTACAAATACAATTGAGGTTCCGTCCTTTGAGGAGCTTCTTGGCGAAAGGCGAATAGTGGGTATGAAGGACTCATCTGCCAACATCAAGCAGATTGCCCACGAAGCTGATCTGGTACGCAGAAACCGTCCTGACTTTTCTCTTATGGGCGGTACTGACGATAGCCTTGTTCCGAGCCTTCTTGCAGGTTGTGTAGGCTCTGTTACGGCATTTTCCGTAATAGTACCCGAGGTCAATGCACGAATCTATGAGCTTTTTAATGCAGGGAAAATAACAGATGCCATGGTATTAAACCAAAAGGTTCTGAGATTACTTCGTCTTGCAGATTCCACAATGTTTCCAAGCGGATACAAGCTTGTTTATGAACAGAGAGGTCTGCCGATGGGACACTGTCAGGTTGTAGATGAGGCGGCAATCCGCTCTCTGCGGCTTGCCATAAGTGCAGAGCTTGAGCTTCTCCTGAGAGAAGTCCGATAAAAAAGGTAGGTGTTTCTATGAAAGCAGCATTATGGGATAAGGTCGGCCATGTAAGTATTGTGGATAAACCCATACCCTCGGCAGACGAAAAGCACGTTGTAGTCAAAGTTAAAGCGGTAGGAGTATGTGCTACCGATATACATATGATAATGGGAAAGGTAAAGCTTGCCAAACCGCCTCATGTTCTCGGTCACGAAATTTCAGGTGTTGTAGAAGAGGTTGGAGCAGGTGTTGACGGATGGAAAAAAGGTGACAGGGTGGTAATAGACACCATCATATCCTGCGGCAGATGTGTTGCCTGCAAAAGCGGACGCAGAGAGCTTTGCCCCGAAAAGCAGGAAATAGGATATGATCCTTATGACGGCGGATATGCAGAGTATGTAAGAGTGCCTGCCCAGTGCCTTGTCCATCTTCCTGGGTCTATTCCTTTCCGGGAAGCGGCAATTATGGAGAGTGTGGCGTGCCCCTTTGGTGCGGTGCTTCGCATAGGAGTTAAACCCGGAAGCACAGTTCTCGTTCAGGGTGCAGGCCCTGCCGGACTTGCATTTTTGCAGGCGGCAAAGGTGAGCGGTGCAAGGAAGGTCATAGTTTCCGCAAGAGGGGAGCAAAGACTTCAATATGCTCTGAAATTCGGTGCGGATGATGTGATAGATGCGTCAAATGAGGATGTTCTCTCCCGTGTGATGGAGCTTACAAACGGTGAGGGATGCGACTATGTTATGGATGCCGCAGGAAGTGTAGAGAGTATTCTCCTTTGCTTTGATGCCTGCAAGACGGGCGGAGATGTGCTGTACTACGGCATACCCGATGCAAGTGCAAAGATAGAATTCCCCTTTATGAAGATGATGATAAAACAGCTTCGTCTCCATGGAATTCTGGAGTACTGTGCAGGGTGGGACACTCTGGTGTCTCTTGTGGAGTCAGGTAGAATTAATCTTAGGGATATGGTTACACATACCTTCCGTCTGGAGGAAATAGACAAGGCTATTGAGCTTTACGAAAAAAAAGACAGAAGCCTTATAAAGTCCGTTATAGAAAATTAAACCCGGGATTTATATTTTTTACATCCATTGCAGAAGTTTTAAGGGCGAGTCTCAATAAGTGATTTTTCACTAAATTGAGGCAGCGCCCTCTTGTATTGCCCAAAAGCACACTCAACCTGTGGTTGAGTGTGCTTTTAAAATAATTTTTAAAAAGTTCTTTATAGTTGGAGAATTTTGCTGTAAAATAACTAACATAAACATACTTCGGTGCGAAAACGTGTGTCGAGGTACAAAACCAGCTTAACGACCAACGCTTTAGTGTTGATTGATAAGGCTAACAAATCAGAGGTATGCAATGGATAATTTTTATGGAAGAAAAATAGCACAGCTTCGTAAAGAGAAAAATATGTCACAGAGAACACTTGGAGAGCTTTTGGGGATTACAGACAGAGCAGTATCAAAATGGGAGCTTGGTCTGTCTACTCCGTCAGCACAAAATCTCATTCGGCTTTCAGGGGTTTTTTCGGTGCCCGTAGAATTTTTTCTTAAATCAGGCGAAAAACCACAGGTAGACAAAAAAGAATCCGGTATGGAGTCTCTCAGGGAGCTCTATAAAATCGGAAGAGGACCGTCAAGCTCTCATACAATAGGACCTGAAAGAGCGTGTGCTATCTTTAAAAACGACAATCCCGATGCAGACAGATTTCAGGCGGTACTCTATGGCTCTCTTGCAAAAACGGGCAGAGGTCACGGTACGGATACAGTAATAAAAAAGACTATGCTTCCCGTGGGTTGCGAGGTCAGATTTGATACTGTGGCAAACAACCTGCCTCACCCAAACACAATGGTGCTTACAGCCTTTAAAGACAACAAAGTTATTTCAACCGTTCGTGTTCACAGTGTTGGCGGCGGCAGTATACAAATGGATAACTACCCCGTGGAAAAACCGAGGAAAATATATAAGCTTGACAAGTTTGCGGATATAGCCGACTATTGCAGTAGGAATTCAATGAGACTATGGCAATATGTACTGGAAAATGAAGATAGCGAATTTGTTTCGTATATGCATATGGTATGGAATCAAATGAAAGAAACAATAAAAAAGGGACTTAGTGATGAGGGAATACTCCCCGGAGGACTGGGTGTTGTCAAGAAAGCCAAATCGCTATACAATTCCCAGCATATAGACGAAAGTGCCCAGACAAAAGAAAACCGTCTGGTCTGTTCCTATGCATTTGCCGTTGGAGAGCAAAATGCCGGAGGGGAGAAAATTGTTACTGCTCCCACCTGCGGTGCGGCAGGAGTTGTGCCTGCGGTTATGTACTATGAACAACTAAGGGGAGACTACAGTGACGAAAAAATAGTCCATGCTCTTATGACGGCAGGACTTGTGGGTAATATCATAAAAACCAATGCTTCCATATCGGGAGCAGAGTGCGGATGTCAGGCGGAAGTAGGCAGTGCCTGTGCAATGGCGGCGGCAGCTCTCGGAGAGCTTTTTGAACTAAGTACAGACAAGATTGAATACGCCGCAGAGATTGCCATAGAACACCATCTGGGACTAACCTGCGATCCCATATGCGGTCTTGTGCAGATTCCCTGCATAGAGCGTAATGCCGTAGCCGCAATGCGTGCTATAAATGCTGTTTCCCTGGCAAGCTTTTTGTGGGGGAGCCGAAAAATATCTTTTGATACAGTGGTAAAAACAATGAAAGAAACAGGATTGGATATGCATTCGTCATACAAGGAGACCTCGGAGGGAGGACTTGCAAAAGTAAAGATATAAATATTAGCTTTTATATGAAAAAAATATGTAGAAATTCGCATTTGCGGATTTCTACATATTTTTTTCAATAGTTTTTTGTATTTTTACATTCCCTCAGGACACTGCCAGTCATATGCAGGCTCTATGTCTTTAAACGGACGTTTGAAGAATTTTTCGTTGAGCTTTTCACCGCATCTTATATGGTTTACTACATTTACAAGTTGTTCAAGGTCCTCGGTAGTCTGGTTGTGACCTCCGGTGCGGAAGTACCATATGAGGTTTTCCTCACAACCAAGGAATTTGTAAACCTCGCCTGCGGCAACTGTTGTCTGATATGTACCCACAGGGTTTGCCCAGATGTCGTTGGCAGCCTCGGAAACAAATAGAACTCTGGGAGCTATCATAGCTTTGAACTCATGGGAGTCAAAGGGCAGTTCTCCCTCTCTGCCTATGTATTCTTTCATTCCCTGTCCCATCCATGCGGGGAAAAGGCGGAATATATTGTCAAGTCTTTCACTTACGGCAGTAGTTCCGTCTTCCATAAGAGCTTCCATATATATTCTGTAACCGCTGTTACCTCCGCAGCAGGTGGCATTGGGGTTTACAATGGCGGCTCTCTCGTCAACGATACCTGCCAGAGCGGCAGTTTTGGCTCCTCTTGAGTGTCCTGTAAATGCTATAAGGTCAAGGTCCACATTGCCGAGTATCTCAAGGGCATCTACGCATCTTGAATACCCCCACGCCCATGCGGAAACAGCACTGAATTTACTTTCGGGATAGCATCTTTTAAGCTGACCGCCGCAATTACCGTCCTGCATATTCTGCCATATTTCGTTACCAAGACCGTATTCGCTTGTTTTGGTGGTTCTGAGGTCATCCAGATTGTATATGGATATGTCCGGTGCAAGCTCTGTGCGGTTAAACATTACCAGATTAATGTCTGCATCGGTTATTGTTTTTATCATATTTTGGTCAAACATTCT
Organism: Clostridia bacterium; assembly: GCA_045545635.1. GTDB lineage: Bacteria > Bacillota > Clostridia > UMGS1810 > UMGS1810 > RGIG8748. The sequence goes on along the minus strand of JAZQBI010000098.1, from coordinate 279 downwards.
GCCAAAGCACATATCTCCCGATATTACTACGGGAGCATTGTTGCTTTTTGATGAGGCTTTGAAGAGATACATATCCATAATTACGGGGTATTCTCTTCTTCCGGTTTTTATGCGGAATATGTTTATTGTGCCGTAGCAAAGAGGTTCAACCTCCAGAAACTCCGGCTCAGGAGGCATTCCGTCAAAGTGGAGATCTACTGTCTTTTCATATAACTCTTTTCTTCTTCTTTCCCAGTCCTCTTTTGTTCTGACTCTGGTTCCGTCATTAAAAAGAAAGGG
>JAZQBI010000097.1:0-9517 GCA_045545635.1 Clostridia bacterium | reverse complement strand
CAGAAATGCTCGTTTTGAAGAAAGATATGCAAAACAAGACCTGTCGTTAAACGAGGCATTATCAATACTTGACTATCAAATTTATTTTGATTTAAAGGGTGAACCAATTCCTTCCACAACAGAAAATATAGGGCATTATATGATAGAAGAGCAAATCATTTCTAAACTTGATAATGGTCTATATGCAATAACCAATTTAGGTGCAATATTGTTGGCTAAAAAGCTTTCGGACTTTCCAAGGTTATCGCGAAAAGCCGTAAGAGTTGTACAGTATGCAGATAATAGCCGTATTAATATGCTTAAAGAGGATATCGCAAATAAAGGATATATTGTTGGTTTTGAGGGTTTAATCAAGTATATTGAAGCTTTAATCCCAAGCAATGAAGTAATTGAAGGGGCGCTGCGTGAAAAGCGCACAGCATTTCCTTTGCTTGCTATCAGAGAAGCTGTAGCAAACGCTTTAATTCATCAAGATTTTTCGATTGCAGGCACTGGTCCAGTTGTTGAAATTTTCAAAAATCGAATTGAATTCACTAATCCTGGCAAACCTCTCGTTGATATTTACAGAATAATTGATAATCCACCAAAGTCAAGAAATGAAAAATTGGCGGAATTAATGAGAAGACTTAAAATGTGTGAAGAACTTGGTACAGGTTGGGATAAAATTACAGTTGCTTGCGAGCTGCAGCAATTACCTGCCCCTAAAATTAATGTATATGAGGAAAACACAAAGGTTACTATGTTTTCCGAGATGGCATTTAGCAATATTCCGCAAGATGACAAATTATGGGCATGCTATTTACACGCTTGTATAAAGTACATTCAGGGCGAATATTTAACAAATAGCTCTGTACGAGAACGATTCGGGTTAAAAGATTCATCATCAGGAAGTGCTTCAAGATTAATAAAAGAAGCAGTCGCAAAGAATTATATTAAACCGCTGGACCCAACAACTGCACCAAGATATATGAAATACATTCCGGTGTGGGTATAATTTAACTTGCCGGTAACTTGCTAAGGTGGATTTACGGATTGATTACCAGTTACATTTAGGATCCGAAAACCTACAGGATATCGGTGTTTCTGATTTTGAATTTAACTTGCCGGTAACTTGCCGGAAGAATTTACTTATAAAAATATCCCTTGCAATTCTTTGTGATTTTGCAAGGGATATAATTTTTTGATTATTTATGAATTATTTCGGAAAACATAAATTTTTCTGCTATATGTTTACATATTGGTGTCAAAACATACCGGGTATGTTAAGTCCTCCTGTAATGGAACTCATTTTAGCATTATTTGCCTCATCCACCTTGCCGAGAACATCATTGACTGCGGTAAGAACAAGGTCCTGAAGCATTTCCACATCATCGGGATCTACGGCTTCCGGCTTGATGGTAACAGAGGTAAGCTCTCTCTTGCCGGACATGGTAACGGTTACAACACCGCCGCCAGCACTTGCTTCAAACTCTTCTTTTTCAATTTCTTCCTGCATTTTCAGCATGTTCTGCTGCATTTTCTGGGCTTGCTTAATCATATTGTTCATATTTGCACCGCCCATTCCCATAGGGATTCTGGATTTTGCCATTTTCTTTTCCTCCTAAATAATATATCAGTTTTCGAGATATGTTCCGCTTTGTGCATCAAAGTAATACACATTGCCGTGATTATCCTTTATGCGATAGTACGGAAGTGCTGCCGATGTTACATGGGATGCCTTGCCGTATGCTTTGCCTGCAAGATAACCGTAGGATATATCTGTTATTTCAAACGGAGCATTTTTCATTATGCTTTCGTTTTGAGTCATATCAAGAAGCACGCTGGTAATATACATTGTATTTCTTGTGCGGCTTCGGGACTGAACTCTGTTTGTCGAAGGCTCATACCATGTTCCTTCCGCAAGAAAAGCTCCATGACCGGGAATCTGCGATATTTTGATTATATTGTCAAATATCCGATAGCCGCCCACCTTGCATGTTACATACCATGCTTTTTTGGTGTCAGAGTATTTTATGTTCATATATGAAGTATTAAAGCCAAGACTTTTAAGGAAGTTTTTTACGGAAGAGGAATTCTCGCCGGAAAAATCTTCCGCTTTTACGGGAATGGAAAATTTGTTTCCCGAAATTTTTGCCGATCCGTTTTTCAAAAAGATTTTTGAATGGATGATATTATTGGTATCGATGTTTTTAAGGTTTACGGTGTATTCGGGAATTTCCGATACATCCAGAGTTATTCCCCTTTCTTCAAGAAGCTTTACGCAGTTTTCTCTGGTGGCATTGTCAACGGTAAAACGGGTAGAATAATGCATGGACAAGATAAGGTATATGTTTATACCCAGAAAAAGAACTATGAGAAAAGACTTTACCTTGCCCAGATTCACAGGGATTCACCTCATTTATCAATTATGATGCGTATTTCGTTTTTGTCGGTTTTTGCAACCCAGTAGGGGGAGCAGTTTCCGCTTCCGTCAGGATAGTATGCGATGTACATATCTGTTATCTTGTCGGACTTTATGCTTTCGTTTGCCATAAGGGTATCGAGAGCTTCTATAACACCGGTACACTGGCGGTTATCCTTGTTGGAGCGATAGCCTTTTATTATCTGACGGTACGAAACAATACGGGAGTTGACAACCTCTATTTCTATGGCGTGCTTTAACGCAGGATGAGAGTCTGTTGCCTCCAGAAGAGATACAACCTCCATACCGTCTGCATAGTAATCTATTGTAAGGGTAAAACTGTTGTCGGAGCTTCCGGTAGCGGCACCGGAAAGGTTGATGTTCATATTTTCGTCCGAGCAGGCAGTGTCCCACACATTATTTACAAATTCTATGCAATCTATGAATGTATCGTAAAACTCAAGAGATTTTCCTATTTCTATGCCCTTGGCTTCACTTATGGCTTTAAACTCCAGAAGGCCGTCGGGGTACATTTTGATTGTTCCGTAGTTTTCCGCAAAGACTATGGATTTATCGGCATTCACATTTTTTCGTATGTTGGAAGCATTAAACCCGAAGGAGTGCAGAAAACGGGTGTACAAATCCCTGTCCTCGGAAATATTTTCAAAATAATTTATTTCCTTCACGGTGGAGACCTGTGCAGGAGTTATGGGCAGAATAACCTTGGAGTCAATGGTGAGCTTTTGCTTTTTTTCCGAGTTATCAAAGTTGATTTCAAAGGAATATGGGTATTCCCCCACTGAGGAAAGAGCATATTTTTCTATAAGAGAGTCGGTTTTTCCGCTTTCCTCGGTAACGGTTATGTCTGTGTATTTTTCCGTGTCGGCATCTTTTACAAGTATGTGTGCACTGCCTGTAACATTGTCCGGCGAAACAAGAATAAATTCCTGAACTCTTCCGGCGGAAACTGCATTTATGGGGCAGTCCAGTATTGCCGAAAAGGTTTTCAGTCCATAGGGTACAGGATAGGAAAAATACATGGATTTGTGTCTCAGTGCATCCTTCCATGCTTCGGGAGAGGACTCGGATGCGGTTTTTGACTCCAGACCTTTTTTGAGAACTGCTTTTATATGAGAGGTCATTTTGTCAAAGTCTTCGGATGTATGTGTGTAAACACTGCGGTTTTCGATGTTGTTCACCACAATTTTTGCAGGAGAGGACACATTCTCCTTAGAAAGGAAAAAACTCTTGTGCTGATCCCCTATGGAAAAATAATTTGCTATATTAGAAAAAAAATTATAGCCGTAAGGCCATAATTTTTCACTAAACCAGTTATTAACGGTCAATATTACGCTGGAAATAACCAAGAAAGTCAAAATAACGGACTTGATGGTTTCCTTCTTCATAGTTAATCACCACTTACGCATTATCCGACGAGATTCTGCCAGATGTTTTTGATTGTGTCTATGAGATTGCTTTTGATGAGAGTTATCTGTAATCTTACGGTTTCGGTATTGTCACCGGAGGAAGCAACAACAAGAATGTTGTTTGTTCCGTATGTAAGGTCTATGTTCTGTGCATAAAGACCTGCTGCACCTACAACAGATTCAAGAGCCTTGCCGTCATCGGCATACATCTTGACATATGTACCCTTTGCAACATTCAGACGGTAGAGAGTAACTGTTGTGCCGTCTGCGGCAACAGCAGAAATCACACAAGCCTTGCCGGATGTGGAAGTAACTTCCCCCTCGGGGTTTTTGATGTCTATGAGTGTGTCGGTATTGCCTACATAGTCCAGTGCAAGTTCTTCCGCAGATGCCATGGAGCATATGGGCAGGATGCTGATAACAAGAACAGCAACCAAAGCTGTAAATAAAATTCTGAGTTTCATAATAATCACCTTTAGTATGTAAAAAACACGGTATACGCCAACTTGTAACTATATTATATAATAAAATTATTACAAAACAATTACAGGGAGTTTAAATCGCTATAACATTTCGGGAAAAACAGGCAGATTTATAATAACTTCTGTGCCGTGTCCCACTCTGCTTTTTATTTCTATGGTACCGTCGTGGGCTTCTATGATTTCCTTTGCTATGGCAAGACCGAGACCTGTTCCGCCCATTTCTCTGGACCGTGCCTTGTCAACACGGTAAAATCTTTCAAAAATATGCTCAAGACTTTCCTCCGGAATTCCAATGCCGGAGTCCGATACCTTTATGCATATGGAGTTGTACATATACATTGTTGTTATGAGAATCCGCCCGTTTTGAGGAGTGTACTTGATGGCATTTGTTATTATGTTGATGAGCACCTGCTCAATTCTGTCGGGAGAGCCTACATACACAGGAAGTGCATTTGTCGGTTCGTAGGTTATGGTTTGTTTCTTTTCGTCCGAGGTAATGCGAAGTCTTTCCACAAGAGATTTAATCATCTTGGATATATCAAATGGCTCTTTTGGCATATCTTTAAGGGAATAGTCCAGTCTGGAGAGCAGGAGAAGATCCTTTACCAGTCTTGTCATTCTGTCGGTTTCGCCGTTTATTACGTTGAGAAAGGCAGTAAACATATTGGGGTCGGGATTTCCGTCGGACAGGGAATCTATGAGGGTTTCCGAGTAGCTCTTTACCGTGGTGAGCGGTGTGCGAAGCTCGTGGGAAACATTTGCCACAAATTCTCTGCGTGCCTTGTCAAGTCTTTGCTGTTCGGTAATATCCTGAATAACCGCTATTATACCGTCGGAGTTATCCTCGGTGCTCTTTATGGGAGCAAAGTGGACTATAAGCTCATTGGTGTCGGTTGTTATGTTCCTTTCCGCACCCTTGAACTGGGGCAGAAACAGAATTTTTTCCACAGATATATCCGTGGTGCTTCCGAAAAGAGTCTTGAAATCAAGATTTGCAGTATTGTCTGTTTTAAGCAGTTCCTTTGCGGCGGGGTTGATGTGAATAAGCTCACCGAATTTGTTAAATGCCGCAACACCGTCGGTCATGTGCTGGAGAATGGTTTCGGATTTATCTTTTTCGTTTCGTATTTCGTGAAGGGTGTTTTTAAGCCTTGAAGCCATCAGATTGAAGGTGTTTGTGAGCTTGCCTATTTCGTCAGAGGAGCGTGTTTCTATGATTTCGTCAAAATCTCCCTCTGAAATTTTTGCCGCCTTTCTTGTAAGGGACTCAATAGGCAGAATGATGGTTTTGGAAAGCAGTACGGAAAGAAGTACCGAAAGTGCAAGACCAATAAGAAGTGCCTGCACCATAATGGTAAATATGGAGTTAATAACATTATTTGTCTCTTCCTTGGAGTCGCGGATGTACACAATAAACTTAACAGAGTCCGTATCCTCCACGGGAACGGCATAATCCATATATCCTGAACCGGAAAAATCCGCACTTCCTCTCATACCGCTCATGGCGGCAATAATGTTGGGAGATATTTCAAGGTTTTTTGCAAGCTCGTTGTTGGTGGAAAGAGTACCGATGGTTTTTCCCGTTTTTCCGTCCAGAAGATACATATTTCTGAAGGAGTCTACACCAATCTGGCTGATGTAAACACTGACATTTTTGTAGATGTCATGGGCACTTGCACCGTTCTGAACTGCGGAATTGAGCTCATCGGAAAAAGACTGTGTGAACACCTGACTCATCAGGTTATTAAATTCGTTTCCGTAGAATTTGTCTATACTCTCCGTCATAAATGCACCTATGAGGATTATGATGGATATTGTGAGCAGGACAAACATCATTGCAATTTTGAGGCTTAGGCTTTTAAACATTTTTTATGCTCCGAAATAGTATCCCACACCGCGTTTTGTCATAATATATGTGGGCATACTGGGGTTGTCCTCGATTTTTTCACGAAGTCGTCTTATGGTTACATCCACTGTGCGGACATCGCCGTAGAATTCGTAGTCCCATACCTTATTGAGTAGATTTTCTCTGGAGAAAATCTTTCCGCTTTTTGTAGCAAGGAATTTAAGAAGCTCAAACTCTCTGAATGTGAGCTCAATAACCTTGCCTCTTTTGCGTACTTCGTATTTTTCTATATCTATTTCCAGATCGCCGAAGGTGAGGATTTCACCGGGGGCATCTTCTCTTCCTGCAAACTGGGTTCTCCTGAGGTTTGCCTTAACCCTTGCCATAAGCTCACGGATGGAGAATGGCTTTGTCATATAGTCATCGGCACCCAGCTCAAGTCCGAGAATTTTGTCAACCTCCTCCTCTCTCGCTGTAAGCATAATTATCGGTACACCGGAGGTTTCACGGATTTTTTTGCACACGTTGAAGCCGTCCTGACCCGGAAGCATTACATCAAGAAGGATGAGGTCGGGTTCCTCGGAGAGTGCTTTGTCTACTGCAGTTATTCCGTCGTAGGCTTCTATAACACGGTATCCGTTTTTTTCAAGATTCATTCGCAATATATCAACTATTGGCTTTTCGTCGTCAACAACCAGAATTAAATTTTCCATTATACCTCACTCCTACAATATAATATACATAATTATAATAGCATAGCATACCGCAAAAGTCAAGGACAGCAAATTGTTTACATAATATTTGAATTTTTTTTAAAAAAGTCTTTACATTTCAATTTAGTTTGTGATATAATAACTTTTGCTTCGCTTCGGGCGAAGAAGTAACGGAGGTGTATTTATGAACTGCATCACAGGCTTTATCGGAGCAGGAAACATGGGAGGTTCCATACTTTGCGGAGCACTTTCTTCCGGAATTTTCAAAGCGGAAAACATTCTTGTGAACTCTCTTGCTGTCTCCGAAAAGGTAAAAAACCTTAACATAAATGTAACAAACTTGAAAGAACTTGTTAATAAGTCGGATTACATAATTTTGTGTGTCAAGCCTCAGGGATTTGAATCCTTGCTCAGTGACATAAAAGATATTGAGGGTTACGATACCAAGGTTTATGTATCCATAGCGGCAGGGATAACCATAGATTACATCAAGAGTATTCTGGGAGATGTAAAGGTTATCCGTACCATGCCCAATCTTCCGCTTTTTGCTGGAGGCGGAATGACAGTTATTGCTCCCGATACCAAGGCAGAGGAAGAGGAAATCGCCTTTGCGGAAAAGCTCTTCTCCGCATCGGGAAGAACTCTTCGCATTGCAGAGGAGAGCATAAATGCCTATACCGCAATAAGCGGCAGCGGTCCTGCTTATGCTTTTATGTTTATTGAGGCTCTTGCCGACGGTGCCGTGAGATGCGGCATACCACGCAAGGAAGCATATACCGTGGCGGCACAGACCTTGTACGGAAGTGCCCTTATGCAGTTGGAAACAGGTATCCATCCCGGTGAGCTTAAAGACATGGTCTGCTCTCCCGGAGGTACTACCATAGATGCGGTTGCAGCTCTTGAGGCAAACGGATTCCGTAATGCGGTTCTTGAGGCGGTGGATGCCTGCCTCAAAAAAGCAGAAAAAATGAAAAAGTAATAAATTCCTCCCGGTTTTCATAATTTGTATTATGATATTGTGATTTGCGGGAGGGATAAATATGAAAGAAGGCAGTGCATCATCCGTCGGGACAGTGTTTTTGTGTTTTGCTCTTGCAGGTCTTTTTGTGGGAGCGGGCATTGTTGTTTCTTTTCGCTGTGTGGGCGGTGTTTTTTCCGAAGCGGCACTTTTTGTAAGGAATATCACCTTTGAGGGGGTTTCCTTTGTGCCGGGGATAAAAAAAGCCATCCTTTCGGAGATGGTTTTCTGCATTTCGGTGGCAATTTTTGCCATGTCTTTTCCGGCTTCTGTTCTTCCGGGAGGGATTATTGCTCTGGAGAGCTTTTTTATGGGGGTTTCTCTGGGACTTGCGGCAAGATGCCGTGTTATGAGCGATGCAATGGGGATTTTTTTTGCAGTTTTTGTTTCTAATTTTCTTGTGCTTCCTCTGGAAATTCTTCTTTTTGTTGCCTCTCTCAGGTTTTCTCGAAATGTGTCAAGACTCAGTCAAAGTGAGAGGTCAGGAGAGTTTGTTCGCTTTTTCTTCAGAATTTTGATATTTTTTCTTTTGATGTGCATAGCCCAGTGTGTGCAGATAGGCATAGGGATTTTGGTTCTGGGCAGATAGCCGATTGTGAAAAACACGCACTCGGAATTAAGGAGGTTAATACAGATGAACGCTCTTATGCGTGAATTCGTTGAATATTTACAGAATGACAAAAAGGTTGCAAAAAACACCTTGCAATCCTATACAAGAGATATAAAGCAGTTTTCGGACTACATAGATTCAAGAAGCCTTGAGTTAGACATGGTCAGCACCGACGATATGCACGGCTACATTACATATATGCAGCTTGAAGGCAAGGCTCCGTCGTCTGTTTCACGCTCGGTTGCGTCTGTCAGAGCACTCTACGGCTATCTTCACCTTAAGGGCTTTGTATCTTCCGATCCCACATACAGGCTCAAAACTCCAAAGGCGGAAAAAAAGCTCCCCAGTGTGCTTACCACAAGTGAGGTCAACTCTCTTCTCAAATGCCCTGACACTGCAACCTCAAAGGGCATGAGAGACAAGGCTATGCTGGAGCTTCTTTATGCTACGGGCATCAAGGTTTCGGAGCTCATATCGTTAAATAGAGCAGACCTTGATCTGGACTTCGGTTACATAAAGTGCGTGGGCGAAAATGATGCAAGAATTGTCCCCCTTGGCAAAACTGCCATAAGAGCAGTAAGAGATTATATGACAGGTGCAAGAGCAAGTATGGTGAATACTTCCTCGGAAAGTGCACTTTTCGTCAACTGTAACGGCACAAGAATGACTCGTCAGGGTTTTTGGAAGCTCATTAAGAGCTATGCAGACAAGGCTAACATAAAAAAAGATATTACTCCTCACACTCTGAGACATTCCTTTGCGGCACACCTTCTGGAAAACGGTGCAGATCTGGCATCTGTTCAGGAAATGCTGGGGCATAAGGATATTGTTTCCACTCAGGTGTATACTAAGCTTATGAAGAATCATATAAGAGAGGTATATAATAAAGCTCATCCAAGGGCTTAAAAAATCGCACAGACCGTTTCTGAACAGGATAATATTATGTGAAAAACGGATAAAACATATAGGTTTTGATGAGGGGACTGTAGATTAATTCGTCGGAATTAATTTACAGTCCCC
>JAZQBI010000096.1:0-4311 GCA_045545635.1 Clostridia bacterium | reverse complement strand
TTTCTTACTTTCTTCCTTTATCACACTACCTGATAGCTGCATAAGCTCGCTCATTCGGTCTCCGAACTCTTCTTTTATTATAAGCCAAACATCCGTTCCTGTAAACTGTTTTAGTGTATTTTTTAGAGACTCCCTGTCGCTGTTATCGTACTGCTCAATCTGACCTTCTGACACAAGAAAATCCAGATAATCCTTAAGATTTTCTCCCTCAAGGTCCCATGTCAGTTTGACATTTTTCCCTCCGGTATCACTGATATCAAAGATATACCTCATGCGTGGATTCAGTGCCCTTGACGGGAAGATGGCGCAGCCTTTCGCACCACGCTTTACATATCTTCCCACCTTTTTCCAGGTATCATAATCTGCCATGAGTGTGCTTTTTTCCGGAGGTCTCTGAGCTGTTACCATAACGATATTGTCAAATTCATAGCGGTATAACTGACCTGCGACCTTTAACACATCCTTCCAGTTCTTTTCTGATCTGGTGATGTTACCAATTTCAGAATCGTATATCGCTTTGACCTTCATATCAATGCCCATACCTTTGTCCTCCTCTACTTAAACATCTCTGCAAACAATCCCTTAAATAGCTTTAACTCATCCTTATCCAGCTCGATTGCAAATTCATTGTCGATTGCCTGTTTTTCGCATTTATCCTTTTTCTTTGCAATCTTACGCACCACACGAAGAATCACATAGCAATCCTTGGACTTTGCAATGCTCTGTTTAAAGGTCAGCTCATCCTCATCGACTGACTTCTGTGTCTGATAGATAATCTCTTTTAACTTATCATTGATACCATCTACTTCCTCAAGGGAAATAATAACGGATGCCTTAGAAGCACCCGATCTGTCCCACTCCTTATGAAGTTCCTTTACTAAAAACTCCATGTTCTTAATTACTGTTATTGAATCACTTTTCATCTTGCTCTTCCTCCGTTTTCTTTTAATGAAGAAGGGAGCTGACCTTCGCTGATAGGCGCAAAATCAACTCCCTTCATGTCCTCTGCTCCAAGGACTATCTGCTCTGCATAATACATATCCATTGCCTTATTGATGGCATCATCAAGCGACTCTGCCTTTACTTTCTGTACTCGTGAAAGCACTTCTTTTATCTCAACATCAAATTCCTGTTCCATATAATATCGCCTCCTGTAAAAATCTCATCACCGGCTCTTTTCTTCCTTTACCTGTCTTTCCTTAAAGCCTTCATCGTACTTTCCATCTTCCAGCCTGTCGTAAAAACAGTCCTCTTCAATCGTTCCAAAATCCTCATACATCTGGTGAAGGAAGTCATTCTGCAGCTTCTTTGGTACATCATCATCCTTTGACATATCCTGATAAAAATAGAACTTCTGCTTGAGCTTTGCCCTGTAATCATAGATATCCTCTATCTTTTCCGGTGTGCCATACTCCCTCTTGTATGCCTTGAAATTTGTAGTTGAAAGTGTGGAACCTAGATAAATGCCATGCTCCCACGATACCCCGATTGTGGTATTGTCCTTTGTAGGCTTCTCATCCTTCGGATAACGCTTATACTCTGTCGCACCAAGGGCGATTGTAAGGGAACCTGACTTCATATCCATCACCACAAGATTCCTTGGTGATAATGCTTCAAGCACCATGTAATCATGGTCATTGAAATTATGAAATGTCTGTCCCCTTTCAAATGAGCGGTTCTCCATTTCATAATGCAGGTTAAAATCATCTACCCAGCCCTTATCGGTCATTCCAATCTCCTTAAGCTTTGCAACACATTCATAAGAACTGGCTTCTTTATCAAACCGAAATTCTTTGGAATCGTTATAAAATCCCTGAAGAAAGTGTCCCAGCTGAATATCATCCAGACAGAATCTCGCAGATACAGTTACATTTGCTGCCCTGTAATACTCTGTGAAGTTATCTGCCTCACCAAGTGTCCTTCCAAGCTGCAACAAATTTTCTGCAAGCTCTGACATGTCATCAACTGCTATAAAACTCTTATAATCATCCAGAGTCATCAGCATATTTGTCTCTGTTCCCCTGTCGTTTTCTGTTACCAGTATCATATCTTTTAAATCCATTCTTACCTCCAGTCTCAGAGAGGGACTATGCCCTCTCTGCAAATTTCCTGTTATGGTCTTCCTATCACAACAATCTTTCCTGTGCTTGCCACATCCCTGTAGACCACACCAAGACTTTCATTAAGTGCCTCTACCACTTTGCCATTTCCGACATATACTGCCACATGGCTGATGTTCTTATATCTTCCATTGCTTGTAAAACTATAAAAGATTAGGTCTCCCGGCTGTAACTCATCAAAGGAGACTGTCTTTCCGGCTTCATCCAGTCCCTGTGCCTCCGCTGCCGCTGTAGTTGCACCGCCGTAACTAATATCCACACCTGCATCCTTCCACGAATAATAGGCTAAGGAACTACAGTCATAATAGTTACCGCTGTCTCTTAAATCCTGACTATAAGGAAAGCCAACTCTGTGAAGTGCATAGGAGCAGACTGTTTTCTGCCTGCTGTCTGTAATTTCGTTTAGGATGGCATTGATTTCATCCTCAGTCATGGAGCTTACTCCCGGACTTCCGCCTCCGCCGCCACTTCCGCTTCTGGCATATCCAAGCTGTCCCATAAACTCCGGACTCATGATCTGCTCAAGCATTTCCACCTGATCAGAGTTAAACCCATAGACTGAAATCATATCCCTGTACGATTTCAGTGTGACATTCACATATAGAACCGATTTTGTGACAGTTGTTACATTGCCATCTGCATCTGTTTCTTCCACGTCCTTTGTTCCGGTGCTTGTGGTGTATGAACACATATCATTTACAACTGCCTGCAGCCAGCCTTTTGAAGTGTCATTCATGACTGTTGCAGTATCTCCGACACCATGCTTGACCATATAGACTGCCATGATGTCATAGTAATTGCTTGGATTTTCTTCCATACCTTCATAATCCACATAGACAAGCTCTCCAAGGTCATATCCGGTGTGCTCATTCACTTTCGTGTTCACATCCCAGTTAAACTCCTGCACATAGGCACTCGTTACTGTCTGCACGGTATCTCCTGATTCAAGTGGTGGCAGGAATAAAGCAAATGGAGAATTGTAAAGGATTGCTATCACCGCTATAACCGGAACCGCAATCATGGCAACTACAAGAACAAGTAACAACAGCACCAGTCCGATAATCGGTACAGCTGCCTTTACCCAGGTAATCGCTTTTCGCACAATCAGATCCTTTACCAGTTTTGCCACGCTGTCTGTCTGATTCTCCTGTGCTTTCATCTTATCCAGAAAGAATTTTATCTTCCTGCTCCGGTTGGTCATCTTTTCATCCTTGACCTCTATGGACACACCTGCAGCATATCCGGCTGCCATGCCGATTGCAGTACCAACTCCCGGTGCAACCGCTGTTCCTGCCGCTGTAGCAGCTGCCTTTGTCGCAGTTTTTGTTGCAACCTTGGCAGTAGTCTTTGCTGTTTCTTTTGCCGTCTCTTTAGCTACCGTCTTGGCTGTATCTTTGGCAGCTTTCTTTGCTGTCTTTTTTGCCAGCTTCTTTCCTGCCTCTACCTTCTTGATACGCTTCTTTGCCTCGGCTGCCGCCTTTTTCCTGAAAAGTGCTGCCCCCTTGGAAGCAGTTCCGGTAACAGGTTGGCTTGCTTCATATGCAAGATATGCTGCCTGCGATACCTCATGCCCGCCTTCCACCTGCTCCGTTACTGCCCCGGCTGCAAGTACACCTGTTCTTCCTGCAATGTGAAGATTGGTGTTCTTAGTCTTGATGGAAGTGTTTGATTCTCTATAGTTTCGCTTAAATCTTGATAATCCCTTATTCTTCGACTCTGACTGATGAATGGTACTCTTGCGATAGGACTTCTTTTTATCATCAGATACCTTTGCACCGATAGTCTTAGGACCTTTCTCTACTGTATAGATGTTGCTGCCTTTAATCTTGGCTCCCTTTGGTTCGTGGGCATGAATCTTGGCTTTCTCCTTGGTGTGAATGACCATTGGCTTGTCATCCACCTTTTTAATTTTCATTTTCCTCACCTCCTATCGTGAAATAAAATAAGCCGCTAAGGAGCTTAATTACTCCTTAACGGCTATGTAAAATCATCCAATATTCAATTTTAAAAGCTCCGTAGAACTGGAATTTTCTGTTCCCTACAAATTGGAATTTGTCTATCGGCTCCAAGCCATAACCAACTCTTTTTCGTTGGTATTATCATCCGTGTTTTCTGATTGAACTACAAATTGTTCTCTCTGATAAAATTGAATTGCACGGATATTCTTATTATAAACGCTCAAATACATATT
>JAZQBI010000095.1:0-10133 GCA_045545635.1 Clostridia bacterium | reverse complement strand
AGTGTGGCTTAAAGTATTTGTAACGGAGTTTGAAAGTCGTTCAAGAGCGTTATTCGAGTTGATTTTTGAGTTATTTGCTTGAGTATAATACACAAGCATGCTAAGTACAAGAAAAGGGATAACACTTATAAGAGAAAATTGCTTTAGGTATTTAAAAAATACACTTCGGAAATGGAATGGCTGGATATATTTATATATAGTGTTAGTAAAGCGTTTCATATCAAACACTCCTCGTATTATTGTTAGTATCCGAACTCGCCAAAATCGAGCAAAATAGCCGTTTTTCTTCGTTGTCGGTCTTTAAATACGATGGTTCAAAAAATTTTCGGTGCTGTGTTTTTACGTCAATGCGAGGTTCTTTAGTAAAGACTAACACAAAATACGGTTCAAAGCAAGTTTAACTCAAAAAAACTTGTATTTTTATGTTAAATTCTAATGATTTTATGTTGAATCTCTTGTGTGGGATTGCTAAAATTGATATATAAAATGGTGTTGATATGTGTATATGATATATCATCGAAAATATGGAGAGGAGTGTATTTGATGTCTGTTCAGACAGTTACGGGAGTGGTTGGTAAATCCGACCTTGGCATAACCACCCCCCATGAGCACGTTTTCATTGAACTTACCGCATTTTTTGAGGAACACTATGTGGAGGACTGCGAGAGTCCAGCTACCGCTTATGTTACAATGGATAAACTCGGCATACTAAACAGAGACCCGTATGCAATACGGGATAATCTGAGTATGCTCGATTATGAAACCCAAAAGAGGGAAATTCTGCGATTTAAAAAGGCAGGAGGAAAAACAATAGTCGATGCTACCTTGCCGGGAATAGGCAGGGATCCCGAAATGCTCAAAAAGATTTCTGAGGCAACGGGACTAAATATCGTAATGGGCACAGGCTACTATGTGTATTCGACTCACCCTGAAGAAATGAAGACAATGACTGAATCCGAAATTGCGGAATTAATGATAAAAGAGATAGAAGATGGTGTCGGGGACACAGGCATTAAAGCAGGTGTTATTGGTGAAATAGGTATAAGCGAAGTATTCAACGAGGAAGAAAGAAGGGTGCTCAGAGCATCTGCAATTGCTCACAAGAAGACAGGTACTAAGATTCTTGTTCATATAAATCCCTGGACGACAAACGGTCTTGAAGCAACAAAAATTCTGCTTGACGAAGGTGTTGAACCAAAGAATATTGCAATATCACACATAGACGTCACAAATGATGAGGACTACATATACAAGCTTCTAGAGATGGGAGTATATGTGGAATTTGATAACTTTGGCAAGGAGTATTATGTAGACCGCGAGGTACGGAACGAAGGCTATGGACTTTTTGTTCACGATACCGAAAGAGTGGCACTTATAAAGAAAATGATAGATGACGGTTATAAATCTCAGATACTCTTAAGTTGTGATGTATGCCTTAAAACTTGTCTTCGCACTTATGGTGGCTGGGGTTATGACCACGTGCTCAAAAATATCGTTCCCATGATGGAAGACGAGGGTATATCAAATGAGGATATCAATCTTATGCTGATTGACAATCCCGCAAATTTCTTGGATAACGGAGGCTTAAACTAATGGAAAACAGAATCAGAATTCCTGACAGTGAATTTAGACAAAGAGTTGTAAAAATACAGAAAAAGATGGAAGAGACAGGCTACGATATGCTCCTTTGTTACGGAAATGAGGCAGAGCCTCAGTTCGTACGCTATTTCAGCGACTATTGGCCGTCATTTGAGACAGCAGGTGTCATAATCCCCAAAGAAGGCGAGGCAAAGCTTCTTATAGGTCCCGAGAGTTATACATATGCGTCGGATCGTTCAAGAATCCCCGATATAAGACTTGTTAAATCCTTCAGAGAATCATCAGAACCAGAATATCCCGGCAAACCTTTGGATACATTCACAACCATATTTAAGGATTGTCTGGGGGATGCGCCAATCAAAAAATTCGGTGTGGCAGGTCTTCCGCTTCTTACTGTAGGTATATACAATGACCTTATGGAGCATTTAAAACCATACGGTGATGTTGTAATAGAAAAGGCAGATGACGTTGTTGCTTCAATCCGTATGTATAAGACAGAAAACGAGCTGGCTTGTATGAGAAAGGCGGCAGAAATTACAAGAGAAACCATGGAATATGTTATAAATAACATCCATGTCGGTATGACAGAAAGACAGGTTGTAGGTCTTGCCCTCGGCAAAATGCACGAACTTGGTGCAGAGAGAGAAAGCTATCCTCTTTGGGTTCTTACAGGCGACGGCTCAGATCAGGCTATCAGCCGTCCGAGAGAAAAGGTTATAAAAGAAGGGGATATGACCTTCCTGCAGATAGGTGCAAGATACGAAGGCTACGCTTCCACAATAGGACGTCCCGTTGTGTTCGGAAAGGCTACATCAGAGCAAAAGGCACTTATAGAGGCGGGATATGAAGTTCAGCGTTCTGTTCTTGAAATTACAAAGGCAGGTGTTCCTGCAAGCGATGTTGCAAAGTTTCATCTAAATAAGGTCAAGGAACTTGGCTTCGAAGACCATTATTTGTACGGACCTTTCCATGGCAATGGACTTATGGAGGGCGAAGCACCTTGGGTAGAAACCAATTCCGATTATCTTCTAGAAGAAAACATGACTTTCTGCTCCGACATATTTCTGGGTTCTCATGAAACAAAGAAAGGTATCAGAATAGAGGATGTTGTTAGGATAACCAAAGATGGCGTCGAGAATCTTACCGACTTTCCGAGAGAATTATTTGAAATAAAATAGGGAGGAGTAATAATGAAAAGTAAAAAAATGATGTGGGCAGCATATGTGTGTATGACTCAAAATATGTGGGATGACTACAAAAAACCATGGTGTCTTGAAGATAAAGCATGGGATGAAACTTTGATGCATCTTTCCGCAAAGGGATACAACACGGTGGTTCTTGACATCGGAGACGGACTAATATGGAAATCACATCCCGAGATTGCACTTCCCGGTGCGTGGAGCCACGAAAGGATGAAGGCGGAAGTCAAAAAGGCAAAGGATTTGGGACTTACAGTTCTTCCAAAACTCAATTTCAGTACATTGCATGACTGCTGGCTTGGTGTGTATGACAGAATGGTTGCAACCCCTGTATACTACGGCGTATGCCGTGACCTCATAAACGAAATTTGTGAACTTTTTGATACACCCGAATATGTACATCTGGGTATGGACGAGGAAAATTATAAAATGACTAGCAGGTACCACTTTGCATGCTACAGACAGCACGACTTAATGTGGCATGATTTGAAATTTCTCTGCGACTGCGTAAGTCAGAATGGCTCGACTCCGTGGATATGGGCAGATATTATGCAAAATTATCCTGAAGGCTTCAGAGAGCACTTCAGACCGGACGAAATACTTCTCTCTCCGTGGCAGTACTTTGCTTTGTATGAGGAACATTTTAATCCGATTACCAGAACACCCGAGGACTATAAATGTTATACCACGGGAATCTGGAAAAACTGTGGCTTTACATACATAGAAGAAGATCCTCACTGCGTTACCTATCGCCAGGAAGTGATTCCTGCCATGAACGATGGATTTAAGGTTGTACCGACTACATCATTTTGCTTCAGATGCGAATGGAACCACGATGATACCCTTCGCTGGTTTAAGGAAAAGGCTCCTCAGGACAAAATTATAGGCTTTATGGATGCCCCGTGGGAACAGACAACCATGGAAAGCATGGAAAAGATCAAGACAAGCACAAATGCACTTATGGCTGCAAAAGATAAATATTATAAGTAAGGAGTTTCAAACAAGGATGGTGGTAAAATGTTATTAAGAGATATATGCTGGCTCTGGGGACATCCCGAGGGCTGCTACAACAATGCATACGGAAATAACAGAGAGTCAAGAATGACACCCATGGAGGCGTGCCTTTATCTTGGTATAAGAAACACGTTTATGGTGCCCGATGGAGAGCATGTGGGCGTGAGTGTTAACAGAAGGCAGTATAACAAGTCTTTTAAAACTCTCAGAAATGTAGGTTGGGAATTCGGAAGTGATATTCTTGCAACAAACGGAAATGCCGGTGCCATTGATGCTTTTATCAGTGATGCCAAAGATTTTCCGAACATCAGTTGTGCCGTCTTTGATGATTTCAGATCTCGTATCGGGGAACAGATTTCTCTTGAGGACTACAAAAAAATCCACAATAAGTTTCATAACAACGAAGTAAGACCTCTTGACACCTGGATGGTAGTGTACACTATAAATTATGGTAAAGACAGCGAAGCCGATGCAAATTTCTCAAAATATATGGCAGATTTTGATGGTGTTATTATGTGGACGTGGGAAGAAAAGCATGTGCCTCTTATCCCCGAAAAGTTTGAACTTCTGAAAAAGCTTGCTCCGAATTGTCGTTTTATGTTCGGATGCTACCTCTGGAACTTTGGCGAAAGCAAAGAGGCTACTGCCGAGGCGGTAAAGTGGCAGCTTGACTGGTATTACGAGAAAATCCTTGCAGGCGAGGCTGAGGGAATAGTATTCCACACAAACACGATGGCAGATCTTGATTTAGAGGCATACGATGCAGCAGTGGAATGGATGGAAGAACACGGTGACGATGTTTTACCTGATAATTTAGGCTTTTAAACGCAATATGAGGAATTTAAATATTCTTATAAAACCTGCATCTTCGCTTTGCAATATGAGATGTAAATACTGTTTTTATGCAGATGTGTCCGATAACAGAAAAATAAAATCCTGCGGTATTATGTCGTACGAAACGGCAGATATGATATTAAACAGAATTGAAACAGATTTAGACAGCGGTGACCGTATTCAATTCATATTTCAGGGCGGAGAACCGACTCTGGCGGGATTGCCTTTTTTTAAGGAATTTATAAGCAAGGCAAAAAAATGGAAAAAAGGCATAAAAGTTTCATATGCATTGCAGACTAACGGATTGTTTATCGACAAAGAGTGGTGTGTATTCTTAAAAGAGAACGAATTTTTAGTCGGGGTTTCCTTGGATATTCTTCCTGACTGTCATGACATGGTGCGGATAGATGCTGAGGGAAAAGGTACTTATAAACGCATAATGAAAACTATCAGCCTCTTTGATAAGTATGGCGTTGAATATAATGTCCTGTGCACTCTTACAAATTCGATTGCCAGATATCCTCAAAAAGTGTGGAACAGGATAGTTCAGTTGGGAATAAAGTATGTTCAATTTACTCCCTGTCTTGGTGAATTAAACTTGGAAAGTACTTCGGTTTATGCACTTACACCAAAACGTTTTGCTTCATTTTATACTTCGATTTTTAATCTTTGGTATGATTCTTACAGAAACGGCAGGATTATCAGTATAAAACTGTTTGATGATATCCTGAATCTTATGGTTCTCGGCAAACCGACCTTATGCGGAATGAACGGTGTATGTCAACCCCAACTGGTTGTCGAATCCGATGGCAGTGTATACCCATGCGATTTTTATTGTCTTGATGAGTACAAGCTTGGAAATCTTAAGAAAGATAGTATTGATGAATTATTGAAAAGTGAACATATTCGCCGATTTGTAAACAGACCGCATAAGCGGCCTGAACTTTGCAGCAGATGTCAATACCTTACTTTTTGCGGTGGAAACTGCAAAAGAATGCAAAAAGAAGTATGTTGCACAGATGCCGATAACAATTGCGGTTACCGCGATTTTCTCAATAATTGCGGTGCAGAACTTAACAAAATTGCAAATGAAATAATGAACAAAACAAGGAGATGCTGAAAATGGAAACGAACAAATCAAAACGAAATATAGTTGTGATACTGTGTGACCAGTTGCGTCCTGATTTTTTAAATGCTTACGGAGCAGATTTTATTCCTACACCAAACATAGATGCACTTGCGGCAAACGGCGTTACTTTTGATAATGCAATAACCGCCTCAACAGTATGCGCCCCTGCCCGTTCTTCTATCCTGACAGGTGAGTTTGTATCAGGTCATGGTGCGTGGACCAATGATGTTCTGCTAAATCCCAATGTTGACATCTTAACACAGCGACTTGTTGATGATGGATATATGACTGCCGGAGTAGGCATATTTGAACCTAACCCCCCGGATGATACAAATTTTGGATTTCACTATTTCAATCCGTTTGCTAATTTTATGGAATACTTAAAATCCAGGCATCCTGAAGCCACAAGGCCCTGGGCAGGAGTAGGTGAGGATGGAAAAGGGTTGCAGTTTGAATATTCCGAAGAAGATCACTATGACCGTTGGATAGCAGACAGGGCCACGGAATTTATCGACAGCTATGTATCAACAGGCAAGGCACCAAACGGTGCAGTTCCGGATAATGAGGGTTCACCTTTTTATTTGTATTGCGGATTTGTTTCGCCTCATGCACCTTACCTTCCGCCAAAAGAAGTTGAGGGCAGTGTGGATATAAATGAAATACCGGATATTGTAAATTCCGACCGTCAGGATATCGGAGATGTAGAGAAAAACCGCAGAGCATTTATGTATTCCTACGAAACATTGGTTAATCCTGAATCTGCAGCCGAACACAGAATGAAACAGCGTCGTGCCTATTGCGAGTTGATAGTCGAGATAGACAGTCTCGTTGGAAGAATTGTAAAGTCTCTTAAAGATAATGGAGTGTATGATAACACAACAATAATTTTCTCATCCGATCACGGAAGTGTGGAGCATGACTATAATGCCATGACAAAAGGACCTTATACTTATAAGGCACAACTTTTTATACCCATGATTATTTCAAACGATCCGAGACTGGAAAAGGGTATCCGTTGCGATAGCCTATGCGGAAATCTTGATATCGGTGCAACTGTCCTCGATATTGCAGGAGATCACAGAAGATTTGGTGTATCAAGATCCATGATTGAGCTTTTTAACGGTGAAGTGCCCGAAAGAGAAGTAAATATGAGTGAGTTCTGCGACAGTTCAAAGACGATTGTTGACAAACGCTATACCTACATATACTATCCGTTTACCGGACAATCCTATCTGTATGACAGAATAAACGATCCAAAAGAAATGATAAATCTCATAGGTAAGAGCGACTATGCAGATATTGAAAGCAGGTTCTTAAAGCATATAGTTGATTTTTTGTTAATATCGAAACGTGTCAGAATAGAAGCTCACGATTTTGTTCACAGTGTGCAGGATGGTCTCGGAAAGAAGGATCCAAAATTCCTTGACAACTTTGATATATGCTATCCGCTTGCAAGTATGACAGAGGTAGAAAGATTAAAAGAAGCCGGATTGCCTTGGGACTACAATGAATTTTGCAAAGAAAGAGAAATTAAAGCGCATTACGGCGTGTATTTCTATAATAAGTAACAGACTTGTTAAAGTAGGGGTAATAAACTATGTGGAATAATTTTGAAACCAAAGAATTTGTATTTGAAGAAAGAAAGGCAATAATTGTCTATCCAAAAGTTATGGCAAATGGCAGAATACTGCTCAGAACAGAATATTTTGACGCGTTTCCCGCATTTGACATTGCTATGCTGGAAAGAGGCTATCACCTCATACATTTATATCAGAGAAGCCGTTGGGCACCTGATGAAGAAATTGATATAATGGCAAGATTTGCGTGCTATTGTGCAGAACTTCTTAACGCAGAAAAACGGTTTGTTTTGGAAGGTTTAAGCTGCGGAGGATTGCAGGCGGCACGATTTGCCGAAAAATACCCCGAACTCTCGGCTGTATTGTATCTGGATGCTCCCGTTCTTAATATTCTGAGTATGGTGGGACTTGGGGAATGCAAGGGTGATTTTGTCGAGAAATACTGGCGTGAGATTGTAGCGAGCTTTGGTGTCAGCCGTTCAACAATTATAAATTTCCGAAAGAGTGCCATTGATAATATGGAGCCTCTTATACAAAATAACATTCCTGTTATTATGGTCTACGGCAATAGCGACAATATGGTTATCTATGAGGAAAACGGTAAGGTACTTGAGAATTTCTACAAGGATAATGGCGGTACAATCAAGGTAATATGCAAGTCAATGTGCGGACACCATCCACATGGCTTGGATGATCCGGAAATAATTGTGGAATTCGTAGAAAAGAACTATAAATAAAAAACCATACAAATTATGCCGGGGGCTGTCTCTTGTAGTGAGAGACAGCCCCCGGTATTGAAAGAGTTATTTGGTTTTGTTATTTTTTCTGAGCGTTATTTGTTGGACGCCTCAACATTTATTATAGAGTCTTCATTATTTCGTTTCCATCAAAATCTTTCCAGATAAATATGCCATTTTCCAATGTCATATATCCGTGATGGGTATTTTCCTTGGGGATGGATGCAGAACCCGGATTTATATATGTATAATCCTCGTGCTTCGTACATTTGGCAACATGGGTGTGACCATGAAGAAGTATGTCTCCCTTTTGTAGTGGCGGTAAATTGTTTTCATTGTATTTGTGACCATGGGTTATGTATATCAATTTGTCTTTTTCACATATTACTGCATAGTCTGCAAGAATGGGGAAGGAGAGAACCATCTGATCAACTTCCGTGTCACAGTTTCCCCTTACACAAAGTATTTCATCTTTCAGTGCGTTAAGAGCATCTATTACCGCCTTGGGGTTGTAATCCTTTGGCAGATCGTTTCTCGGACCGTGATAGAGTATGTCTCCAAGAAGAATCATTCTGTCGGCATTTTCTTTTTTATATGCATCAATCACCTTTTTGCAATAATACATAGAGCCGTGTATATCAGAAGCTATAAACCATTTCATAATTATCATTCCTTTCCGCAATATGATAACATTTTTTTGCACAAATGTCTACCGATAAATCAGCAATTATTGAATGTTTTTTGAAAATTTTTGGAGGTAACCGTCTACATAGGTAAATTTTATTGACAAGAAATATTTTGTTGTGATAAAATATTTACATAATTTTTAAATTTCGAAAAGAGGTTTTGCATAGTATGTGTGGAAATGTCAGACCCGATACGATGGCTCGTATCACAACCAAAGAATTAGCAGATAAGTTTATTGAGGAACAGATTGCCCTCGTACGCGAGCAGGTAGGAGACAAAAAAGTACTTCTTGCACTTTCCGGCGGAGTGGACAGCTCTGTTGTTGCCGCTCTTCTTATTAAGGCTATAGGCAAGCAGCTTGTGTGTGTGCATGTTAATCATGGACTTATGCGTAAGGGCGAAAGTGAAAATGTTATAGAAGTATTCCAGAAAGGTCTCGATGCAAATCTTATATATGTAGATGCAACAGACAGATTCTTAGATCTTCTTGCAGGTGTGGACGAACCCGAAAAGAAGAGGAAAATAATCGGTGGCGAATTTATCAAAGTATTTGATGAAGAAGCTGCAAAGCTCTCCGGAATATCCTTCCTTGCACAGGGTACAATCTATCCCGACATATTGGAAAGTGACGGTGTTAAGGCTCATCACAATGTTGGCGGACTTCCCGAAGAGATGGAAATGGAGCTTGTAGAACCTGTGAAGCTTCTCTATAAGGATGAAGTCAGAGTTGTAGGCTCTGCTCTTGGTCTCCCTGATGAAATGGTTTATCGTCAGCCTTTCCCCGGCCCCGGTCTTGGTGTTCGTTGCCTCGGTGCAATTACAAGAGACAGACTTCACGCTCTTCGTGAGGCGGATGCAATTCTCCGTGAGGAATTTGATATCTGCGGTCTTGCATCTAAGGTTTGGCAGTATTTTATAGCTGTGCCCGATTTCAAGAGTGTTGGTGTAAGAGACGGTAAACGATACGAAGGATGGCCTGCCATTATCCGTGCCGTTAACACAAAAGATGCTATGAGTGCAACAATTGAGGAAATTCCTTATGATGTGCTTCACAAAATTACAAACAGAATTACCCACGAGGTTGAAGGTATCAACAGAGTTCTACTTGATCTTACACCAAAGCCCATTGGCACTATTGAGTGGGAATAAGCCTTTTAATAAAAAAGTGCTGTATTTGCAACGGTTTTTCGGATTATATGGGGTTTCCTGACAACACTTTGACAACACTTTCTCTGTAGTGACCGTTATCAATTCGTTATCAATCAGAAAGGCTCTGCCACGCTGGCAGAGCCTTTCTTTTATTCTGGAGACAGTTTTTGTGTCAATTCCAGTAGGTACCGAATGTTGTCAAGAACTG
>JAZQBI010000094.1:0-5440 GCA_045545635.1 Clostridia bacterium | reverse complement strand
ATAAGCAATTATTCCATCAAGATATATGTTGAGTGTACGATTTTTATTATCCTCACCATCTATGTGACCAACAGAAAATGTCAGAGATTTGAATCTGCCGTCCAGATTAAAAAGTGCCTCTGCTTTTCTGCTATAATCAGTTCTTAGTGTAAATCCATTAGTATACTTTTTACCGGACATAGTAAAGTATTTGTTTTCCTCAAGAGTATATTCCTCTCCTCTGGTATACTGATAAGGTCCGCAGACATCAAGCCAGTTCTCGGTATTGCCCGGCTTTGCACCGAGATATACTACCTTTTCCACGCCATCCCAGCTCACTTCCTTGCCGATTGCATTACCTACTGCTCTTACAGGAAGATATGTAGTACCATTGTAAACAAAGGGTTCAACCTTTGTACCGTTGGCATCCTTTGCTTCTATCTCCTCACCGTCAATAACAATTTTGATATTATCGAAAAGCACATCAATTGTTTTGTAGTTTGCGGCGGCAAAAACACTGCCTCCTGCAACAACAGAACCTATGAGTACTCCTGCGATAAGACCTTTAAATCTTTCTTTCATCGTAAAAACTCCTTTCGTTTTTTTACAAATTGTAACACATAAGTGTTCATTTGTCAACATATGTATTCAAACAAGGCGCAAAATAACCTTATACTAGCCTTGAGGTGATGTGATGTTTATTCCTACTCTTGATTCTGTCAAGGTTGGCTATGTGGTGGCATTATTCAGACACAAAAAAGGAATTTCCCAAGAAGTATTGAGCGGCCTGGCAGACATAGGGAGAAGTCATCTTAGTGCAATAGAACGCGGCGAAAGAAAGCCTACCTTGGAAACTCTTTACAGAATATGTAACGCTCTGGATATCAAAATGAGCACATTTGTGTTGAAACTGGAAGAGATTTTGTGAAAAATCGAAAAGTGAAGAACAAAAATGGCGAAAGCATTGTGGTGCAAGCCATTGTGTTCCGCATACCACCTCCCCTTGACCAAGGGGAGGCTTTTCGCACTATTTTCA
Source organism: Clostridia bacterium (assembly GCA_045545635.1). Classification (GTDB taxonomy): domain Bacteria; phylum Bacillota; class Clostridia; order UMGS1810; family UMGS1810; genus RGIG8748. Next base: position 4,425 of record JAZQBI010000094.1, on the reverse strand, counting down.
AAATACATTTCCATAACCGGTAACTTCAAATTCCGCATTGAAATATGCAGGATTAAAAAAATCAAAAAGAAAAAATCCAATTCTTCCGAAAACGGCAAATGCAATAGTTCAGTTCCCTTATGCATTTGCCGTTTAGCGAGGACTAAGGGCGAAAATCGCCCTCTCCACAGCGTTCGGATAAGAATTGGATTTTTGATTTTGATTTTCCTGCATATTTCACAGCGGAGAGCAGGGGATGCACGAAGGGGAACGCGGAGTTCCCCTTCGTAATAAATATAATTAATAACAATTTCACTTTAAAAAAGCGGGGGTGTGGGGGTACGCCGTACCCCAAAAAAAGAACCCCATACATCACAAACATTACATATTCCAAAAAAACTTCCTTTACTCCTTGACAACGGCTTTCAATAATTATATAATAATAAAGAGTATGTATGAGAAGGAGTGTTTGTGTTGCGAGTTATTTCCGGCAGTTTCCGGGGACTTAAACTGGAGAGTTTGCCGGGCGATGACACAAGACCTACTCTGGACAGAGTTAAAGAGGCTCTGTTCTCTATGCTTTTTGGACAAACTTGCGATGCATCGGCTCTTGACCTTTTTGCAGGGAGCGGAGCTTTGGGTATTGAGCTTATGAGCCGCGGCGGTAAGGACTGCGTTTTTGTGGATTCCTCGCCCGATGCCATAAAGGTTGTAAGCACCAATGTTGCAAAAACACGAATTGCAGACAAGGTAAGCATAGTCAGAGAGGATGCTCTTTCCTACATTCAGCGTACAGACAGGAAGTTTGACATTGTTTTTCTTGATCCCCCCTATGCATCCGGATTGTACAAGGATGTGCTCGCTATCATAGGTCAGAGACATCTGCTGAATCCCGGAGGTCTCGTGGTGTGCGAGTGCTCAAATGACGGCAGTTTTACTTGCCCCGACGGTTACATAGCAATTAAGGACAAGTCCTACGGCAAGGTGAGACTTCTTGTATTGGAGGAAGCATAATGGAAAGAATAGCGGTATATCCGGGCAGCTTTGATCCGATTACAAAAGGTCATCTTGACATTATCCGCAGAGCCGCAAAAACCTTTGACAAGGTATATGTGGCAGTGCTGGTAAACAGTTCAAAAAGTCCTATGTTTTCCACACAGCAGCGTATGGAGTGGATACGAAAGGCAGCCAAGGGTATAGACAATGTTGAGGTAGACACTTTTTCGGGACTTCTTGTAGATTATATGAAAGAGAAAAATGCAGGATTTATCATAAAGGGACTCAGAGCTTTGTCGGATTTTGAGTACGAATTTCAGATGGCTCTTATGAATCACAAGCTCTCCAAGGATATAGAGACACTCTTTATGATGACAAGCGGAAAGTATCAGTACTTAAGCTCCAGCATTGTAAAAGAAGTAGCCAAGCATGGCGCATCTCTTGACGGACTCGTTCCCGACTCAATCAAGGACGAGATATTAAACGGAGTACAGCAGGTTTTGCATCCTGAAAAATAAATGGAAATCAATACTTATGAGAGGAGTACAGAATATGGACGTTATAGAAATGCTCAGCGAACTCGAAGAAATTATAGAAAAAGGTTTTGAAATTCCGATTGTCAAAAAAACCTTTATAGACAAGGAAGAGGTTATGTCTCTTATCAACGACATCAGCCTTCAGCTTCCCGATGAGCTTCGTGTTGCTAAGTCAATTGCAGAAGATTCCAAGAGAATCATCAATGATGCACAGAAGCAGGCAGATGCAAAGATTAAAGAGGCAGAACACAAGATTATGGGTCTGGTTGATGAGCACGAAATTACAAAGCAGGCTACTGCAAATGCAAACGACATAATTTCCAAAGCTCAGAAAGACGGCAGAGAAATTAAGCTTGCGGCTATCAAGTTTGCAGATGAGCTTCTTGAAAGAGTGGAAAACGATGTTAAGGCTATGAGCGAAAAGCTCAGACAGGGCAGAGAAAATCTCCGCCAGTAATTTTTTGAATCTTAGCTGCGGTGACTGTACAGAAATGCTGTATAAGACTGCAGCTATCTTTTTATGAAAAAGGAATGAATGATATGACACTTAAAGATGCACAAAGAGTAGTTTTCAAGGTGGGTACTTCCACCCTTACATATGCAGGCGGCGGCATCAATATCCGTAGAGTGGAAGCACTGGTAAAGGTGCTATCCGATCTCAAAAATCAGGGTAAGGATGTTATTCTTGTTACTAGCGGTGCCGTTGGAATAGGTATGGGCAAATTGGGGCTTAAGAAAAAGCCCGACAAAACCAACGAAAAGCAGGCACTTGCCGCCATCGGTCAGTGTGAGCTTATGGATTTTTATTCCAATCTTTTTTCTCACTACAACCACAGTGTAGCACAGCTTCTTCTCACTAAGGATGTTGTGGATAACCCCTTGAGAAAACAGAATGCACAGAATACCTTCGAAACCCTTTTGGGATTCGGTGTTATTCCCATAGTAAATGAAAATGACTCCGTAAGTGCAGAACAGATAGAATTTGGCGATAACGATACATTATCTGCCACAGTTGCTACTCTTATAGATGCAGACCTTCTCATTATTTTGTCGGACATAGACGGCTTGTATGACAAAAATCCCTCAGCATATCCCGATGCAAAACTAATTTCTCTTGTGGAGGGCGTGGATGACAGCATAAAGGCTCTTGCATCCGGTGCAGGCACCTCAAGAGGCACAGGCGGAATGATTACCAAGCTGACTGCCGCAGAAATTGCCAACGGTGCAGGCATTGATATGTTTATATTAAACGGTGCAGAGCCGGAAATCATATACGATTTGCTGGATGGCAAAAAGGTCGGAACACTGTTCCGTGCAAAAAAAGAGGTATAATACTATGACAGAACTTCAGACACTTGGTGCTCTATCCAAAAAGGCTTCGTATTTTCTTGGGAGACAGAACACCGAATACAAAAACAAAATGCTTATATCCATTGCCGATTATCTTAAGAAAGAGGCGGCATATATAGAGGAAGAAAATAAAAAAGACCTCCGGAATGCTCGTGAAAACGGAATTTCCGAGGCTATGCAGGACAGACTTCTTTTTGATACTAAAAGAGTGATTTCCTGTGCCGATGCTGTCATAAAGGTGACGGAGCTTCCCGATCCCATAGGTGAGGTTATGGAAACCTTTAACCGTCCCAATGGTCTCACTGTGGAAAAGGTGTGTGTTCCCATGGGTGTTGTTGGCATAATATACGAATCCCGTCCCAATGTTACGGTGGATACTGCGGTACTGTGCCTCAAGGCATCCAATGCGGTGATACTCCGTGGGGGCAAGGAAGCCATAAACACCAACACTGCCATAGTGAGTGTTATGAAAAAAGCTCTCAAAGCTATGGGTGCAGACGAAAATGTAATCGGTTTTGTTACCGATACCTCCCGTGACAGTGCCAACGAAATGATGAAGCTGAAAGGCTATATCGATGTTCTCATCCCCCGAGGCGGTGCAGGACTAATTAATGCTGTGGTAAATAATTCGGTTGTACCCGTAATAGAAACAGGTGTGGGTAACTGCCACACATATGTGGATAAATACGCAGATATTAAAAAAGCTGTGGATATCGCAGCCAATGCAAAGCTCAGTCGTCCCTCGGTGTGCAACGCTATGGAAACACTGCTTATTCATGAGGATATTGCCGAAGATTTCTGCAAGGCGATTGACAAAAAATTCCGTGAAAAGAATGTTAAAATCTATGCTTCAAAAGACCTTTTGGATAAGCTCACCTGCGTCAGAGAGGCTACCGACGAGGATTTTGCAACAGAGTTTCTTGACTACGAGCTTAGTGTAAAGACTGTGAAGGATTTTCATGAGGCAATAGACCATATCACAAAATACACTACTCTCCATTCTGAGTGCATTGTTACCGAAGACAGGGAAACCGCAGACATCTTTACCGCCTGTGTAGATGCGGCGGCAGTGTATGTAAATGCTTCCACCCGATTTACAGACGGTTTTGAGTTTGGTTTTGGCGCAGAAATCGGCATCAGCACACAGAAGCTCCACGCAAGAGGTCCTATGGGACTTAAGGAGATTACAAGCTATAAGTATGTGATAAAGGGGAATGGGCAAATAAGATAGTATTGTTGCGGGGATACTGCGTACACTCTATCTCAGGGGTATTGCATACCCCTGAAACCCCGCACTAATTCGCAGGGGAAACCTGCAGTTGTTCCCCCTGCACCCCCAACCGTCCGCTGTGAAATATGCAGGAAAATCAAAATTAAAAATCCAATTCTTATCCGAACGCTGCGGAGGGAGCAATTTTTGCTCCTTGTCCTCGCTAAACGGCAAATGCATAAGGGAACTGAACTATTGCATTTGCCGTTTTCGGAAGAATTGGATTTTTTCTTTTTGATTTTTTTATCCTGCATATTTCAATGCGGATTTAAAAAGTTACTGATTATGGGAAAT
>JAZQBI010000093.1:0-41528 GCA_045545635.1 Clostridia bacterium | reverse complement strand
GAGCTTTCTTTTAAAGCAATTTCAAGTTTATGAACAAAATCAGACCTGCTTTGAGCATACTTAGCCTCGTGTATATTCGCACCAATAGAAGACGAAGAACGAAGTCGGAGGGCCAAGCGGTCTTAGGAAGACAACTCTGCCTTTCAACTCCTTGGCTCACAGAACGACATGGCTACGATCCGACTTGAGCTTTCTTTTAAAGCAATTTCAAGTTTATGAACAAAATCAGACCTGCTTTGAGCATACTTAGCCTCGTGTATATTCGCACCAATAGAAGACGAAGAACGCAATAATTGATTTACATACACACTACAACCTTTTATATTATCACATATATCTGAAACAGCTATTGCAAATTCTATTGATTCTTCCCTTAATTGATTTTTGTTCTGCTCCATTTTGTTCTCCTTTTGTCGATATGCAAACTCCGTTTGCTCGATATTTTTGCTACCGCAAAATCGATATGTTTTCGCTTTGCTCAAAACTCGATATGATATAAATCTCGTTGCCGTAAGGCAACATATCGAGCCGTCAGGCATATCGAGTGCGACAGCACATATCGAAAATCTCGCAAGAGATTTATATCGATGATTTCATCTTCGATGAAATCATTATATAATTAGGTGACAGAAAAGATGCACCCTGTTTTGTCGATATGCAAGCTCCGCTTGCTCGATATTTTTGTTACACAAAATCGATATGTTTCTCGCTTCGCTCAAAACTCGATATGATATAAATCTCGTTGCCGAAAGGCAACATATCGAGCCGTCAGGCATATCGAGTGCGACAGCACATATCGAAAATCTCGCAAGAGATTTATATCGACGATTTCATCTTCGATGAAATCATTATAACACATATATTTTTATTTTTCAACACAAGTACTTGCAGTTTTTGGCAAATGAGTGTACAATAAATCCGAGGTGATAAATATGCACATACACGATCCAAATCATATGCAGGAACAGCTTAGTCTGACAAATCCTGATTTTGTTATGTATGTTCCAAAATACAAAGAATACCAGAGTGACAATGTACATCTGTATGTGGTACAGCACGAAAAATTTGGCGGTCTCATTGCCTTCTGGACACAGAGCACGCTGGAAAACCACGGCGACAACCATATGCTTATGGCGAAAAGCTATGACAGCGGAAAGAACTGGTCCGAACCTAAATTTCTCTGTGGTGCTTCTCCTGAGCTTGGTAACAAGGACAAGCAGGCAAGCTGGGGATTTCCTATTGTGTCAAAATCAGGAAGAATTTATCTTTTTTACTACCGCGAAACAGATTTTACCGATGTAGACCGACAGCTTACAGGCACTTTCTGCTGTATGTACTCCGATGACTGCGGTGATAGCTGGAGCGATCTGTGTGATGTTCCTCTCCGCAAAACGCCCTATGATTTTGATGAATTCAACCAGAGTAATCTTGTTTACCAACTGCCCATGAGAGGTCACGACGGACTTTACTATGCCGGATATACCAAATGGGGAAGCAAAAAAGTAAATCCCAAGATAGACGAGGGATGCAGACTGTACTTTATGCGGTTTGACAATCTTGATGATGATCCCGAAATAGACGACCTTAAAATAACCTTTCTCCCCGACAGTGAAAACGGCATTGAAGTACCTGACGAAAAACTGGGTTCCTTTGTTCAGGAGCCTGCATGGGTACTGCTTCCTGACGGAAGATATTTCTGCTCTATGCGAACTGCAACAGGCTATGCATACTACTCTGTGTCCGATGACGGTATGAAGAGCTGGAGAAAGCCGGAGCCTCTCAGATTTGATGACGGAGCTCCCCTTGTTCATCCCGTTGCACCCTGCCCCATATACAGACTCACCGAGGAGAGCTATGTTCAGTTTTTCCACGGAGGATTCAACGAGGAGGATCACTACTTCCCCAGAAATCCCATCAGACGGGTTTTCGGAACATTTGATGCCGAAAGTAAGCAACCCATACGCTTTAAAGTAGGCACAGACGAAATATTTATGGAGCTTCCCGAAGGCACGGATCACTTTGATACAAAGGATGCCCTTGCCCTATACCCCACATGCACATACACAGACGGCAGACACATATTGTGGTATCCTGACCGTAAATTCTTTTTGCTTGGAAAGTATATAGATTGACACTGACTAAAAATATCACAGACCACTATTTACACAGCAAAAATATCAAATCACAATAAACAAACGCCTTTAAAACTTTGCATTTAAGCATTTTTTAAAGGCGTTTGTTTGATTTTAGCATCTGTCGTAGTTTATTACGCAATAATATTCTTTTCCAAGATTATCGGTAATTTTTTTCTGAATGAGTTCTCCCACCTCGGACTCCCTGCGTGAAAACTCAAAGGGAATTACCACATCAAATATAAGATTGGTGTGTGTTCTGCCACGGACTATACGGAAGTCGTGAACGGTAAGCCTCTCATCTATCTGTTTTGCAATTTTCTTGAGCTCTCTCCATGCCCTTGTAACTTCTTCATCGTCGGTCACTATGGGGTCCATATGAATGACAAGCTCCACACCCGTATCGGCGAGGATGTCCCTTTCGATATTATCTATGAGGTCGTGGCTTGCAAGGATATCTCCCCTTGCATCAATCTCTGCATGAACCGAGGCAAAAATCTTGCTTGGTCCGTAGGTATGAACAATAAGGTCGTGCATACCCATTATCCCATCATAGCTTAATATCCTCACCTTGAGAGAATCCACAATCTCCTTATCGGGAGAAGCGCCAAGTATGGGGTTTACACTTTCCCTTATGAGAGATATTCCCGACCAGATGATAAAGGCAGAAACTCCAAGACCTGCATATCCGTCAAGACCTATTCCTGCTATGTCCCCCACAATAACGCAGACAAGAAGTGCACCTGTGGCAAAGACATCATTTATGGCATCTTTTGCAGATGCTTTGAGTACCGATGAATTGGTCTTTTTTGCAAAATGCACATACATTCTGTTCATAGCAAGCTTTCCCGCAAGCGAAAACACAAGTACAGCTACAGTGAGTGCATCTGCGGAAATTGTGACGGGATTTATTATTCTGGAAACCGAGGTTTTTACAAGCTCATAGCCTACAAACAAAATAACAAAGGACAAAATGAGGGTTGCCACATACTCTATACGCTGATGCCCGTAAGGATGGTCCTTGTCTGCAGGCTTTCCCGAAAGCTTGAAGCTTAAAAGAGTGATGACAGAGCTGATGGCATCGGAAAGGTTGTTGATACCGTCTGCAATGACGGAAACGCTTCCTGCAAAAGCACCTGCAATAATTTTACATACGCATAGAAGGACATTGCCGGAAATCCCAAGGATTCCGGCAAATTTACCCAATTTTTCTCTTTCGTTTTGAATATTCATTGTCATATATCAAAACACTCTCTTTACATATCTTTTATAAGATCCACATTCTTTGCAATATATTCATAACCGGAGTAAATTGTGAAAAGTGTGGATATTGCCATAGTTACAAAACCTATACAGGGATAACCGCAAATTTCAAAATCCACAAAGCAGAACACCATAGTGCAGAGGATGGCAATCATCTGTATTACGGTCTTGATCTTGCCTGTCATAATTGCCGCCATAACTATTCCCTTTGATGCAGCAAGAGTTCTAAGACCGGTAACTATAAATTCTCTTGCGATTATTATAACCGCCATATAAGCAGGAATCCAGTCAAGCTGAATAAAGCATATAAGTGCCGTGGACACAAGAAGCTTATCAGCAAGGGGATCCATAAATTTTCCGAAATCCGTAACAAGTCCTCTGGAACGGGCAATATGACCGTCAACACCGTCCGTAAAGGATGCTATGGCAAATATAACTGCCGCATAAATGTAGTAATAATCCCAGTTGTAGTTGGCACCGCACATAAGAACTATCATAAAAAGCGGTATCAAGCAAATTCTTGCAATGGTAATCTTATTTGGTAAATTCATCTGTAACCTCTCCTGTAATATCATATTCACTTGCGTCTATTATTTTTATATTAACAATATCGCCTGCGTTAAGTTCGTACTGACTGTATATATAGGCACTTCCGTCAACATCGGGGGTATCCTGAGAGCTTCTGCCCACATAGCAGAATTCTTCTTCATCGTAACCCTCAACAATTGCGGAAACTGTCTTACCTTTTTTCTCTCTGTTTTTTTGGAGAGAAATATCTCTCATAAGCTCCATAAGCTCATCACGGCGTTGCTCCTTCACCTCATCGGGAATCTGATCGGAATACTGTGCCGCCGGAGTTCCGTCCTCACAGGAATAGGCAAAAACTCCCACCCTGTCAAGCTTGTACTCCGCAAGAAAATCTCTGAGCTTATTAAAATCCTCCTCCGTCTCACCGGGGAAGCCTGCTATAAGCGAAGTTCGTATCACTATATCGGGGCAGGAAGCACGAAGCGACTTTATGAGGTTTTCTATCTCTGTTTGTCTGCTTCTTCTGCCCATACGCCTTAGCACATTATCACTTATATGCTGTAGAGGCATATCAATATACTTAACCACCTTGGGGTTTTTTGTTATTTCCTCTGCAAGCTCGCGGGTAATATTTTCCGGATAGCAGTACTGGAGTCTTATCCATTCTATGCCATCTATGTCCGAGAGCTTTCCAAGAAGCTTATGGAGGGCATATTCCCCTCTGTCCTTACCGTAATACGCAGTATCCTGCGCTATGAGGATAAGCTCCTTTACCCCTTCTTTTGCAAGCTGTCTCGCCTCGGCAAGAATGCTCTCCTCAGGACGGGACTTGTACTTTCCCCTGAGTTTGGGGATTATACAGTAGGTGCAGAAGTTGTCACAACCGTCGGCAATTTTGAGATATGCCGTGTAGAACGGTGTAGATTTAACTCTTGGCAGGTCGTATTCCACAGGGGTATTGGCATCGCTTACCTGCGATATCTTCTCTCCCTTGGCGTAATATTCATCCAGTGCTTTTGCTATGGAGGGATAATCGGGAGTGCCTAGGATTATGTCAACTTCATCCAGCTCTTTTTCTATATCCTCTCTGTACCTCTGGGCAAGGCATCCGGTAACCACAAGAAGCTCGCATTTTTGCTTTTTGTAGGATGCCATCTCCAATATGGCTTCTATTGATTCCTCTTTGGCACTGTCTATAAACGCACAGGTATTTACCACAAGTACATCCGCCTCGGATACATCTGCCGTTATCTCGTAGCCGCTATTTGTGAGAACTCCCAGCATTGTTTCCGTATCCGTAAGGTTTTTGGCACAGCCCAAGGACACAAAGCCAACCTTTTTAGTCATTATATCAATCCTTTTTTAAGTATAAATTTATACCCTTTTCCACTTCCTGAAACTCAAATCCTCTGGAAACAAAGTATCGCATAATCTTTTGCTTTATCTTGAAATCCTCTGCATCCTCTCCGGAATATTTGCAGGAAATCACCCTGCAGATATCCTCCTCATCAGGGAGGGGTATTTCACACAGAGCATCCTCAAGGGTGTTTGTATCTATGCCGTTTTGTTTAAGCTCATATTCCGCTTTTTTTCTTCCCCACACCTTTTCCCGACAGCTTTCCAGAAAAAGAAGAGTGTATGCATAGTCATCAATATACCCAAGCTCTTTAAGGTCGTCAATGAGAACATCTATAACAATATCATCGTAGCCTTTTTTGACAAGCTCATCATAAAGCATCTTTTCGCTGAGGCTCTTTCTTGACAATATAGCCAGAGCCTTTTCCCTTGATTTGCAAAGCTGAGATTCAAAGAGCAGATTTTTGAGCTCTTTGTCATCAATTTCTCTGCCGGCTTTGATGCCTAGAAGAACTGCATCCGCTAAATCCAACGAAAGAACATACTTTCCGTCAAGGTACACATTTGCTCTGTCTTTGTTATTTTTCTGAACGGAAACCTCTGTTATTTTCATTGTTCAGCTTCCGCATTTCTGGCACTGATTCGTGCGGCACGTTCTGCGGCAAGGCGTTCTTTCTCTGCCTTTTCCTCATTTACCTTTGCCATAATCTTTCCGTATATTTCGTCGGTAATTTCAGGATGGTCTTTCAAAAATTCCTTGACCTTATCTCTGCCCTGACCTATTCTCTCGCCCTCATAGGAATACCAGGAACCGCCTTTCTGAATAACATCCATATCGGCGGCAATATCTATGATGCTTCCCTCACGGGAGATACCTTCGCCAAACATAATGTCAAATTCCGCTTCCTTAAAGGGGGGAGCCACCTTATTTTTAACTACCTTTGCACGGGTTCTGTTACCGATTACCGCAGAGCCGTCCTTGATAGCCTCTATTCTTCTTATGTCGATACGAACAGAGGAATAGAACTTGAGTGCACGGCCTCCTGTGGTAACCTCGGGGTTACCGTACATTACGCCAACCTTTTCACGAAGCTGGTTTATAAATATTGCTACTGTATTGGATTTATTGATGATACTTGTGAGTTTTCTCAGTGCCTGAGACATAAGTCTTGCGTGAAGTCCCACATGGGAGTCACCCATAATACCTGCAATCTCCGCCTTCGGTACAAGTGCCGCAACAGAGTCCACTACAATTACATCAATGGCACCGCTTCGTGCAAGAGCCTCTGCAATTTCCAGTGCCTGCTCACCTGTGTCGGGCTGGGAAACTATGAGTCTGTCTATATCCACACCGAGCTTCTGTGCATAGATGGGATCCAGTGCATGCTCCGCATCGATAAATGCCGCCTCACCGCCGTGACGCTGTGCCTCGGCTATTACATGGAGGGCAACTGTTGTTTTACCGGAGGATTCCGGTCCGTATATCTCAGTAATTCTGCCTCTGGGAAGTCCCCCTGCTCCGAGAGCAATATCAAGGCTCAATGCTCCTGTGGATATGGTTTCTATCTGCTTTACGGGAGCATTGCCCAAACGCATAATGGAACCCTCACCAAATGTTTTTTCTATCTGGGCAAGTGCCGCATCTATTGCTTCGGCTTTGCCGCCTGTTTCCGTACTTGCTTTGATTGTCATTTTTTCCTTTGCCATTTCTATCACCTCATAATTTATAAGCACTTATAGAATGCATCAACTACACTGTCACCCGTTACCGAATATCTTCTGGGATTCTCCACTGTCATATAGGGCTTGGAGTGAATATTGGGAATCTGTCCCCTCTCCACAAGGTCTATTGTGAACTTTACGGGTGCAGATATCTTGTAGGGCTTCATATTGCCTATGTTTTCTATTGCCTGTTTGGTTTTCTCTCTTATTTCCGCTTCTGCCTTTGCAGGAGGATAGAGCACTGCGGTATTGCATGCAACACACTCTTTTACCACGGCAGTAACAACTCCCGGAAGAATCTCTTGTGCTTCCTTTGCAACCGCATCGTCACCGGAAACCATAATCACGGGGATATCCATATCTCCGAGTATTCCGGCATCTATCATAACTTCCCCTGCTCTTACTCCGTTTACATAGCAATTCTGCCACTGACCACTCATTATTGTGTGTTCAAGAATTCCCTTTTCCCCTGCCATTGCGTGATAGCCGAGAAGAATTACACCGTCACACTCTTTTACGTGATGTGAGAAACGGTCAGAATTTTCGTTACCGCACACAACATAGTCTATGGCAGGGGAAACCTTGTCCCATATAAGGCTTTTTCCCATGCCGTGACAGTCGTGGAAATATACGGTTTCCACTCCCGCCTCCTTGAGTGCTTCTGCACAGATATTGGCTTCTCTTGTGAGAAGATTTCTACCCTCGTTGTATCGGTCTCCCGCAGCCATAACCTGCTCTTTCAGATAGACACCGCTTATTCCCTCTATATCTGCCATAATGTATATTTTCATTTTCCTATTCTCCTTTTTCAAGTGTATCACAAACCAATTGCAGTGCTTTTTTTACGGTTGACCTCCGTACCTCGTCTCTGGAACCGGAAAATATATTTTTGTACACATAGGTGTTATCCTTTGTGGCTATGCCTATATACACAAGTCCAACAGGCTTTTCACTGCTTCCGCCGCCGGGACCTGCAATACCCGTTACTGCTACCGAAATATCGGCATCCGATATTCTGAGTGCTCCGAGTGCCATCTCTCCAGCAGTTTCCTCGCTTACTGCACCATAGGTTTCCAGAGTGTCGTGGGATACACCAAGGAGCTTTTCCTTGGCTTCGTTGGCATAGGTAACAACACCGTAGCCGTAGTATTGGCTCACACCTGCAAGGGATGTGATTGCGGCACCTATCATACCGCCTGTACAGCTTTCCGCCGTTGCTATTGTTTTATTTTTGGATTTTAGTAAACCGTAGAGCTTATCTAATGCTTTCTGCAATTTATCACACCTCTAAAACTTCTGTTCCCTCAACTGCTTCATCTACCATCTTTTCCCAAGCCAGAAGATTCTGGGAAAGGATTACCTTTTCTATCTTTGGCTTTGTTGACGGATGCCTTGGAGTAAATACCGTACAGCAATCCTCATAGGGAAGAATTGATGTTTCAAAGGTATCTATCCTTCTTGATATTTCCACTATTTCTTCCTTATCCATACCGATAAGCGGTCTGAATACGGGCATGGTAACCGCATCATTGGTTACTGCAAGTGCCGCCATGGTCTGGCTTGCCACCTGTCCTATGCTCTCTCCCGTGATAAGTGCGGAGCAGTGTCTCTTTTCCGCTATCTTCTGAGAAATCTGCATCATAAATCTGCGCATAACGAGAGTGAGATGCTCTTCGGGGCATTTATCTCTTATTGCAAGCTGAATGTCCGTAAAGGGAACAATGTGAACCTTGAGTCCACCCATATATTCTCCGATAATCTTTGCCAGAGACATAACCTTGTCCTTGGCTCTTTCGCTGGTGTAGGGATAGCTGAAGAAGTGTATTGCCTCAAGCTGAACACCCCTTTTTCCTATCATATAACCTGCAACGGGAGAATCTATACCGCCTGAAAGAAGAAGCATTGCTCTTCCGTTGGTGCCGGTGGGCATACCGCCGATTCCCTTTTCTCTGCCGGTATGAACATAGCAGAAATTTTCTCTCATTTCCACATGAACCGTAACCTCGGGGTTCTTTACATCAACCTTGAGATTGTGATATTTTGCAAGAATTCTTCCGCCGATTTCCGCACATATCTCGGGAGATTTGAGGGGGAATTTTTTGTCGGCACGCTTTGCCTCTACCTTGAATGTGGATTTTGATTTCAGGATGCCGTCAAAGCTTTCCTTAATTTCATCAAAAGCGGCATCAATGGTCTTTTCTGCCTTATAAGCCACAACAATAGACACAATACCAAAAACCTTTTTGAGCTTTGCAACAATGACATCTGCCTGATCATCACTTACCATAGGCTCAATATATATGGTTGCCTGAGCTCTTGTTATATTAACCTCGCCTGCCTCTTTGATTGCGGCTCTGATGTTTCTGACCAGTGCATCCTCAAAAACAGGACGGTTGTAGCCTTTTAGTATAATTTCGCCATATCTGACGAGTACAATTTTTTTCAATTTCAAAGTCCCCTATCTCATAATTTTTCTAAGGAGTTCGACTTCCTTTTTGAGTGTATTAACCGTATAATCGATTTCCTCCTGAGTATTAAATTCACTCAGACTTATTCTGATTGCGGAATCAATCACATTATCCTTTATTCCCATGGATTTCAGCACATAGCTGAGCTTCTTTTTTGAATTACATGCTGAGCCTGTGGATACATATATGCCCCTTGTCTCAAGAACATGCAAGAGCACCTCGGATTTGAGCCCCGGAAAAGAAACATTAAGTATGCAGTATATACTGTCATCCGGTGAATTGATAACTGCATTATCTATCTGTGATACGATTTTTTCCGAAAGAGAATTTTTAAGCGATTGTATGTGCTCACGGGCAGAATCCATATTGGCAAACTTGATTTGTGCCGCTTTGTGAAAGCCTGCAATTCCTGCAACATTTTCCGTACCCGAACGAAGTCCTGCCTCCTGTTTTCCGCCGTGAATACGGGGAGTAAGACGTACTCCTTTTTTTACATAAAGTGCACCGACGCCGTTTGGTCCGTGTATCTTGTGAGAGGATATACTAAGAAGGTCTATACCCATTTTTTCGGGATTTATGGGTATTTTGCCGTAGGACTGCACAGCATCTACATGGAAAAAGCAATCCTTGTGATTTACTGCGTCTCCGATTTTTTCAATTGGCATTATAGCTCCGGTCTCGCTGTTTACGTGCATTATGCTCACAAGAATGGTCTTGTCATCTATGTGGGATATTACATCATCTGCATCCACTATGCCGTTTTTGTCAACATCGGCATAATAGACCTCAAAACCCATACTCTCCAGATAACGCATGGATTCAAGAACTGCCATATGTTCGGTTTTCTGTGTTATTATTTTGTTACCGTTTTTTTTGTATGTTTCGGCAATGCCGATTACGGCAAGGTTATCGCTTTCCGTTCCGCCTCCGGTAAAGACAATTTCTCCCGGAGTGCAGGAAAGAGTACCTGCTATATACGACCTCGCCTCATTTATTCTGTCCTCCGCCTTTTTTCCAAGAGAATGAAGGGAGGACGGATTTGCATATACATCCGTAAGGACAGATGCCATCTCATCCACAACCTCGGTATAAGGTCTTGTGGTGGCACTATTATCAAGATATACTTCCATAAAAAACTGCTCCATATATATTATATATTAGATATTACTATAAAAGAGGAAAATTTTCAAGTAGGTAAACGGATTTTTATTTCCTTTTGCCAACAAAAGTAAAGGCAGACGGCACCACCTCAAATGTCATCTCCGTGCCATAGTGTATCTCCCCGTCTATGCAGACCTTAAGCTGCCCTTTTAGGGATTTTACAGAAATCTTTTTGTAGCTTCCTGCAGTAAGAATTTTCTCTATACCCTTTTTACTGACAAAAGTGCCGTTTTTGTATGATGGCAAGAGGGAAATAAACTTCAGCCTGGTGACATTTTTTATTATATTTACATTGATAAGTCCGTCTGTTACAGAAGCATACGGATTACTCCTGAATCCTCCTCCGCAAAAACATCCGTTGGCAAAGGTGGCAAGAAGAAGCCTTCCCCTGTGAAGATTACCATCCGCATCAATACTCACGTCCGCACCTTTTTTCCTTATAAGCATCACAAGAACCGACAGCACATAGGCAAGAGTACCCGAAATAAGCGGTTTTGTTTTCATACGGGAACACAAATCCGCGGCATTACAGTCAAAGCCTATATTTATCATATTGGCACAGTACAAAACTTTTTTTGTATCTCCATTTATCAAAGTGCATTTTATTGCATCGCAGTCTACTGTATGTCCGTCAAAAATTTCTTCTATTTCATTCTGGCAGAAGTTTCTGCAAAAATCGTTTCCCGTACCTATGGGCAAAACAGCTATAAGGCAATCTTTTCTATTTATGGAACCTGTTACCACCTCGGAAAGAGTTCCGTCTCCTCCGCAGGCAACAAAGCATAGCTCTGTAGCGTCACAAGGATAGTCACGCACAAACCTCTCTGCATCACCTACTAATTTAGTAGTATATATCTCAAAGTCCGCATTTTTGTTTCTTGCGGCAATCTCTATTTTCGATTTCAAATTGTCATTTCCTGCTTTTTTTCCCGCTGCAGGATTTATCACAAATACCGTTTTCATTTTTCTTATCCTTTTTCATATGATTTACTATTGTCTGGGCACAGATGCCCGTGATAGTTCCTGTTATGCAGGACGCTATGCAAAGCACTATTCCGTAGTACAATACTGAACCTGTATTAAAAAGAAAAAAAGCACAAACCGTCTGCCCGATGTTATGTGCTATGGCACCTATTACGCCAAGTGCCCATATTGTTTTTCCGCGGAATAAATCCTTTAAAAGTACCGTTACAAGGTAACACAAAAGTCCGCCTGACAGACTGTACACAAGGGACATCATCTGTCCCGAAAAGATATTACCCAGTACTATCCGGACAATAAGTATCATAAAAGCCTCTTTGTTTCCCAGAAGATATATCGCCGCAAGGGTAATGATATTTGCAAATCCTACCTTTATACCGGGTATTGGTGCAAGAGGCGGTATGTAGGATTCAATTATATGTATTATAAGTGCCATTGCGGCAAAAATCCCGCAACGGGTAAGCTGTGATGTTTTCATATTATCTCGCTCCCGAAACTGCATCAACATCCGACTTTTTTCCTGTTATTTCCACAATTATTTTGTTTGGCAGGCATATGATGGACTCTCCCGCTTTATTGATTTTTCCCTGATGAACACAAAGCTTATCGGGACAACTTGCATTTTCCATATATACACCGTCCGGCTCTATGCGTACCATGTTTGTACCAAGATTAACAAGCTTATAATCCTCTACATCCGACATTCTTATTTCCTCAACAATTTGTTTTCCTTTTTTGATACGGACAACAGGATTTTGCGGATTAAAACCTCTTAATAAAAATGCCAGAGCAAAAAGAATCCCCATCAAAATCACAACAAAAGGAACAAGTATTTTATTGGTCATTTTAATCTTCATTTTGAGTCACCAGTGTTTCTGCATATTTATATATGGTGTCTTTAAGCTCGTCCAGACTTTCTATAGAGCATACTCTCTGTCTTATCTCCGCACTTCCCTTAAGATTTTTGGTGTACCACGCCACATGCTTTCTGGCTTCACGCACACCGATATACTCACCCTTCTGACTTACCAGCATTTCTATCTGCTCTGTAAGAACCTTCATTCTTTCCATAGCATCAGGATGGATATATTCCTCTCCGGATAGATACGCAAGAACCTCTCCGAATATAAAGGGATTGCCTCTGGCAGCTCTTCCTATCATAACTGCATCGCATCCTGTCATATCCGCCATTTTCTTTGCATCAGCACAGGAATGTATGTCTCCGTTACCGATAACGGGAATTCTTACTGCGTCCTTTACCTCTTTTATATACTGCCACATGGCATTTCCGCTGTAATACATCTGTCTTGTCCTTGGGTGCACACATATGGCATCGGCACCGTTTGCTTCCATTATTCGGGCAATTTCGGCAACATCGGCAATATCATCAAAACCGATTCGCATCTTGCAGGTGACAGGTACGGGGGATACATCCTTTACTGCACGGACGATTTTGCCTATGAGCTGCGGTGTTTTGAGAAGGGAGCTTCCGTCACCGTTATTTGCAACCTTTGGTGCAGGGCAACCCATATTGATGTCAAGAAGCTTTGCACCGGTGGAGAGTGCTTTGGGAACACTCTCGGCCATTATCTCCGGCTCGTGGCCAAAAATCTGCACGGCAAGAGGGGCTTCATCTGCATTTGTCAAAAGAAGCCCCATGGTTTTTTTGTCATTATAGTGCATAGCCTTGGAACTCACCATTTCCGAATATACAAGGCCTGCTCCGAATTTCTTACATATAACACGAAATGGCAGGTCTGTAACCCCTGCCATAGGTGCAAGAAAAACACTGTTTTCAAGTGTAAGATTTCCTATTTTCATAAAAGTCTACTCCCTGTGATGAAGCATACTGTTGAGTTCTTCCAGGAAAGTATTTACATCCTTAAACTCTCTGTAAACCGAAGCAAAACGAACATATGCAATATCGTTCATTTCCTTTAGCTTATCCATAACAAGCTCACCAATCTCAGTAGATGATACCTCACGGTCCAGCTTGTTGTTAAGTGTTGTCTCTATTTCTATTACTGCCTTTTCAATCTCGGTAAAGCTTACGGGAGTTTTTTCGCAAGCACGAAGAATTCCGTTCATAAGCTTCTGACGGTTGTAGACCTGACGCTTTCCGTCCTTTTTAATAACAACCAAAGGAACGGATTCCACCTGCTCATAGGTGGTAAAACGTCTTTCGCATTTAAGGCACTCTCTTCTCCGTCTTATGGAGCTTCCGTCGTCTACCGGTCTTGAATCTATTACCTTGCTTTCGAGATACTCACAATAGGGGCATTTCATATGTCTTTTACCTCATGCAAAAATCAGTCAATGGGTCTGTTTAAAAATGTGGGGATAACCACATCATCTACATCAAATTTGGAGTTTGAACCCATAGCACCAAAGATTCCGCCGGAAGTAACCTGCTCTTCTTCTGCAGATGCTTTGGGTGCACTGCCCTCAAATCCTGTTGCAACAATTGTGATAACAACTTCGTCACCCAGTGAAGGATCGATGGATGTACCAAAGATGATATCCGCATCGTCGGAAACAAGCTGATGTACAAGCTCGGAAGCCTGTTCGATTTCCATAAGACCAAGATCAGCACTTCCGGAAACATTGAGAACAACCTTGGTAGCACCGTCGATTGTTGTTTCAAGAAGAGGACTGTTGATAGCCATCTTAACTGCTTCCTCGGCTCTGTTTTCGCCTGTTGCACGGCCAATACCCATATGGCACACACCTGTGTTTCTCATTACAGACTGGATGTCTGCAAAATCCAAGTTAATGTAACCGGGAGAAGAAATAAGGTCAGATATACCCTTAACACCCTGACTTAACACATCGTCTGCCATTTTGAAGGCTTCCTGCATGGTTGTCTTCTTGTCGCAGATTTCCAGAAGCTTGTCATTGGGGATAACAACAAGTGCATCAACGTTGTCCTTTAAGCTGTCAACGCCCTCTTCTGCCTGCTGCATTCTCTTTTTACCTTCAAATCTGAAAGGCTTTGTAACAACGCCTACGGTGAGTATGCCCATTTCCTTTGCAATGGACGCAACAACGGGAGCTGCACCGGTACCTGTACCGCCGCCCATACCTGCTGTTACAAACACCATATTTGCTTCCTGAATAGCCTGCTTGATTTCCTCACGGCTTTCTTCTGCCGCTTTCTGTCCGATTTCAGGTTTTGCACCTGCACCGAGACCTTTTGTAAGCTTTTCGCCAATCTGAATTTTGAGACCGGCTCTTGAACCGTTATCTCCGTAGAGTACCTGCTTATCGGTATTTATCGCGATAAACTGAACACCTGCAAGTCCGTCATCTATCATACGGTTTACGGCATTGTTTCCGCCGCCGCCGACACCGACAACTTTCATGTTAGCACCTACAACTGTACCGGTATTTTCCATGTTCATAGTTTTTTCCTCCTTAAGTATTTCAGTCTTGCTTTTTCTTCTATAATTATGTGAATTTTCATGTGTCTTAAATTAGTACAAAAAGCTATTTTCGATATATTATATCACATTAAAAAACAAATTTCCATAGGTTTTTGTAAATTTCTTAAAATTTTTTTAACATTTTTTTAACTTTTGCGTTATTTTTCTGAGAATACGCCTTCTTACAAAGGAAACGCTTGAAAAAATTCTCATAGTAAATACAATAATTACTGCATAGTAAAGATCCAGTTCTATTTTTTTGCCGATAAAAACAAAAAATGCTGCAAGAAGGGAATTTCCGAAAAAGCCCGTAACAAACACAGAAAAGCTGAATTTTCCACGCAATTCGGACTTGTATGCACTAAGAAGCGAATCAACGCAGGAGATAATAAGCACTGCGATATATGCTGTGAGATTTGGCGGAATATAGATATCAAAAGCCAGTGCAAGGCAAATTCCCAAAAGACAAAAAACCGGAATTATAATCATTTTACCACCTGCTTTTCTGATTTTTTTGCATAAATCCAAGCCAAATTTCCGTTATATTTTTCAAGCTTAACCGATGGCGATTTTGTAACATTTACCTGAATTTTGTATAGCCTGAGTACATCAAGAACACCGCCGCGGATGTTCATTGCACTCTCCAGAGAATCCGCATTGCCTATAGCTTTTATCACAAAGGGTGAGGAATATCGCTTGTCGTTTATCATTATTGTATTTCCTACACAACGGATACTGCTTACGGATACAAACCTCTCTCCGTTTACACTGACAGCCTCCGCACCTGCGGCAAAAAGCTCATTAACCACATTTCTTAAATCGGTATCGTGTACAATTGATGCCTCTGCACTCTCTCCCTGAGCGTCAGTCTCAGTGCTGTCGGCAAGGCTGATTTCTATGCCCGATCCTTCAACATCGGTAAGACCTGCAATCATCAGGGTTTTTTCAAGCTCTGACCTGAGTGCTCCGGCACCGCTGTCGCTGGATGCAGCTTCCTTGCGGTACACTTCAATATCACTTTGAAGCTTGAGATTTTCTTTCTTTAAATTTATTATTTCCTGATTGGCATTTATAAGTTTGCCCTCTATATCCTGAATTCTGTTGGCATCCGATATGCCGAGGCTTTTGTTTTTTGTAACACTCTTATACTGCAAGGTCACACAAAAAAACAGTAAAAAGCAAAGAAACGCCACAGAAATCTGCATTTTTTTATTTCCTTGCATATCAGTCTCCTCCCTCGTAAATTATATCCGTAGGATCTGAAAGATTGATTTTTCCTCCGCGGATTTCACCAAGTTCTTCAAGAACTGTATTGAGGCACTTGAGCTTATAATCCATCTGCTCGTTCTTTCCTATAATAATTTCTGTGCCGTTTGTCAGTACGAGGAGAATGTTCTGAGTGTCGGAGATGTCGGCTTTTTTTACAAAAGAAGCAAGCTTGTTGCTTTGGAGAGCTTCCAGAAGCTCCCGAACAAGCTCGGTTTTCTCCTGCTTTTTACCCTCAATTGGCTGCGAAACCTGAGCACTTTTTACTCCGAAACCGGATATAATCATTTTTTTGGGTTTAAGCTTGGAGGACTTGGTTATTGACGTTACCTTGCCCTTATCGCTTATACCCACATAATTTCCCGAAAAAGCAACATATGCAATTTCGTTGGATTCCGTAATCTCAATCACTACCCGTGCAGGAAACTTCTTAACTACACGGACTGTTTCTATATATCCGTTTTCTGATATGGCTTTTTCGGCTTTTCCGGAATTCATTCTGAAAACATTTTCGTTCTTTTTTATTCCGGATATCTTTATTATTTCCTTATCAGTCACGATGCTGTTACCGGTGACTTCTATATCCGAAATATTAAAAAGAGGTGTGAAAAGACAAGCTGTCACAAGAATGACAACTGAGAGAAAACCAAGAATACATTTTCTTCTTTTTATTTTATTTGAAACTGCGGATTTTCTCTTATTCTCTTTCATCCTCAACTTCTACCCTCTCTATCAAAGCACCGAGACTTTTGTATTTTTCTTCAAATCTTTCGTAACCTCTGTCTATGTAGCGTATGCACCCCAGGTTTGATACCCCCTCGGCACCCATCATAGCTACTGCCAATGCCGCACCGGAACGCAAATCGCATACCGAAGCATCACAGGAAAAGAGCTTTTTTACTCCTCTTACAGAAGCGGTGCTCCTGTATATTCTTATGTCCGCTCCCATTGTGGCAAGAGAGCTTGAAACACAAAATCGATTTTCAAATATATTTTCCTTTATAAGGCTCACTCCATCGGACACAGACAATACCGCAAGAAGAAGGGACTGCATATCCGTGGCAAATCCCGGATACGGGGCAGTGCTCACACTGATTCCGCCTTTTAGCCTCTTTGGTACTGATATCCCGATGCAAGAGGGCATAAGCTCTATTTCTGCACCACACCTTTTGAGAATATTTATGTAACTCATAATATTCTCCGGACAAGCATCTGTTATTCTGATTTCTCCCCCTGTGCAGCAGGCTGCCGCAAGGTAGGTGGCTGTATCTATTCGATCAGGCATGACAGATACTCGTGCATCCTTAAGCTCATCTGTACCCTTAACAGTGATTACCCCGGTGCCTGCTCCTGTTATGTGGGCACCCATGGTATTCAAAAGATTTTGCAAATCCTCTATTTCAGGCTCCCGTGCCGCATTTATTATCCTTGTTGTGCCGGGAATTGCAGATGCCAGTATCATAATATTCTCGGTGGCACCCACAGACGGAAAACGAAGGGGAACATCGCATGGGGTGAGCTTTTGGGCAATGCAGTTTATTTCCCCCGATGTGAGGTCAAACCTTGCACCCATAAGACGCATAGCATCCAGATGTATATCAATGGGGCGAAGCCCTATGTTACACCCTCCCGGCTGTGATACGGAAAAAGAGCCGCACCTTGCAAGAAGCGCTCCCGTAAAAACAAAAGACGCCCTTATCCTTACCATAATATCCTCAGGTATCCTGCTGTTTATCTGTCCTGAGGAATCCACGGTAAGAGTACCATCTTCAAATTTAACACTGCATCCTATATGCCGAAGTATATGGCATGCATCATGCAAATCGGATATATCGGGGCAATTCTCTATTACGGTAACGGCACCGTTTACAACGGTTGCCGCCATCATTGGCAAAATTGCATTTTTTGAGCCTTGTACCTTTATCTCACCTTTGAGCCTTGAAGGACCCTCTATTCTGAAAACTTCCATACGGCACCTCCGAAATAATGTAGCCTTACATTATATGTTCGGAAATGCCTTGAAATTACTGTAATTCCTCTATTATGTCATATATCTTTCTGCAGGCATCGGTGATGCCCATTTTCTTTGCCCTTATGGAAACATCCTGGGCATATGTATCATCCTCTGTAAGAGAAAGAAGAGCTTTTTTTAATGTGGATTTGTCAAAATCCTTTTCCTCTATTGTTATTGCGGCACCTCTGTCTGACAGTGCTTTTGCGTTAAAAAGCTGATGGTCGTTTGTAACATTTGGTGACGGTATGAGTATGGAGGGCTTACCCAAGGCACAGATTTCCGCCAGAGTGATAGCTCCGGAACGGCAAATAACCGCATCTGCCGCATTCATAACCATATCCATATTGTCTATATACGGAGTAAGTCTTATTTTGTCTCCGGTTTTTATTCCCAATTCATTAAATTTAGCACATATTCTTTCATAGTCCCTTTTGCCTGTAGCAAAATATATTACGGTGTCCCCAAGGGGATTGTCGGCTATAAAATCTGTCATAACATCATTTATTCTCTGTGCTCCGAGGCTTCCCCCGAAGCAGAGTATCATCTTACGGCTTCCTATTCCGAGCTCCCTTGCCGCTTCTGCCTTGGTATGCTTCATAACCTCAGGACGGATGGGATTGCCTGTAAGTCTTACATCGGTATTTTTTGAAAAATATTTCTTGCTCTCTTCAAAGCTTATTGCAGTTACATCACACTTATCGGCAAGAAATTTAACTGCACTGCCCGGAAAGACATTCTGCTCGTGAACCACTGACCTTATCCCCAGTATCTTTGCGGCAATTACCGAGGAAACACACACATATCCTCCTGTACCCACAACTATATCGGGTTTAAACTTTTTCATAATAACGAGGCTTTTGGCAACAGCTGCCGCCATTTTGCCTGCGGATATCATACTGGAGAGGGATATCTCCTTTTTGAGGCCTTCCACATTTACATATTCTATGTCATAGCCCGCCTTGGGTACAAGGGAGCTTTCGAGACCTTTTTTGGTGCCGACAAAAAGCACATGGGTATCTTTGTCTTTATCTTTTGCGTAATCGGCTATGGCAATAGCAGGATTAATGTGTCCTGCAGTGCCGCCTCCGGACAGCAAAATTCTCAAATTAAACACCTCATTTTTTTACATATCTTGAAATATTAAGAAGAATTCCCATTTCTACAAGCAGTATTACAAGTGAGGTTCCGCCGTAGCTGAAAAAAGGCAGTGTAACACCCGTAACGGGCATAGATGATGTTACAACGGCAATATTCATAAGTACCTGCACTGCAATTAGTGAGGTTATGCCGGTTGCGGTAAGAGCTGAAAATTCGTCAGGGGCATTTCTGGCTATCATAATGCCCTTCCATATGAGCAGGGCAAAGAGGAAAATAACAAAAATCGCTCCCAGGAAGCCCAGCTCTTCGCATATTACTGCAAATATAAAATCGTTCTGAGGTTCGGGGATATAGAGGAACTTCTGTCGGCTCTGTCCGAGCCCCATACCGTAAAAACCACCTGATGCTATGGCATACAAAGACTGTACTATCTGCCAGCTGTCCCCAAGCTTATCGCTGAAAGGATCAAGAAACGAGGTGAGTCTTTTGCTTCGGTACTCCGAAGATACAATTAAGAAATAACCAAGAGGCACTACTGCCAATACACTGGTTACAAAATATCTGATTTTGAAGCCTGCGGCATAGAGTACAATAAAACCGCCCATTGCAACAACAACGGCACCGCTCATATGAGGCTGCATAAGTACAAGAAGTGCCACAATGCCTATTATACCAACATATCTTCCAAAGCCATCCACAAGGCTGTCAACACGCTGAGGGTTGTTTGTAAGGCTTTTGGCAAGGAACATTACCAGAGTTATCTTGGCAAGCTCTGACGGCTGAAATGAAAAGCTTCCAAAGCCTATCCATCTTTTGGCACCGTTAACCTCAACACCGATAACAAATACCAACAGCAAAAGCACTATGCATACCGTAAACAGAAGATTTGCATATCTTTCCAGATGCTTGTAGGAAAATTTTGAAGCCATCCACATTGCCGCGACACCAAAAACCGCCCACAGGAGCTGACGCTTGAAAAAGTACATGGCGTCACCGTGAACATAGTGTGCATTGGCACTGCTGGCAGAGAAAACCATAACAAGACCAAATGCCAGAAGCATAAATATTATAACCACGAGAGAATAGTCTACACTTCCCGTGTCTTTTGCATTTGAGCCAATATTCCACCGCCTCTGTTTCACGGTTACTCCTCCTTAAAAAATCATAAAATAAGCTAATGTGCAAAGTAATACTGTCACAATCACGGCTGCAACAACAATTTTCTTTTCCGACCATCCGCACATTTCAAGATGATGGTGGAAAGGGCTCATTTTGAACACTCTTTTTCCGGTCAGTTTGAAGCTTGTTACCTGAATTATAACCGAAAGTGTCTCAAAGACATAAACACCGCCTGCTATTATAAGTATAAGCGGGATTTTTAATATAATTGCGGCAAAGCACACAACACCGCCAAGGTAAAGCGAGCCTGTGTCTCCCATAAAAACCTTTGCAGGATGCCTATTGTACATAAGAAAACCAATGAGTGCACATGCATTGGCAAGACAGAAAAGCAAAACCTCATACCGCCTCATTCTCAGTGCCACAAGGGAGAGAAAAAGGCAGACAACCAATGTAACGGAGGATGCAAGACCGTCCACACCGTCGGTAAGGTTGACGCTGTTTGTTGTTCCAACAATTACAAACAGGACAAATGCCGCATAAAGTATAAATGGCATCTTAACCGCATCTGCAAAGGGAATTATTATCTCTGAATTTCCGATATTCAAAAATTTAATTACAAAAACAAATGCCAGAGCACACAAAATCTGCAAAAGTGCCTTTTGTTTTTCCGTAAGTCCCAGATTTCGTTTTAATATAACCTTTATAAAGTCATCCACAAATCCGATTGCTCCGAATGCCAGCGAAAATATGAGCAAAAGAAGCGAAAGCCTATATCTTACATATAAAAGTATTACCAAAATTACGGGAATGATGAAAATAAATCCTCCCATAGTGGGTGTTCCTGTTTTTTTCTTATGCCAGCTTGGGCCTATCTCCCTTATTTCCTGACCGAACTTAAGCCGATGAAGAACAGGTATCAATACGGGTCCTAAAAGTGCCGATATTACAAATGCTGACAGTGAAACCGCAATAAAAGTAAAAGTAGTCAAGGTTATTCCTCCAAACCAAGTATCTCTTGTATAACTTCCCGTTCATCAAAATGCACGGTTCCGCTGTTTAATATCTGATAGGTTTCATGTCCCTTGCCTGCAAGGATTATTACATCGTCATCACGGGCATTGCAGAGTGCATAGCGTATTGCTTCGTATCTGTTTTCTATCACAACATGGTCTACTCCTGTTTTTGACACACCAACCATTATCATATCTATTATGGAAGAGGGATTTTCCGTACGGGGGTTGTCGCTTGTTACAATGCAGAAATCCGCAAGTCTTCCTGCGGTTTCGCCCATTATGGCACGTTTGGTATTGTCACGGTCTCCGCCGCACCCGAAGAGAATTACAACTCTGCCTTTGGCAAATCCACGGGCAGTTTTGAGTATATTTTCTATACCGTCGGGGGTATGAGCATAGTCTATCATTACCGTATAATTTCTGCTTCCGGTATCCACAACCTCTGCTCTTCCCTTTACTCCCTTTGCGGTAGAAAGGGCATCCCTTATTTTGTCAATATCCAATCCTAGAGACAAGCAGATACCCACGGCACAAAGAGCATTGTAAACCGAAAAGCCGCCGGGAATTCCGAGGAAAAATCTCTTTCCGAGCAGAGTGAATTCCACTCCCTTTTGCGTAAGGTTTACATCCTCTGCAGAAAAATCGCCACTGCCTATTCCGTATGTTGACTTTTGGCAGCTGCAGTTTTCCGCCATTTTTATTCCGTAGGCATCATCACCGTTTATAACAGCTTTGCCGCTTTGGTCAAAAAGCTTTGCCTTGGCAAGAGCATATTCGTCCATTGTATTATGAAAATCCAGATGGTCCTGAGTAAGATTTGTAAATGCACCAACCTCGTAATGGCATCCGTACACACGGCTTAAACAAAGTGCATGGGAGGAAACCTCCATAACAACATAGTCTACGCCACCTTCTGCCATTTCAGCAAAAAGCTTTTGAAGTTCAAAGGAATCAGGGGTTGTTCTTCCCGTTTCCAGTACCTTTTCGCCAATCATATTTTGGTTTGTTCCGATAAGACCTGTTTTGTATCCGCAGTAATCCAGTATGTGCTTTACAAGGTATGTTACCGTGGTCTTTCCGTTTGTACCGGTAACACCTATGAGCTTGAATTTTCGGGATGGATTACCAAAAAACTCTGCACAGATAATTGCCTCGGCTACTCTGGAATCCGCCACCTTTATCTGCAAAACATCAATACCCTCGGTAAAGCGAGTACACACTATGGCACGGGCACCTCTTGATACCGCATCGGCAATATACTTGTGACCGTCGGTCTTGAAACCCTCTATTGCCACAAAGAGTCCGCCCTCAGTCACCTGGGAGGAATTGTAGTAAACTCCCTTTATCTCCGGATTGCCGTCTCCACGGGTATCTATAACATCTATATTCTTTATAAGGTCATTTAGATACATATTTTTTACCTCACACAGATTTTAGTGTACATCTGAGAACTTAAATTCAACACTTACGGCAGAGCCACGCTTAATTTCGCTTCCTGCCTCCGGAGACTGAGTAGCAATTACCTCGGTACCCTGTCCTGTTGCGGAAGCTCCTGTCACCTTCATATTGAGTCCGGAATTTGTAAGTGTGGTATTTGCCTCCAGTGCTGTCATTCCTTTGACATTTGGTACAACAACGGTTTCTGCCTCCTGTTTTTCGGTGTATATGGCAACAGTTGATCCGTCAGGAAGTGTTGAGCCACCCTTTGGAACCTGATCTACTACCTTGTCTCCCGAACCGAGAATATTGTATTTAAGTCCGGTTCCGTCAAATGCCTTGGCAAGGTCATTGATGCCAAGTCCCACAACATTCGGAACTGTCTTATCCTTTATTATGAGATCCTCATCGGTGTACTGAGGCTCAATATTCATATACCTTAATACTTCGTCAAATATATTCTTGAAGGTAGGCGCCGCAATAGCTCCGCCCATGTGGCTTGAACCCATAGGCTCATCAAGCATTACAAGTCCTATTATTTCCGGATCGTTTGCTGGCGCAAAGCCCACAAAGGATGCAACATACTTTCCGTTTCCTCTGGGGATTTTTTCACTTGTACCTGTTTTTCCTGCAAGTCTGTAACCGCGGATAAATGCATTTTTGGATGTTCCGTTGTCAACAACACCCTCCAGGATATCTCTTATTGTATTGGCAGTTTCTTCACTTATCGCCTGCCTTATTGTTTCCGTTTCAAACTTCTTTATTACATTGCCTTCATCGTCCACAAGCTCCTTGGCAATGTGAGGACGAACCATAACTCCGCCGTTTGTAATGGCGGTGTATGCAGTAATAAGCTGAAGAGGTGTTACGATAAAGCTCTGTCCGAAAGAGCTTGTTGCAATTTCTACATCATTAAAGTTACTTAGTGTATGGAAGGTACCGGAAGCCTCGCCGGGCAGGTCAAATCCCGTTGGCTCAGTAAATCCGAAACGCTTGTAGTACTCCATAAATTTTGTGGCACCGACTCTTGCACCAAGATTCATAAATACGGGGTTACAGGAATTTTCAAATCCCTGTGCAAAACTCAGCGATCCGTGTCCGCCTGTCTTCCAGCACTGTATGAAGTAATCCCCAACACGCAGACCGCCGCTGCAGTTAAACATTTCGTCGGGACTAACCAGATCCTCTTCCAGTGCCATTGCCGCAGTAAAGGGCTTGAATGTGGAACCGGGTTCATAGGAATCCACAACCGCCTTGTTACGCCACAATCTGGAAAGCCTTTCGTTATAGAGCTTGTTATACTCTTCGGAATCCTCCTCAACATCCCCTGCCACCACATGCATATCCTTAAATTCCTTCAGAATGTCCTCAGGAAGCTCAAAGGGTGCATTAAGGTCGTAGTCGGGATAGGTTGCCATTGCAAGAATTTCGCCTGTTTTTGCATTTATTATAATGCAGGAAGCACCGTTTCGTACATCGTACTCCTTTACCGCCTGCTTTAATTCCTCTTCTGCAAAATGCTGAATAACCTCGTCTATGGTAAGGACAAGGTTAGCGCCGTTTTCCGGATTTATATACTTTTCGTGTTCAAAGGGCATCTCCGTACCTGAGGCACTTTTGGAGCTTATCATTCTGCCCGGTACTCCCTTGAGATACTGGTCATACACCATCTCAATGCCATCCAACCCTTGGTTGTCTGTACCTACAAAGCCTATTACATGAGAAGCCAACGATCCGTAAGGATAAGTACGCTTGCTGTCCTCCACAAGATATATACCCTTTAGTTTTGCTTTTCTTATTTTTTCTGCTGTCTGGTTGTTTATCTTTCGTGCAACAACCTCGTATGAAGAATTTCTTGTTATTTTTTCCCGTATGCTGTCAACATCCATATCCAGTATGTCAGCAAGGGTCCGTGCAATCTCGTCGCTATCCTTTGCCGCCTTTACCTCTGCAGGTGTGGCAGTTACCGTCTGGACGGATATGCTCTGGGCAAGCACCTTTCCGTTACGGTCAGTTATCATTCCTCTTTTGGATGATACAACAGAATCGAGCGTCTGTTGTTGGATGGCGCTCGATTTAAGTTCTGCTCCCTTGACAAACTGCCAATATGCAAGCTTGCATATCAGTGCAATAAAAACAATAACCGCTACAAGAGTTATATATGGGGCTCTTTTTTTTACATTATATTTTATTTCTACCATGGCAAAAATCCCTTCACTACCAAGATATTAACTTATATTACATCAAAAGCTGAAATATTCCTTGATGCTTACGAGAAATTCCTTTATTCCCCCCATCAAGGATGATGTACTACCCTTGGGATTTACCGCTTCCGAATAACTTCCTTTCTTTACATCTATATATACAATCTGATTGTTGTCGGGCTTTTGCATACCCAGTTTTTCAATTGCTTTCTTTTCTATAACATTAAGGTCAAGATTTCTGTTTATTTCAATTTCTTTCTGCTTGTTTTTGTCTACTGCCAGTGCAAGTTCCTTTTCCAGAGCATCAATTTTTGTGGTGGCACGAAGAGCCATTACATTTATGTATATAAAAGCAGATGCAACAACAGAGGCAATTATAACTGCAATTACTGCGATTTTGCACAGAGTTGCCTTTTCGGAATGAGTTAAAGAGGCTTGTCCCTTGTGTTTTCTTTCGCTTTTTTGGAATTGCTCCTCGTACTGCTCCAGCTTGTATGCACTGGAACCGTAGTTGTAACTGTTATTCATATGGGACACCTCCTTTTACCTTAATCTGTTACAGTTTTTCAACTATTCTTAGCTTCGCACTTTTTGAACGTTTGTTGTTATCGTATTCTTCCTGCCCCGGAAGTATGGGTTTTCGTGTTATAACCTTGCCCCGTGGAGTCTTTCCGCAGACACATATGGGAAAATCCTTTGGGCAGGTACATCCCGTGGCATATTCATTAAAAGCATTTTTTACTATTCTGTCTTCCAGAGAATGGAAGGTAATTACCGCAAGTCTGCCGCCTTTTTCAAGGCTGTCAAAAAAGTCATCCAGAGCTCCCTTTAAATCCCGAAGCTCGCCGTTTACCT
Organism: Clostridia bacterium; assembly: GCA_045545635.1. GTDB lineage: Bacteria > Bacillota > Clostridia > UMGS1810 > UMGS1810 > RGIG8748. Next base: position 15,486 of record JAZQBI010000093.1, on the reverse strand, counting down.
CTATACGCACTGCCTGAAAAACTCTTTTTGCAGGGTGAGAACCCTTTTGACGGAATTTTTCCGGAATTGCGGCTTTTATAATATCGACCAGCTCCAGCGTGGTTTCTATGGGCTTATTTTGTCTTCTTTCCGCAATAATGCGGGCTATCTTGCGGGAAAACTTTTCCTCACCGTATGCAAAGAAGATTTTTGCAAGCTCCTCCTCGGAATATGTATTTATCACATCATAGGCACTAAGGGAATCCTCCGGATTCATCCTCATGTCAAGAGGTGCATCCTCCATATAGGAAAAGCCTCTTTCTCTGCAATCAAGCTGATAGGAGGAAACTCCAAGGTCCAGAACTGCACCTGAGAGCTTGTCCACATCAAGGGATGAGAGTATATCTTTTATTTCCTTGTAATTACTGTGAACATATCTCACATTACTATATGAGGAAAGTCGTTTTTGGCTAGCAGCCAGTGCCTCGGTATCTCTGTCTATTCCTATGAGCATACCGCTATCACCAAGCTTTTGCACTATTTGCTCGCTGTGACCGCCGCCGCCCATAGTACCGTCGGCATATATCCCGTCGGGTTTTATGTTAAGAGCCTCAACGGATTCGTGAAGCAGCACGGATATGTGTTTAAAGTCCATTTACGCACCTCGCAACAGTCAGAAATACATCAGATGGAGATACCCACCTCGTCAAGACCTTCCGCAATTAAATCAGCATCCAGCTCGTCCATGTATGTTTTCCATGTATTTGTATCCCATATTTCCACATTGTTGCCGTTGCCTATGATTGTTACATCCTTATCGATTCCGGCATATTCACGCAGTGTCGCAGGTATGAGTATTCTGCCCTGAGCATTTGCCTCACACTCAACAGCTCCGGAAAGAAAAAGTCTCTTGAAGCCACGGGCATTACGGTTTGTAACAGGAAGAGAATTCAGTTTAGCATAAAACTCATTCCAGTCTTCAACACTGAATATGAGCAGGTTGTGTTCTATACCCTTGGTAATATAAAATACATCACCAAGCTGTTCACGCATCTTGGAGGGAATAATAACTCTTCCCTTGGCATCAAGACTGTGCTCGAACTCACCGCTAAACATGATATCACTTCCTTTCCACTCAGACCTTAAATCTGACACTTTGTTACCCTTACGTGCCACTTTTTGACACCGTAAATACATTCTAAACCATTTTTAACAATTTTGCAATAGTTTTTTGTGATTTTTTTTAAAATAATAGTCAAATTCCATTGCCATAGCATTATTTTGTTAATTATGTACAAAAAACAGCCGCATTTTTGATAAATCCGGCAACTTAACCTTTTGGTTGATTTTCCATTTAATTTGTAGTATAATGTAGCATAGTTATGATATAGGATAGGAGAATTCTTTTGAAAATACTTGTAATAAGCGACACCCACGGATTTATTGAGAATGCCGTTTCTCTTATAAAAAGAATAAACCCCGACTATACCTTTCACCTTGGAGATATGGCAGATGACTGCAGGCGTTTTGAGATGCGTTTTCCGCAGAAAATCATTGCATCCGTAAAAGGTAATAACGATTATTTCGATAAAGAATACCCATTGGAGAGGATAGCCACCATAGACGGGAAAAAGATATTTGCCTGTCACGGACACAAATATAATGTAAAATCCTCGCTTCTTCCATTGTCATTAAAGGCTCAGGAAGTAGGTGCGGACATTGTTCTGTTCGGTCACACTCACATTCCCTATCTGGAGCAAAGCGATGATACCACCATTATGAATCCCGGTTCCCGCTTAACTTATGGCATCATAGAAATCCAAGGGGACAAAATAAACGCAAAGGTTGAAAGGTATGAATAATAAGCTGTGTACCAAAGCCATTGAGGCTATAAAACCAAAGGGTATTATAGGCTCGGAGATTATTTTTTTTGATGAGCTTACATCTACATTTGACAAAATAAAACAAATGCCCTTTTCCAACGGACTTACGGTTGTATGTGCCCACCAGACAGAAGGCTGCGGACGGTTGGGAAGAAGCTGGGAAAGCGAAAGCGGCGGTGTGTACTTTACCTTTGCACTTGAGCATACACGAAATGACTTTCCGCTTCCATTCACCACCCTTGTGTGTGCAGTGGGTGTGTGCAGAGTGCTGTCCCGTTATGTGCCATGTGATATAAAATGGCCCAACGACATAGTTTCCGGCGGAAAGAAGCTTTGCGGAATCCTTACAAAGAACCGATATAATGAAGATAAAAACAATATTATCCTTGCAGGCATCGGCATAAATGTTAATAATTCATTTTCTCACAATCTGCCCTATGCCGCATCCATAAAGAGTCTTACAGGTGTTACCCATAACGAAAATATTATACTTAGCGAAGTATTGCAGGAAATAGATAATATCTACTTCTCCCTTTCCCACGGGGAAATCATAAAAAGCTACAGGGAGCTATGCATAAACAAAGGAAGAGAAATCACTCTTGTTTACGCTGACAGAGAAGTAAATGGCGTATGCACCGATATACTTCCCGACGGAACAATGGAAGTAACAAGTGAGGGCAGAACCTTTGCAGTTAATTCCGGTGAGGTTTCCGTAAAAGGAATATACGAATAATCCTGCAGAAAGGAAAAAACAAGATGAAAACACCGATTTTTGACGGTATTAATAAACACTCGAAAAACAGAGGAATACCATTTATCTCCCCCGGTCATAAAGGAAGAATAACCATGAGGGCAAAATCCGTAAGCCGGATTGACCTATACGGCTACGATAACGACTCTCTTGACATGAAGGAGCTTATTGCCGAAAGTGAAGACATAATATCCCAAAAATATTCCACCTGCCGCACTATGTATCTCAGAAACGGTGCAACAGGCGGAATATATGCAATGCTCGGTACTTACACAGTGCCCGGAGACAAAATAATTGTAGACAGGGAGTGTCACAAAAGTGTCGTAAATGCTATGACCGTGCTTGGCCTTAGTCCTGTATTTGTCAAGAGAAACTACAACTATCAGCTCTCTATGTCCGGCGGAGTAGATACCGACGCTCTGGAAAAGGCAATCATATCCGCTCCCGATGCAAAGGCGGTTGTAATAACATCTCCCAACTACTACGGAGTTGTGTCCGACATCAAAACCATAGCAAGAATATGCCACTCCTACGGAAAGAAGCTTCTGGTGGACGAATCCCTTGGGGCCCACTTTGGTTTTTCCAAAAATATGCCCCAGCCATCTGCAAAACAGGGTGCCGATGTGAGTGTGCAGAGTGCAAGTAAAACCCTTGGCTCTCTTAAAGGCGGAGCACTTCTCCACATAGCCGATCCCGACATAAACTTTCAGAGGATTTGCGACCTTGTAAGGATGTACGAAACCTCATCATCTTCCCCCGCACTTTTGTGCACACTGGAAAATGCTGTGTACTATGCCTTTGAAAATCCTGAACTTTTTGAAAGACTATACCGTGAAATCGACAAAGGGCGCAAGCTCATATCGGAGAACACCCCCATACAGTGGCTTGGAAGTGAGCTTTGCAAAAGTGACTACATCTGCGATATGGATCCGTTCCGTATTGTGCTGAACCTCTCCCGTGCGAAGCTTGACGGCTACACCCTTGCAGAAACTCTCCGCAAAAAAGAGGATATAGAAGCGGAGGCTGCCACAGATAATTTTGTGATATGTTCTGTAAGCATATACAACACCGTTCACGAAATACAAAGGCTCACCAGGGCACTTATGAATATCGCCAAAAAAATAGAGGAAAAATCCGTACTCGTAAATGATGTGGTGGAAAATGCAGTTCCCGAAGACCTTGACATAAGAATGACACCCGAAAAAGCATTCAATGCCCCCGGAGAATTCCTTCCCTCGGAGCTTTGTCTTGAAAGAGTATCCAAAAGAACCATCTACCGCATGCCCGACGAAATACCAATAGTGTTTCCGGGTGAAAAGATAAAAAATTATCACATACTGGAAATTTCCAAGGTCCTCTCCTCAAAAGGAACAGTGAAAGGTCTTGGGCCTGCCAACACAGTAGAGGTTGTGGCATTGGCGGAATCATACAATCTATAATGCAAAAAGCAAGTCAACCGTGAATATTCACAGTCGACTTGCTTTTTTTATATTTAATCGGAGGGGTGTGTGACCTAATTGATTTTAACTTTTACTTTGGCATTGGTGGTGTATGCATCAATAACTGCACCGTCTACAATTCTGAGAAGTATCGGACAAGCTGTACCGTAGTCCTCGGAATCCTCCTGAAATTCAAAGTAATCGGCTTCGTACATAAAATCCGAAATTTCTATTCTTTTGTTTCTTCCTGTGGTATCAAAAGTGTACTTAAATGTGTCATCTGTAATTACATAGCTCTCGCCGTTTACTGTAATAATTTCTCCTTTGGAGTTGGTTTTTCTTCTGTCATTTTCTATATATCCCAGAACAAGCTCCGTGGGTTTCTTGCGGGTGGAAAGTGCATCCTCAAGAGATGACTTGCCGCCCACAAATTCAAATCCGTTGTCAGGTGTAACCCTTGCAATGGCGATGTACTGGGTAACATTTCCCAGCTTGTCGGTATTGAACATAAACACATCACCCGGTTTAAGGTTACATTCCACACCCTGGTTTTGTGAACGCTCATTAAAGATAACTACCCCTTCTTTCTCTCCTCTGACACAGGATACTCTTGTAACCTCTTCGCCGTTTTCATCTCTTGCCTGTGATACCTTTGTAACAACGGCAAAGCCTACTATCTTCTTTGGGGTTTCTTCGTCCTTTGTATCTTCTTTTTTCTCTTCTTCTTTTTCAGTATTATCTTCTTCTATTTCTGCCTTGTCATTAATATCTTCTTTAATTTCTTCTTTGTCCGGTTTATCTTCCTTATCTTCTTTGTCTGCAGGCTTCATCATATCACTGACTGCCTGCTTGGAAACACGGTTAAGAAGTACTACTGCTTCTGCCCTTGACACCCTGTCACCGGGACGGAATGTTCCGTCTGGATAGCCGTTTATTATATCGTTTTCCACTGCAAGTGTCACGTAGTCCTTAAGACTCGGAGATATTTTGTCCGCATCGGAAAATTTGTCCGACACAATATCCTTGTTATGTATATCCTCTGCATCTAATCCCAGCATCTTTACAAGAGCAACAGTAATATCCTCTCTTGTGGCAAACTCCTCGGGACGGAAAGACGGCAGTCCCCCAAAGGGATTGATATATCCCGTGAGAAAATCTCTGCACATTTCCACATATGCATAGGACCATCTGTCCTTGTCAACATCCGAAAAAGTCTGTGTTTTTGGCTTTTCTGCACCCTGTCCCAACATGGCAACAAGAAGCTTGCAGAATTCCTCTCTTGTAACACCGCTATCAGGTCTGAATGTGCCGTCTGTGTAGCCGTCCACTATACCCTTGCCTGCAAAGTCCTCTATCTGTTCTCTTGCCCAGTGCTTTTCATCAACATCGCTGAACATGGGTTTTCCGCTGTCTGCAAATGCAGTTGACACCAGACAAAATGACATAATAAGAGTAAACACAAAAAACAATATATTTTTTCTTGCCATATTATCCTCTCCTTCTACTTATATTTTAAACTACCATTTATATATAGTCAAACACATACTGCAATTTGTAAGCATTATGTATGCATTTTGAAAAATTCGAAACATTTTTGTAACATTGAAAATTCTATATTTCAAATTCCGCACCAATTGTCAGAATATCGGATATTGGTATTTCTGTTCCGTTATTCATTACAAGAATATTTTCATACTCTCTGATTTTAAGCACGGTGTCCGTTACTGTGTCATACCGTCCTCCATCTTTTTTGCCGTCCGGTACAAAGTAAGTTATAGAAAAAATCTGCCCGTCATCAATATGCTCTGTGATATAGTTTAGCTGTCTGTTAATCTCATCTTTTTCGTATTCATCAAGCTCAATCTTTTTGTCGGTTAGTCGTGCAGTTTCCTTAACAGCTTCATCGTGTCCTGTAAGTGCGGCGAATGGCGCAAATTGTGCAGCTCTCAGAACCTTGTCAGGGAAATCTTTTTCAATTTGCGGATTCGGGTACTGCATATTTAACATATCATCAAAGTTATCCATTTTTAAGCTTTATGCCCTCCGATCTGCTTGTTTCGTTCTATTGATGTTGCGCCCTCCTGAAGATTTGTTCCTTTGATAATTGCATTTTTTCCATAGCGGTGCTTAATATCAATCATAGCTTCCTGTATTTTCCGTTCTTTCTTAAGGAGTTCATTTTCCTTTTTCCGCTTGGTGTCAAGCTTGTTATAGTCGGTAAACAAATCAAGCTGTTCATATTGCTTTTTGTCCTCAAGACTCTTTTCGGGAACAATGTCATTCGCACATATCGTAACCCGTCTTACAAGAAGATTTTTATCTGTAATTTCATCATAGAGCCCCAGTGCCGCATCTGTAATCAGTTTTGAAGATGATGTGTGCCTGTCTATATTTGCAGTTCCGTGAGCGTGTTTTGGCACTTTTCGTCCGTAGTAGTCTGTTTTTATTTCCCCTTTGTATTGGCTTTGTATTTTTGGATCTGTAAGATTTTCGATATCATAGCCTATTGTAAGCACAATCTGATTGGTAACAAGACCTTTCTCCACAAGGTCAAGAGAGAGAAGCTCAAGCATTTCCCACACGATTATTCTTGCCTTTTCAAAGTCATAGGGACAATGCAGAACCTGCCCCACGCTCATACTTTTTGAGCTTGGTGTGTATGCCTTTGCCTCCGCCATGGTGCACGGCTCATATCCCCAAGCGTGGTCAATAAGCATTTTTGAATTTATGCCGAAGAGTTTTTTCAGCTTCTTTCTTCCGTGGGGAGTAAGAGAGGCTCTGGCAATATCGCCCATACAGTAGAGATAATTTTCTTCAAGCTTTTTGGCATAGCCCTTTCCTACTCTCCAGAAATCCGTGAGGGGTTTATGATTCCACAGCTCTCTGCGGTAGCTCATTTCGTCAAGCTCGGCAATACGCACTCCGTCCTTGTCGGGGGGCATCTTTTTTGCGGTTATATCCATTGCAATTTTTGCAAGATACATATTTGTGCCGATTCCTGCAGTGGCAGTAATGCCCGTCTCGGACAAAACGTCACGGATGATTGTCATAGCAAGCTCGTGGGGAGTTTTACCGTAGGCTTTGAGATAATTTGTAATATCCATAAATACTTCGTCAATGGAATAGACAAGAATATCCTCAGGAGAGATGTATCTTAGATACACATCGTAAATCCTCGTACTGTACTCCATATAATGAGCCATTCTCGGAGGGGCAACGATATACCCCACCTCCAGTGACGGATTTTCCTTTAGCTTTGCATCATCGCAGGAAATACCGGTAAATCTTCTTTGGGGAGAGTTCCATCTTCTCTGACGGTTTACTTCATTAACTCTTTGCACCACTTCAAAAAGTCTCGCTCTGCCCGGAATACCGTAGGCTTTGAGACTTGGCGTTACCGCAAGACAGATTGTCTTTTCCGTCCGTGCATTGTCCGCTACAACAAGGTTGGTAGTGAGGGGATCTAGATTTCGTTCTATACATTCCACAGATGCATAAAAGGATTTTAAGTCAATACAAAGATAAGACCTTTTCTGTTCTTTTTCCATTCCATCACTCCTCCCTGCAATAGAATTATACCATTTTTTCTGCACATATACAATGTGCATATGAAATTTACATATTTTTCCGGGGATGTAAAATAAAGTGCAGACCGCTTATAGGCACCGCTAATGGACTTTTATGGTGTCGAAATAGCAAAGCAAAAAAGCCTATCCGAACGATAGGCTTTTCGCTTTGCTATTTCAATAGTCCATATTACTTATCAAAAGCAAATTCTCCCACAAAGAGAATTTCCTCATTTGCAATATCCCGGATTACAAAAGTGAACGATTTATTGAATTTGACCTCAATGGGTTCGGGAGGACGAGCAGAGCCTGCCATTCCGACAGAGGTTACTGCAGCGGCTTCCGTTCCCTCCTCATCCACCTTGATGTAGGTTTTGTGAAGAGCAGAATCTATCCACATATTGCCATTATCAAACATTTTCTCAAATTCAGCATTTGGAGAGAAGGGCCTGTTTATACCCAATGTTTTTAGCATATCATTTAGCCCCGTACTGTATTCAACACTGAATTTGGGAACAGATAGTGCCACATATGTTGAATTCATTTCTGTTTTGTTTATAATCTCCTCGGGAGAGAACTTATCATCGCTCATCATAAGGTACATAGATATGTTTACACCGTCGAGATTTTTGGTTTCCACATATTCGCCGTTTTCGTCAAACACATCATGACGGGTAAGATACGGAAGTGCAATAACGGAAACCCCATCGGTCTTAGCATAGCTCATCCACGCAGTTCTGTTCATAAAATCCATATCGGACTTTGTGCCGTCCCTTGAGGTGAACACATCCTTTTTGGTTGCACCTTTGTTAAACTCCTTGAGCCATCTGCCTTTGAAATACACTGCATTTACAAGCATCGCCCAGAAATCACTGTTTTTGTCAACGATTTGGGCAATTTTACCCTCTGTTTTTTCGTTAACCCATCCGTTAATGCGGCTTTCGGCATTACTGCCGTTTACCACCTCTGCTGTGGCATCAAATGTTTCAGCCAAAACATCTGTGTAGCTTTTGGAAAACCTCTGCGGTGTTTTGTCGGAATTTATCCACAGGGAATTGGAAATGTTGAGCTTTATCACATCCGACTCAGAATATTTATCCAATAAGAACCTTATTTTTTTGTTGTACTCATCAATATTCTCAACATCAAGTGCTTCCAGTATTTCCTCCCTTGTTTCCCCGTCGGCTCCGTTTGCAGCCATCATAAGGGCAGTTTTTACGGATATGGGAGAAAACATATAGTTGGTATCATCAGGCATAAGAAAATTCATTCTGTCGGTAAATGTCATCTCTGCATCTGATTTTTTCAGTCTGCCGTAGCCTGCATTTTCAACACACATCTGTCCTGCCTCGGTCAGCATAAATTCCGCCATCCTTCTTGCAGGAGAATCCTTTGGTGTGTCCTTCCGCAGTACCACATAGGTGTTGTTGGATAAGGGATATGTGCCGTCTGCAATGGTCTCGTCATTTGGCTCTACACCGTCAATGGCAAGAAGCTTGAGGTGCTGTTTTGTTCCGAGAACCGCATCTACATTGTGGTAGTAGTAATATATGCTGTAACCAAGACCATAGCCAACAGGATTGTCGGTTTTTGCCGAAATAACATCCGTAAGAACGTTTGACATAGTGTAGGAAGTCTCCTTTTGCACCTCGGGATGGATTTGATTTCCATTTAAAAAGTGTCTTTCCATCTGCGCGTGGCTTCCGCTGTCGTTATTTCTGCAATAGGGGTACAAAAGTGCATCGCTTCCGCCAAGCTCCGACCAGTTTTTATAAGCATTATTTACATAAATATCGCTTATCTGTTCTTTGGTAATGCCCTCTATGGGGTTATCCTTGTTTGTAAAGAATATCATGGCATCGTATGCAATGGGGATAAGCTCAAGCTCCACACCCTTTTCCTCCGCCATTTTAACAATGTCGCTTGCAGGGTAAACAGAGGCAAAGAGCATATCAACCTCACCGTTTATAAGGCGTTGATAGGATGCGTGGCTCTTTGAATGACTACGGGGATATTGAGGGTGTGTCTGACCGTTTCTGAACAGAGCACCATACACCGCCTGCGTAAAGGGATATGTTGAAGTTGAGCCGTCTATTACGGGCATCTCTTTGTCGAAGCCGTACTGCACTGCCAGATCGGAAGCATACATCTGACAATCATCCTGGGTGTTATTGAGGATGTATGCAATATCTGCCCTTGTTGCCGGCTTTTGAGGATTAAGAAGTCTTACAGGATTCTCCCTGTCTGTGTCGTCATAATCCGATACAAGGTTTCGTTCCATAAGCTCATAAGCTTGCCTTGCCCAATGGGAAATCTTATCCTCATCGGCATAGTTCGTAACCGTAGACTCGGAGCATCTCAGGCCTGCATACTGCAACGCTCTTGCAATCATAACCGTAACCTCTTCTCTGGTTACATCACGAAGCGGAGAAAAAGTTTTTTCGGAATCTCCTTTAACAAGGCCGTAATAATATGCAGAAAGAACTTCCCGATAAAACCACTTATCGCTTGTCACATCGTCAAAAATTCTTACAGTGCCTTGCATGGCAACTTTATTTAGTCCAAGAAATCTCATTACCATTGCAACCGCTTCTGCACGGGTTACATTGTCATAAATATTTGCCTCGCCTCTGTCATTGCCCTTGATAACACCGACTCTCGAAAGCATTTTAAAGTTGTGAAAATCATAGCTTGAACTGTCTTCATCGGTAAATGTCAATTCTTCAGGAACGAAAGCTTCTATCTCTCTGTTTTTGTTTTCAACCGGTATTGTGGCATACACACTGCCATCATATGCCATTGATAAGGGAATAACTTCTCCGCTGTCCTTGTATCTGGCACGGGTGAGCCAGGATTGATAATCCTCTATCTCATCCGGAAATGGAATTTTTACCTTTACAAATCTTGATGTCCCGACATTCTCCACAGCATCTGCAGGAGTGCACACTCCGGAGGGAAGTATTATACATAGTGCCAGAATGAGGGATATTATTTTTTTCATTACTTTTCCACCACCTTTGTAACATTGACAACATCTTCTCCCAGAGCAGAAGCAACTTCGTACAGGCGCCTCATCATATTGTCCTTGTCACCGTTTCTCACAAAGGACATATTGGCACTTATTACTCCGTCTCCGTATTCCGAGAAAGATACAATTGCCGAATAATCACCGTCATATTGCAGATATAGTGCAAAATCATCCTTGAAATCCTTTGGCATTACATATCCACGGCTATTGGTGAGAATTGTAAGTGCCGCAAGATATTCTGCTCCGTATGATGAATTTATAAGGCTTGCAAGATAGTTTGAATTATATCTTTTGGTTATCTTTTCCAGTTTGCCAAAATCAATATCAACGCTCTCTGCCTCTGCCGCAGCCTTAAGGTTTGAGGTGAGCTTATCCATATCCGTCTCGATACAAAATACACCGTTTGGTTTACTATAGTCAAGCTCTCCGATAACCGATATCTTGTCTGTTATATCTTCGTTTGCAGTGTAAAGTCCTATGATTTCCTTATCCTTTGCAAGCTCGCAGGACTCTTTGACAAGCTTTATTGCCTCGTCAATGTAGAAATCATCCACCTTGATTTGATTTTCGAATGTTTTTATGCAGAATTTGTAGTACCCCTCATCGGAAATTGCATTTTCCCCTACAATTATTGCAGTGGGACCGTCTGCACCGCCGATAATGCCCAAGTCGTCACCCAGGGATGCCTTTGCCCTTTCGCAAACTCTCACAAGAGTGGCTATCGCCTGCTCTGTTGTATATGTATCCTTTGGAGCAAAGGAGTTTTCGCCGACACCGTTCATAAAACCAAGGTTGCTTATTGTCTGAACCGAGTCCGATGCCCAAGGGGAAATTTCTGCCATATCGTCGTAATCAAACCACATCTCCGTTACATCCATAGGGAAAAGAGTATTTATCATCCGCACAATGATTGTTGCCGCCTCTTCCCTTGTGAGGAAGTCATTTGGTGCAAATTTAGTTTCTGTCTTTCCCTTTACAATACCCAGGCGGTTTAGTACAACTGCGGTTTCGCTGTCTGTATCCTCATACTTAAAGGATGTGTTTATGGTGTAGGATTTGTTAAGCACCGACTTTATTGTGCTGTATACAAGCTCACAGAATTCTTCTCTGGTTATTGAGCTTCTGTAACGATAATATTTTCCGGATTGGGTTATGCCAAAGTATGCCGCTTTTTTGATATCTTCCTGCGCCCACTTTCCGGGAATGTTTCCTGACATTTCGTCCGCAAGCTCATCCGCATTATCGGAATATGTATTCTCATTAATATCGAGGTTACTCAAATCATATTTTTCCGCAAGCTTATCCACAGTGGAATCGGCTATAAGCTCTTTAATCGTCTCATTTACAAGGCTGTATACAAAACTCTCACCTGCAGCAGAAGCCAGTTTTGCCTTGATTTTGTAGTTTTCGGGAAATACTATTGCGTAATTCTCATTTTCTCCCAAGGAGATATAGGGCGTTGTAAAGTCAACAACCTTTTCTCTCTCCTCTGTGATGGAAATTGCGGAGATTGCACAGTCAACCATACCCTCTGCAACTGCAGAATGAAGCTGGTCAAAAGCCATATCCACGTACTCAATATCATATCCGATTCTCTCGGCTATGGTATTCATAAAGTCTATGTCAAAACCTGTAAGCTTTTCGCCCTCATAGTATTCAAAGGGCGGAAACTCTGCATTTATTCCTACCTTTAGTGTTTCCTTTGCCTGTGCACCGACAGTAATTGCCGCCACAGACAATACCACTGCAAGAATGATGGATAATATTCTTTTCATTATACAAGCCTCCTATTCTTTCAGAGCAGATTTTATTCTTTGCTCCGCATACGAAACCTTGGGTGTTTCTGAGCCGGAAATAACAAAGCTGTCGGAATCCAGTTCTGTATGCAAATTCATCCTGAACTCTTCCTTGCCGTCAATATGTATCACAACAAAGTTTCCGCCATCGGGGTACTGCGAAATCTTTCGTGTTGCTTCTTTAAGCTTTTCTCTTCCGGCTTCTGTAATGCAAATCTCAACTGACTTGTTTTGTTCTCCGTCGGAGAGTGAATAGCTTTTTAAATCCTCCACATCATTTTCTGTAAGGATTACATTTCCGTCCTTGTCTGCAAGCTCGAAAACATTTTCGGGAATTTTGTTTTCTGTCTTGTCGTACAACCTCAGCACTGAGGCTATTGCCTCTTGTGCGGTATATGCTTCCTTTGGTGAAAACTCTGTTTTGCTTGTTCCTTCCATAATCCCGATTTTTCTTGCATAATGAACCGAAGCAAAAGCCCAGTCTGATATTAAATCTTCATCACTATACACTTTTGTATCATAGGCATTTTCCGGAAAGCCAATTCCAATAGCTCCGGCAGCTCGCATAAGTATTGTGGCTGCCTCCTCACGGGACAGAATATCATCGGGAGCAAAGGTCAGGTTTCCCTTACCCTTTGTTATGCCCTCAAGATAAAGCGAAATTACCTTTTCGTTATCTGTATCACAGAAAGGATTCGGTGATACCATCTGCCAATTTAAACTCATGGATTTATCAATCATATTGTAAATCATTTCGCAGAATTTTTCACGGGTTATGGGTTTTTTGTATTCAATACCCTCTTTAGAAATACCCAAATCGTTTGCTCTTACTATGTAATCGGATGCCCAGTTTGAGCAGTCCAGAGATATTTGCTTATATGCTTTTTGAACAGCATACTCCAATGCCGGTTCGTTTAAAGTTCTGTAGGATAATCCGTCCTTTTCGGGAACTATTATACCCCTTGAAATTGTGTAATCGGGACCTTTGTTATCCTTGTCAAAAAACATAATTATATATTTCCATCCACCGCTGTTACCCTCGGGCACATAAGGGCGGAAAGACTTGGTGTTTAAAATATCATATATATTGTCTGTTATTTTGTCATATGCCGTTGAATATCCCACACCGTCAACACCGCTTCGTATAACAATATGGTCAATGTCATCTTTGGAAAATCCTGTAAGCTCTTCATAGGTATAGTACCTCAGAGAGCTTCCACTCCCCTTTGGTTCTTCTGCCGCCAAAGGACTTATTGTGCAAAACAGCATTACAAAAAGTAATATAAATGCCGATGTTTTTTTCATTTTTATGCCTCCTGTTCTGTTTCAAAGGTCTGTGCAATATCCGCCAGCTCTTTTTTTAGCTTTTCGCTTGTATTTTCGGGGTATTTCCAGGAGACAATGTAGGTTGCCGTGTCTGTCTCGTAGAGATTGAACCACAAGGTATCTCCGTCCCTCTCCGTTCCGCACAGAGAATATCCGGTAAGGTCCTCAAAAATATAATCGTCGTTTTCTCTCAGGAATCTGCTCCTTGCTTCAAGCTCATCGGTATTTTGGTATGTGGTTACTTTGACTTCCACATCGTCTTTTTTTGTGTATTCCCACTTTTCTTCCAAAGCACCGTCATCATATTCCTTTTCATAGCGGTAATTTTTTACGGGAACTGTAAGAGTGTAGCCATCGCCATTGTGTGTTTCTTCTCCGCCAGATACCGTTGTGTACATCCTGTCGCTTTTTGCCTTGGGAAGATACATATCATCTTTTCCGCATCCGGCAAAACAAACGAGGAATACCAATAAAACAGCAAAAACCGTCTTTTTCATTTTAATCTAACTCCTTTTGTTTTTAGTTATAACCACCGAAGCGAATAATTAAACACAATTATCTTTTTCATAAATTATACTCATCGTCAAACATTTCGTATTGTACCCTCGACACATCACGGTAAAAAGCTGCATACGCCGCCTGTTTGTAGGGTGCGAGAAACAAAAATCCAATACCAAATGTAAAAAGTGCCAGAATGTCCCAGCCTATAAAGCTTAGCTGCAGGCAGAAAAATCTCCATCTGTTCCCCTGCATAATTGCCTTTGACCTTTCAATAGACTCGGAGGCAGTAAGGTTTGGATTTTCTGCAAGAATGCAATTTGTCATGGAATAGCTTAGGGATGCAACAATACCGGGAATAACGAAAAGAAGTGACCAAAGGAAAACATACAAAAATCTCAAAAGCGAAGAAACCGCAGTAGTTTTCCAGCAGGAAAAGTATTCAAACAAATTTTCAAAAACTGCATTTTGTCCGTCCGCAAGATTAAGATTAAATTTTGCATATCCCACGGATACGAAACTGCTCAAAACAAAATACACCGCGCCCATAACAAGTGCCGCCACAAAAATAAGACCAAAGCCTCCGGCAATAAAGGGAACTGCTGGGGAATTAAAAAGCTCCTCTGTTGACAAAATACTCTGTCCGGCAAAGTTCAAATCAACATTTGGATTGGAAAGGTCGATGTTTATTCTGAACATAGAACCGCTGTCCTCCGCCGCACCGAGAATGGATGCCACAAGCCCCACAACAACTGCCATTTTCCATCTTCCGGTCAGAGCTACCCTTGCAGCCATTTTGAAATCATGTGCAAATTTCATCTCAATCATCTCCCGTATATAATATGCTAAATATATTATACATTATATGGATATCTAAATCAATTTTCAGTTCTTTAAAGTTAGATTACGGTTTTTAAATTTGGATTACGATTCTATTACGAAAAATGCAGTCTGAGTGGGTTTCAGACTGCATTTTTTGCATAAAATTTTACTTTATATTTTTCCGTAATGTAGAAAGCGGAACACCGTTTTTTCCATCCATAATCACATAGGCAACAGCACTATCATCTTCTTCCTCGTTTTCTTTACTTTTCTCTGCCATAAGAGGAATATCAAGTGCATTAAAAACCATAATTGCCACATCCCGCCTTACTGCAGGAGTCTCTGCTTTCAATTTAAGTCCGTTTGTAATACCGAGATTAGAGGCAAGAGCTGTATAT
>JAZQBI010000092.1:0-2978 GCA_045545635.1 Clostridia bacterium | reverse complement strand
ACCGCAAAAAAGCAAGGCAAAGATAAGGTATTAAAACAGTTAATTAAGATAAGCAATGTACTTCGTACGTTTAGAATTGATATACGAAAAAGATTGTTTCAATCTGTACTGTCTGCGTTTGGCGGTGGATTGGATTTAATTATCTGTGGTGGTGCACCACTCACTCAGGAACTTGTAAAAGCATTCGATTCCATAGGAATCACTGTCCTAAATGGTTATGGTATTACGGAGTGTGCACCAATTGTTTCAGTAAATAGAAATCAATACAATATCGTTGGAAGTGTAGGATTGCCGCTATGCTGCAATGAAGTGAAGATAGCGGAAGACGGCGAAGTGCTTGTAAAAGGCGACAATGTTATGCAGGGGTATTATCATAACGAAGCCGAGAATGAGAAAGTATTCGTGGATGGATGGTTCAGAACAGGCGATATCGGTTTTATAGACGAGTATGGCGCATTACATATTACCGGCAGAATCAAGAACCTAATCATTTTAAGTAATGGTGAAAATATTCCAGCTGAATCCATCGAAGAAGCGGTATATACAATTCCTTATGTAAAGGAAGTTGTTGTGTACTCCGTAAAGGATGAAAACGGCATTGAAGATGCCCTCTGTGCAGAAGTATTCCCCGATTGGGAATTTGAGGGCGTGAAAGATAATCCCGACTTTGAACAGCTCATAAGAAAGGATATATCCGAAGCGACAAGCGTTCTTCCTGTATACAAAAAGATTTCCAAAATCAAATTGCGTCAGGAAGCATTTACAAAGAATTCTTCCAACAAAATAAAGAGAAATCTTATTAATAAAGATTAAAAACATCGGTGACTGTAAAATTGCGGTCACCGATGTTTTTAATATATCTCTTTTACGGTTTTTTTTGACGTTTTACCTGATTCCTTGACTTTGAGCGTTCATTTCAATACAATTATATTATAAGAAAGCAAACAGCTTATCAAACACTTTTCTTATAAAAAGGAGATTTGTTATGGACAGACTATTTACAAGAAGCACCACTGCAAAATATACGGCTCTTAACAAAATATGGGATTTTTTAGCCGATCCCCAAAATAAAGGAATTGACGAAAAATGGTATGAACGATTTCCGGAAAATACAATTGAGATGTGTGTTCCCTCCTGTTGGAATACCACACTGGGGTATTTTCGATATGTAGGTACAGCCTGGTACCGCACATTTTTTGAAACATCGGAGGAAAATATACACATCACCTTTGAAGCAGTAAACAACGAATGTGATGTATATATAGACGGAAAGCACATAGGTCATCACTATGGCGGATTTGTGGAGTTTGGATTTGATGCCTTTGGTATCGGATGCGGAAAGCACGAAATAACGGTAAGAGTAAACAACACCCCCAACCTCAAAGATACCATACCTCACGAAAATTGCGATTGGTACAATTACGGAGGAATATGCCGCGGTGTGGGGGTAGTGGAAATATCAAATGTCCTCATACGCAATACCGTCATTAGATATACCCTGTCGGAGGATATGAAAAAAGCCGGCATCAACATAGAAGCTGAGCTTTTTGCATTAAAGAAAACAACCGACACCATAAAGGTATACTGCGATGACAAGCTGGTTTGTCAAAAGGAAATTACTGTAGACGGCAACGGAATTTTTGCTCTGGATGGAATTTCGCTTGATAACATCAGACTGTGGGATATAGCAAAGCCAAACCTTTACCACATCACGGTGGAATTCGGGGGAGAAAATCTCACCGAAAGAATAGGTTTCCGTAAAATAGAAACACGGGAAAAGGATGTTTACTTAAACGGCAGAAAAATAAAGATAATTGGCGTCTGCCGTCACGAAATACACCCCGATTGGGGATTCTCTATGCCTTTTAACCTCATAAAGAAGGATATCGACATAATAAAGGACCTAAACTGTAATGCGGTTCGCGGAGCACACTATCCCCACTCCAAAAAGACAATAGACTACTGCGACCAGCAGGGACTCCTCTTCTGGGAGGAAATTCCTCTTTGGGGAAACCTTTTGGATTGGAACGAATCCCTTAAGGAAGATAGCTTTGTGCAAAGAATTCTCACTATGTTCGGAGAAATGATAAAGAGAGATATCAACCACCCATCCATAGTGTTCTGGGGATTATATAACGAAATTGACACCTCTCTGCCGCAGTCCCGTGCCCTTACGGAAAAGATGGTGGCTATGGTAAAGAAAACGGATAGATCCAGACTTACCTCCTTTGCAACCTGCTCAGTGCATCCGGGAAACCCTCAGGACATATGCTCCGACCTTGTGGATGTTGTCGGATTTAACTACTATACAGGATGGTTCCCCTCGGTAACTGAGGAAACCTTTGAGCAGTACATTGCAAGGATGCGTTCTCAGGTGGATGCCAATGCTAAAGGCAGAAAGATGCCTATGATGATGAGTGAATTCGGCGGTGCCGGAATAAAGGGAATGTGCTCATTCGAGAGTCAGAGATGGACGGAAAACTACCAGTCGCTTCTTCTTACAAAGGGTATAGAAAGCTACTTTGGCAGTGAAGAAATGTGCGGCGGATTTATATGGCAGTTCTGCAATGCACAATCTCAACCTTGTTTTGAGCTTCAACGTCCCGGCGGTGTGAACAACAAGGGACTTGTGGACGAGTACAGACGCCCAAAGGCGGCATTTGAAACCGTGAAACAGCTGTACTGCAAGCTGAATCCGGACTCCGATAATGTGACGGAAATAGAATTGTTTTAATATGAAAATGAGGCTGTAGCAAAATGGATATTTGTGCAAGCCATTCGTAGGGGACGGAGCTGTTTTGGCACAAGCAATAATCCCTTCATGCTTTACATGACACGGGAATGTAAAAAAAGTCCAGACCGCAAAAAGGCAGGGATACCAAAGAATACAGAGTATTAATTAGCCTGTAAATCATTTAAAATCACCATAAATGTAGAAAAACATCTGTTTCCAGATGTTTTTCTATAAATATATGCCT
>JAZQBI010000091.1:0-6258 GCA_045545635.1 Clostridia bacterium | reverse complement strand
TCAAATTCCTGACCGCTGTGAGTTGCAAAATGGGGATTTGCAATATCCTCCTCGCTGTAAGGAATTGTAACACGAAACGGCTCTGCCAGTTTGTTCTTGAACATAGCGGCAAGGTTTTTGTAGGTATATCCCTCTGTTCTTGTAATGGGAAGTCCCTCTCCGCATCTTGTAAGCTCATAGCCGGAAAGTGTGGGGCTGGAGCCTTTGAGAAGGTCTGTGGGATCTACACCGAATGCCTTGGCACACTTGTAGATAAAGGTAAAGTTGAAATCCCTTTTTCCGCTTTCAAATTCTCTGTAATCGCTTACTGACACGCCTGTTTTCTGTGCCATATCTTCATCCGAAAGGGAAAGAATTTCTCTTGTCTGCTTAATTCGGAGTGCGACCTCCATAAGCTGTTGCATTTCTTCTGATTTCTGAAAAACTTCTCCGTTCACATTTACCATCCTTTCGTAATTTAGTCGGCGGTAATTTTTCTTTAAAACAAAAAATTCCGCCTCAAAGATTTCTTTGAGACGGAATGTAATTCCGCGGTACCACTCAAATTGCACAAATTTTACTTTGTGCCGCTCACAGGCTCTAGCAAGCCCTATGCACTAACGCAGCATTTCTCGGAATGTGTCTACTCGATATAATCTTTCGGACATCCGGCTCAGAAGTGATGGGCCATTGGGAAACTCCGCCATTGGCTCGCAGCAACCGCCAACTCTCTCAAAACATCGTAACCCGACCGTCTTCGTCACAGCCTTTAAAATTATTCAACTATGGATAAATTTTAGCACACCGAAAGTCAGTTGTCAATAGTTTTTTTACTTAATAACCATTTTTTTGCTTTGAACTGTATATACCGCCTTTGCAAGAAGCTTGTCGGAAAGCAGATGTCTTGCAAACACCGCACACCGCATAATAAAGCCGGGCACTATCACGGTTTTATTTTTGAACATCTTTTTGATTGCATATTCGCTCACCGCACGGCTTGTAAGAACAACTTTTGATGCTATGCCGCCCTCGCTTCCTGTTCCGAAGTTGACCTTTGCGGCATCGGCAAATCCCGTGTGGGCAGGACCGGGGCAAAGTGCACAAACCTTCACCTTGCATTTATCACGCCTTAGCTCCTCTTGTATGGACTGAGTAAGTCTCAGTACATAGGATTTTGTGGCATAATATGCCGCAAAAAGCGGTCCGGGGAAAAACGATGCCAAGGATGCAACATTCATAATATATCCTGAATTTCTCTTTTTGAATTCAGGCAAAAAGAGCTTGGTCATAATATGCAGTGCCTTAACATTTGTGTCTATCATAGTAAGCTCCTTGTCAAGATCTGTTTCACAAAAGCTTCCAAACACTCCAAAACCTGCATTATTAATGAGGATATCTACCTCCCCTGCTCTCTTCGCAAGCTCCTCGCAGGAGGTGCGGTCTGTTATGTCACAACATACAATCTCAACATTGGTTTTCAGCTCGCTCTTTAATTTTTCCAGAAGCTCTCTTCGTCTTGCAACTGCAATTATGTCATAGCCCATATCGGAAAGAATATGAGCCATATCCCATCCAAATCCGGAGCTTGCGCCGGTAATAAGTGCTTTCATAGTATACTCCTCTCAGTCAATATAAACTCTGCCGATTTTCCCATAACCTGTTCCTCCTCTTGGGGTAGTTCGCGGATAATCAGGGTTTATTTTCATTGTAATCTCCTTTGTAAGTTCTTCACGGGTAGTGGCTTTTCCGTCCAAAAAGCTGACATTGCTGAAATATATATCCTCTACAAAGCAAACTGCATCAGGATCAAAAACCTCTCCCCAATCATCGGGATTATCCGAACCGTTTTTCCACACTGCGGAAAGAGGACCTGCACTCATAAATTTCATGCCCCGTTTTTCCACATCTTCTCTGGCGGAAAGCACTCGGATGTTTTCGAAATGCAAATCACGGCAGTTGGCACAGACATCAAATATCCCGTTTACCGGAAGTCCGTGAAAACCGCTGTCTTTATTTTCGTTGATATCAATATCCTTAAACCACACATTGCTGATATTACCTACTGTTCCGGAAACATCGTGATATCCCTCTATTTCCGCATTGGAAATATTAGGCTGGCAATAGAGCTTGAATGTATATATTCCCGAAAGTCTCTCCAGAATACAGTTCTTTATATCGCAGTCAACATAGTCATCTTCATACATTTTTCTTCCCGGTAAGAGCCTCAGCTCATTGTTGGTGGACTTGTTGTCGTGAACATATATGTTTTCAATAGTTCCGAAGGTTACTGCGGATGTGTCCCAATCCCAGGCATTTAATGCCACCATATCGTCCTCCATATTTTCTCCGGTAAGATTGCATATTTCCCCGTAGGAGGCAGGACCGTTTACATGAACTCCGTCTCTGCCGTAGCGTATGTATGTAAGCTCACTTATGTGAAAATGCTTTATGCTGCCAAGCTGAACGGCATAGTTTATGCCTCCGTTTTTAAATTCGGCATTACGGATAACAAGATTTTCTATATTTGCAAACAGCATTATTGAGAGTGCACATTTGTACTCGGGAACAAGTCCCGTGGCAAGACGCTTATCCTCGCCGTCTGTGCTTTTGAGTCCACCATCCCATATACCGCCATCTACGGATATATCGGTATCGTAGTCCTTGTGAATTGCCCTTTTGGTTTCGGCATTTATTATGCTGGCGTTACGGATAAGGCAGGTGCGAAGGTCGGGAAGATTTGCAATATGCTGATACCTATCCAGCTTTAGTCTGTAACCCGACTTCATTATGATGGGTTTTTCCAGATACATACTCTCTCTTTTGGAAATCCGAACACATTTATACTTATCCAGTGCCGCCTGAATGGCATCTCCGTAAATCTTGCAGCCCTCTTTTTCGTATATCAAATTTTCAAATTCATCAATGCCATACCAAGCATAACTCTCCGGTGTGTATGTTGGAATACCGGAGAGTATCTCCTTTTTTAATTTTTCCATTTTTATCCTCTATTCTTCACAGCAAGGGTCTTCCTTTGGCAATTCGGGTTCATCCTTGCCTGCAAGTGTAACATCCCCTATTCCTGTTGTTTCGGAAAATACTACATTCGCCTTTGTCATTTCCACCGCATCTGTGGGAACAATTATCTTGGATGCCTTGCCGTCGGACATTGCCACAAGAGCCTCATACTTTTTAAGTTCAAGCACTGCACCGTCTGCGCCTACACTCTTTAGTGCCGCAAGACCGTCAGCCTCTGCCTTTTTCTTTAAGTATATAGCCTTTGCTTCACCTTCGGCACGGGCAATTTCGGCATCTCTTTCACCCTCGGCGGCAAGAATCATCGCCTGCTTATCGCCCTCTGCACGGGTAATAGCCGCAGCCTTGTGACCTTCTGCCTGAAGAAGAGTTTCTCGTCTGTCACGCTCCGCCTTCATCTGCTTTTCCATGGATTTCTGTATTTCCTGAGGGGGAATAATGTTCTTAAGCTCAACACGGTTAACCTTGATGCCCCACTTGTCTGTGGCTTCGTCAAGGATTGTTGTCATCTTTGCATTGATAGTATCTCTGGAGGTAAGTGTTCCGTCAAGCTCCAGTTCACCAACAATGTTTCTCAGAGTTGTTGCCGCAAGGTTGGCAAGGGCAGATATGGGATTTACCGCACCGTAGGCAAAAAGCTTGGAATCATACACGGCATAATATATAACGGTATCAATCTGCATTGTTACATTATCCTTGGTGATAACAGGCTGAGGAGGTGAATCGAGAACCTGCTCCTTTAATGTGACTCTTTTGGAAATTCTTTCAATAAACGGTATCTTTACATGAATACCTGCACCCCATGTTGCCTTGTACTTTCCCAGAAATTCAATGACAAACTCATGTGCCTGAGGAACTATCTTGACATTTGGAATAAGAATAATAACCAATAAAAATATTACAAAACCTATAAAACCACCCATTTTTTGTTCTCCTTTACACTAAATTAAGCATTTCGCTTTTTGCTCAAAAACCACTCAACCATTTCCCTGTTGTAGGTGTACTGCCATGAGTTGTGGTCCACGCCGTCATAACGTGTGTACTTGACATCTTTTTCAAAAAACTTTAATTTTTCCACCATTTCATCAGAGTTTCTTACATTTACAACGCTGTCATCAGCACCGTGGAATGCCCACACAGGCATTGTGAGAACTCCTGCGTTCCATGCCATACCGCCTCCGCACACGGGAGCAATTGCCGCAAAAAGGTCCGGTCTTGCCATTGCAGTGTACCATGTACCAAAGCCGCCCATACTGAGTCCTGTGAGATATACCCTGTCCTCGTCAACATCAAACTCTGCCTTTAGCTGTTCCACAAACTTTACGATGGACTCTACCCTTGCCGCCCAGAAACTATCCACGGGACACTGGGGCATAACAAAAATGCAGTCATAGTCATTTTCCGCAAGGTGCTTGGAAAATCCGTGTACATCAACAAGTGCAAGATCCTCCTTGCCGTGCCCTCTCTCGCCTGCACCGTGAAGCTGAATTATCAGGGGCATTTTTTCCTTTTTTACTTCGGGAGAGTATTCCACAAAGGGGAACATCCACTCCTCTTCTCTGTGTTCAATTCTGTTCATAATTTTTCCCTCTTTTATTTATAATATTATTATTTAATTTCAACACTCTTACAAAGCGGCTTCATGGATTTAAGGTCTTTAATCCACATTGCTTTAAAGGTATCGGCACTTTGTGTAAATGTATAATCATACTTTATTGTCGCATCTGCATATTTAAGCTCTACAAGCTCACCATTTTTATAGAGTGCTATTACTAAAACACCGCTGTAATCGCCCGTTTCGGATGATGCAACAACAGTAATCTTGCTTGAGGTGCGGCTTAATTCAAGAGATTTTTTATCCTCTTTTACAACAGGTGCACCTCTGTATACCATAACAGTACCACCTGTAACATTGGCGCCCATTGAATTGTTCCAGCCATATCCTTTGGTTACACTATTCCATTGCTCCTGTGTGCCACTATACTCAATAGTTGCAAGATTTTTACAATTCTGAAATGCAGATGACTCTATTTTTGTAACAGTGCTCGGTATAGTTACAGACTCTATAGCATCATAGTTGTAAAAAGCTCTGGATGCAATTGAAGTAATGCCCTCTGAAAACTTGACATTTTTAACCAGCGATATCGCCGCCCAAGGGGAGCCGTTATAAAGCACAGGCGGCATATTGCCGCTACCCCTAAGCACAAGTTCGCCTGTTTTTGCATTGAGTGTCCATATGATATTGTTGCCAAAAGTACCATCGGAGAGGCCTTTATTAACATCATAATTAAATACAAGTTTTTTTGTTATATCAGATGGAAGAAAATGTTTGCTGTCAAACTCCTCTTTGGTTCCTGTGTAATATATAACACGAAGTGCATATGCATAGTTAAAAGCTTCGTGTTCAATTTCGCTTACACTATCATATACAGTTACCTCTTCGAGAGAAGTACAGCGTTCAAAAACTTCACTACCGATTCTTACAACATTTTCAGGGAAAACAACCTTTTTTAAGCCGGCGCAACCGTTAAAAGCGTTATCATCTATATCTATAGCTGTTGTCGGGAAAATAATGTTTTCTAATGCTTTGCAATTATAAAATGCATATTTTCCTATGGATGTTACACCATCTGCAATCTCAACGGTTTTGATGTTGGAAGCAAAATTATACCAAGGTGATACGGTAGACGAAGATGAAAAATCACTCATTTTGCCATTGCCTGTTATCTTAAGAGTTTTTGTTTTAAGTGACAGACTCCATTTAACATCGTCACCGCAGCTACCGCCCATACTCTGATTTTGAGCATCATAACTATAATATGCACTGAATTTATCAAGTTCTAAACCATTTTCATGCTTAACATATATATCAACAAATTCTTCCTCGGTGCCTTCATAAAATATCGAAAGTCCTCCTGATATACCATAAAATCCCGCCGCAATATGTGTTACACTCTTTGGTACTACAAGTGTTTTCAAATTATCGCATCTCCAAAAAGCCTTCTGTGATATTGTTGTAACACTTGGGGGTAAGATAATTTCCGTAAGTGAGGAACAGAAATAAAATGTGCTGTCAGCTATTTGGGTAACACCATAAGGTATTTTGATGTCTGCAAGCTTTGAGCAATTTTTAAAAGCATTCTCGCCTATAGAGGTTACCCCGTCAGGCAGACTTACTTTTGTAAGTGCCGTACAGCCATATAGCATACCCTCAGGTATATCAATTTTTTTGGAAAGAATTTCAAC
>JAZQBI010000090.1:0-9708 GCA_045545635.1 Clostridia bacterium | reverse complement strand
ATATGTCAATATTCTCTAAAGTTTCTTCCAAAGTTATATCATCATCATTGAATATCTTGGAACTATCCTGCCAAACAAAGGAAACACTTCCATCCTCATTTTTAATTACAGAGGGATTGTAGTCGGAAGTTCCGTCGTTATCCAAAACCACTGGATCAGACCATTTGTCTTTTTCATATACTGAATACATAAGTGTCGCTTTGTCAGAAGAAAATTCTCTTGTCGCATCATCTCCTATCCAGACAAGTAAATACTTACCGTCAGAAAGATTTAGCAACTCGGGAGAAGCATTTGAGAATACGTTTTTATCAAAATAAATAAAATCATCCTCTGTTATACTCATTAATTCAAATGCATCATTTTCTTCTCGAGGAATTAATTCAAAATCCGACAACGTTATATCATCAATTGAAGCTAAAGACATTGTTGCTACCCCTGCAGTAGGCCACAAGTCAATTCCTTCACCAAGAGGGAAGTCTTGCTTATTCTCAAATCCTAATATTTTGACAAATATATAAAACTTTCCCTTGAGTTTTGCTTCCAAACTCTTTTTCATGGATTCAAAAGGAATCTTTGCAGTTCCTTTTACTTCTACAGCACCACCACCGCCAACAGAAGCAATTTTAGGTGCTCCTAAAGCAATAGAAAGATCCAATTCCGGATTAACTTCTATTTCAGCATTTGTTGTACCAAGCTTAACGGGATTTTTTTCAACAACAATAAATCCTACTTTTCCGCCTACGTCAATACTGAACTTCAAGTTAAGAAAAACATAAGGTGCAGGAGGTAAAGGCCAATCTTTAATCAAAGATATATCCAGAGCATTAGCACTAACTATAATTCCGCCCTCAAAATATTTATCCGAATCTGCGGCATAGCTCAATTCACCATAACCGCCAACTACCATATCAAACGGGAACAACATTTTACCCTTTTGTGGAAGTTCTTTCTTTATGTTTTTTCTCCAACTACGAAAATCATCATAAATATCTTTTGTAGCTTTTGTATCATCTAATGCTTGGATAAGACTCTTATACTTTTTATAATCATCTTTCCAATACGGATCTTCCTCTTCTCCTCCTACCGTCTTTCCAAACATAACTTCAAACTTCTTTTCTCCTTTGTTATGATTGATTTCCACCTTATCAAAAAATGGTATGCTAAAACCTATTTTAGTATTAATCAATGCAAACTCTTTACCCAAAAATTTAAACTTCGGAGCAGATAAATTTTCGGAATCCGACTTAACTATAGGTAGTGAGCTTTCATTGAATATAGGAGTATCATCACCCGGAAGAGGCTTTATATCTGCGCTAGAAGCAGATAAATAAATTTTTGTAGTAGCTTCCTCCTTCAATGAAAGTGAACTGATATTTTTGTTGCCATAAGCAGGATGAAATACAGAAACACCTGAAATAGGATTTTCATTTGAAGATATTGTTGCAAGACCAGAAGCATTAGTCTTTTCATTTCCACCATCCCATGATATAGTTGCGTTGCTCACAGGTTTATCAATTACTCCATCAACAACCTGAACTGAATACTCACTTACGGGCAAAGATGTTCCAATGATTGAATCTGCATAATTTGCCAGCAAATTAGCAAAATTACCATAAATGTCTGCGGTGAATCCCCCTGTTAACATAGCTAATTCTCCATAGTCTCTATAACAAGACGATTCTGTTATTACAGAAGTATGAATATCTTTATCTGTCAAGAAATTTGTCATCGCATTCATGTTTGCAATTCCATGAGTATTATTGTTCTTATATGTAGCATCTGTAATTAAAATCGCAAATTTATATGCATCGCTACTCCAGTTTATGGTTGAACCGTTTGTGAGATGTCCTAACGCATCAATAGGTGTTTCTGGGTAATCTCCACCGCCAGCTACACTTACTTTTGTAAGCTCAGTCAAAAAGCCATCAACGTTCATCCATGGCGAAGAATGAATTTGGTGTACCACTGTTGAGTTATAGCCATCGCTGGTAATATCTTTAAAATCAATAAGCCCTAACCTCAAGGTGACCCCTTTGCCGGAAAGATACTTTGCAAAAGTTGCAACATTAGATTTTACTCCACTTATCGCAGAATACATTGAGCCGGTAGAATCAATTACAAACACCACATCGACTTTAGCTTTGCTTCCCTCTGCAGTCATCAAACTGATTCCTTGAGAACTTTTTATTTCTTCCTGAATTTTCAGTAATTCCTCATTGCTATCATCAACAAAATCTTTAGGAAGCTCATTTGCCGAAAGTGCTTCCGGATTAACCTTTACTTCACCATCATCAACAGTTGTAATACCTTTAATTGGTTCCATAAAAGCTTCTAAAACTTCAGGGGTCATCTCATACACATACCCATCTTCCATTTCCTTGCCATCGCCCATTTCCTGACCAAAAACAGATTTGACAAATTCATCCGAAGCCTGCAAATCAAAATCAGATTCTGCATCTACACCTGTACCATCATTGCTTGCCATAATACTCATAGGCACCAATGTCAAAAGCATTGAAAGCACCAAGAATATACTTAGTATTCTCTTCATTTTAAAACTTCCTTTCGTTTACTTATTTTTTTGCCATTGCCATGGAGTAAAATCATTTATGCATAAAATTTAAGCCCATATACCCCCTTAACTGTTATTGCATATTATTTGCTTTTCTACCTTGGCAATAATATATGTAAATTCTATTTACATCAAATTTGTCTGGCTTTTAGCTCACGGATTATTCTATTGTGCAAATTATCAAGAAGCATCTGTGTTTTCTCTCTGTCGTCCCATATTGCATAGTCAATAACATATGCAATTATGGAGTATATGAAGGTTTCCGCCTGAAGATAGTCACAACCAAATATCCCCATAAGTTTTCCAGCATATCTCTCATAGAGAAGTCTGAAATCATTTGCCTTTTCCCTCATTCTTCCGCCAAATACGGGGCTAGTGGTAATCTGCACACCTAAACGTAGCTCGTGTTTATATTTTTCCGCTTCATTAAGCAGATTTCCAAAAAAGAAATCAATGTTGTTTGTATTTTCAAAAGTAAATTCAAAAAGGGAATCAACAACCTTGGAAAGTCCGTATTTTCCGGCACTTATCCATATATCATCTTTATTTTCGAAGTAATAGTAGAGGCTACTTTGTGCCAAGCCTGTTTCCCTGCACAGCTCGCCTACATAAGAATGTTCAAGTCCCCGCTTTAATAAATAATGCCAGGTTGTATCCATAATTTCTGCTTTTCTGTCAGACATAAAAAACATCTCACTTTGTCATTTTTGTAACGAGCATTACACACAATGTAAAAATGTATGCTTGCATCGCACCTTCAAAGCACTGCAAGCATATACATCCTATGTACAAAGTGTAACACGCTCACCGTATTTTGTCAATAAATTTACCGGAAGTTATTACCAATTTGTTACTTATTTGATATTTGTTATTTCATCTTGTAATAATAACCTGCTGTGTCTCCTGCACCCATTGAACCTCTGCACCGAGATTTTCCGTAACAAATCTCAAGGGCAGATATGTTCTGTTGTTTTCGGCAAATGCAGGACTGTCAAGAGATACCTTTTTGCCGTTTACAAGTGCCTCACTATCTCCAAGGGTAATGATTATTTCAGCATCCTCTCTTTTTACCGTGATTTTGTCAGCTTCACTTTGGTTCCACAATACTTGTGCACCAAGGGCTTCTGCAACAAATCTTATGGGAAGCATGGTTCGCTGATTTACAACCTTGGGTTCAACATCGTTTTCCACTGTTTTTCCAAACACAATGGCTTCCTTTTTGCCCAAAGTAAGAATTATTTTTTTATCATCGGAAACCTTGTCTGTTGTTTCCTCCTCTTTGACAGCTACTTCGGGAATTGAGCTTTCCACTCTGAAATCCACACCGTAGCGAACATTGGGATTTTCTGTGCTTTCTGCAACGGCAGAATAAAGTCCTGAAGGTGCATTATCCCCTACCGTAAGAGTCACACCCGTTTCTGTTTCCTTAAAGGTAAATGCTCCCTTTATATCAATCTTTTTTGTACGCTTTGCATCGGTAACATACCAGTTTATTGCACTCTGATCCAGAGTACCCTTGGAATTTATCTGATTCCGGACCTCAGCAGTGAGATTTATACTTTCATCGGGGGCAAGAGCATCGTAGTAATCACTTTTTACCTTTATTTTGTATGGCTGTTCCTGTGCAACAAAAGCCTTGGGAATACCGGATTCGTTCAGGTTAATCGCAATAGCCTGCCCTTGGACAGTTCCCTCCGGCATACCAAAGAAAAGACGGGGTTTGTATTCTTCTCCCTGAGTACCCGGCATAACAAGGGTAAAGCCAACAATACCCCAGTTCTCTGTATCTGTAACCACTATTCCGTCATCCCCGCACTCAATGGGTGTGTTTGCCTCACCCCAGTTACCTGAATTTATAAGTGCGGCATTTACGGTAATGGAGCTTGTGTTTCCCACATTTTTTACGGGAAGCTGAAACACCAGAGCCTTTCCTGCAGGCACCTTGAAAGCGGTATTAATACCAAATTCATCATTAACACGCATTACTGCACCCTTAAGGAATGCCTCGTATCTTCCCCCTGCTTTGATATTACTTTTCACCATCCAGATATATGACTTACCATCCTCTGATGGACTGGACATAATCTCGCTTGCTGCGGCATTGAACTGAGTGAAGTTTTCCGCCACGGCAGGATCCACAATGGCATTTACCTTTTCACCGTTGGAATTGTCATAAGGTGCTGCCGCTGCAACAAGTGAAACCATCAATGCAAATACAAAA
Source organism: Clostridia bacterium (assembly GCA_045545635.1). Lineage (GTDB taxonomy): Bacteria > Bacillota > Clostridia > UMGS1810 > UMGS1810 > RGIG8748. Next base: position 4,915 of record JAZQBI010000090.1, on the reverse strand, counting down.
AGCGCAAGTGTTTTTTTCATGTTTTTTCATCCTTTTAGTGTTTTTTATTTATATTACCATCTTTTTCTGCTTATTGCAATAAAAAAGCGATATAACAGTAAAAAACCGTTATATCGCCAATCTTTTAAACAAAGATAATTATTTCTTCTTGGAATTCTTAAAGAATCCGCCTATTATCATAACAACTGCAAAGAGTATAAGATAGAAAAGCACAGGGAACTTAAATACACCATCTGCCTTAGCTGCGATGTAAGGTGTGATACCGTGAGCATATACTGCCGCAAATACCATGAAAGCACAAGCGATTATAGATATGAGAGGAAGTATATATCTCTGGAATGTTCCGAGGTCTTTTTCTTTTTTCATCCATGCGATAAACATAGGAATGTAGAGCGCATAGATTGTAACAATGGGAAGCTCGGAGGAATCAAAGTTAAAGAGTCCGAACCAACCCTCTGTGAGGTTTGCACCATAGAAGTATATGAGCCACAAACCACAGATGAAGAGTCCCCATACCGAGGAGTTCGTTGTCATATTGGTAGCCTTATCAACCTGATTGAATGTGTTAGGCATAGGTCCCTGATCACGGGCAGCAATAGCATACATACCGCGGGTTGCACCAACCATAAGACCGTTCAATGTACCAAGGCAGGAAACCACAATACAGATGTTGAGAAGTGTTCCGCCAACACCGCCAAAGATATTGGTGAATGCAACGGGAGCACCCTGCTCCATAAGAACCGCATTACTTGCGCCACCGGCAACACCAATGTAGTAAAGGATGTATGCAATAACAACTATAAATGCACCAATGATAAGTGCCAAAGGAAGATTTTTCTTGGGGTTTTCAAGCTCTGCATTGATGGATGTAGCAACGATCCAGCCCTCATAAGCAAATACGGTAGCAACGATAGCTGCAAAAAGTCCACCGCTGGTTCCTCCAACTGCTTCACTTACAACAGTTGTAAAGTTGCCTGTAAGAGTGCCGTTTGCAAGACCTACAATTGTGCCTACAATTGCCATAAGAGTAATGGGGATGAGCTTAATTATTGTTGCACTAACCTGGAACTTACCTGCAAGTTTTGGTGAAAGGGCATTCATTGTGTAGGACGCAATGAGGAAAAATCCTGCAAGTGTCATAACATTGGCACTTGCCAGATCCCAGCCGAAGAGAACACCAAAATATCTTGCGGAAACCCATGCAAGAACGGATGTCATACCGGGATAATAAATGTTAACCATAAACCATGCCATGTAATATGCATAGGTTTTGCCGCAGGTAGCTTCCGCATAGTCAACTACACCGCTTACTTTTTCGTACTTAGTAGCCATGATGGAGAACTGAGCAGAACAGATAATCATAAGAAGACCTGTAATAGCCCAAGCCGCAATACCTAAGGGCATATTGCCGCCGGTTGCATTAAGTACATTCTGTGCCTTAAAGAACACACCGGAACCGATAACAGTTCCTACTACCATACAGATGGCTGTTGCCAAACCGTATTTTCGGGTAAGTTTTTCCATAAAATCAATCTCCTGTTTTTCAGTATTATCTTACTATTCAGTCATTATATCACAAAAAATTCCAAAAGTAAAGATTTTATTATACAATTTTACACAATTCTTTATTATACTATTTTACACAATTCTTCCCCAAACCACTCTGTCTATACCAGCAAGGTCTTTTACCAAGGTGATATTGTCAAACATAGGAGACATTATCTCCGCAACATCCTCCGCCTGTCCCATGCCCACCTCAAAGGCGAGAATTCCGCCTTTCTTCAGTGCTGAAGGAGCATTTTTGGTTATGTCTCTGTAAAAGATGAGACCGTCCTCACCCCCGTCAAGTGCAATTCGAGGCTCAAAGTCTGCCACATCACGCTGAAGACCGTCAAGCTCTGCAGCACATATGTAGGGCGGATTGGATACTATGGCATCTGCCGAAGATATGTAGGGCAAATGCACATCGTGGAGTTCAAATTCCACATTCACACCGTTTTTGCAGGCGTTTTTCCGGGCTATATCCAATGCAGGAGCACTTATATCCAATGCGGTCACAAGGCTTCCCGATATATATTTGGCAAGAGAAACCCCTATTGCACCGGAACCTGTACACATATCTATAATTTTGGGTGACGGAACATTTTTGAGTGCCGCAATTACAGTCTCCACCAGAATTTCCGTGTCCGGTCTTGGAATGAGCACATGAGGCGTAACCTCAAATTCCAGTGACATAAATTCCTTTGTTCCTGTAATGTAGCTCACAGGCTCATTTTTGCACCGCCTTGATATCATATCAGAATATCGGTCAGCCTCCTCCTGCGTCAACGCATCATCTCTGTGTACAGTAAGGTGAAGTCGTGTACAATCAAGCACATGGCCCAAAAGCACTGCCGCATCTGTGGCGGCACCGGAAATATTAAATTCTTTAAGTAAGGCGATGCCCTTTTTCAGTGCATCGCCTATTGTATAATTTACCATTTGTCGTCCTCTTTGTTATCTGTAAGTACAGCCTTTAATGAAGCTATTGCAACCTCAAGCTGACTGTCATCGGGTTCACGGGTTGTTATCTTCTGAAGCCACAAGCCGGGCTTGGTGAGAATTTTTACACAAGAAAGCTTGCTCTTTCCTGCAAACTTTATTATCTCATAGGAGATACCGGCAACCACGGGCATAAGTGCAAGTCTGGTAACAATATTCTGCCACATAGCTCCCCATTTAAGAAAGGAAAATATGATAATACTTACTACCATAACGATAAGCAGGAAGCTTGTTCCGCATCTGGGGTGGAGCCGCGAGTGACCTCTGGCATTTTCCACAGTAAGATCTGCACCGCTCTCGTAGGTTGCAATTGTTTTGTGTTCCGCACCGTGATATTCAAAAACCCTCTGTATATCCTTCATACGGGAAACGAGAAGAAGATAAGTGAGGAATATTCCCATACGGATAAGTCCCTCGGCAAAATTAAGGACTACTCTGCTTTTTACAAACATAGCCACAACCGTTGCAAGAAGATTGGGCAGAAGCATAAAGAGTCCAACACTGAAAATTATGGAAACAAACACTGCAAAATAAATTGCAATATCCTTTATTTTATCACCGAACTTTCGTTCCAGCCAATCCTCGAATTTTGAATTCTGATAGCCTTCATCCTCTTCAAGATCCATCTGATCTGCAGAAAACATCAGACATTTCATACCCGTAACGAGAGAATCCACAAAGGAAAAAACACCTCTCACTATTGGTATTTTATTTAACTTGTATTTTGTTACAAAACTGCTTACGGGTTTTTTGTCTATTACGATGCTTCCGTCGGATTTACGCACTGCAGTGGCAGTCTCCTTGGGACCGCGCATCATAACTCCCTCTATAACTGCCTGACCTCCGATTGAAGTTATGTGGCAGGCTTTTTCATTACTACTCATTTTCATCTTCCTTTTCTAAAATACTACAATACATTATACAGTTACCTAAAGGGTAAGTCAACCGATAATTTGTTAACAATTTTGCCAAGCATACGGGGTTCAACTCCCGTGTGCTTAAGGCTATGGTCTGAGGCTCTGTCTGTAACGGCGTCTTCGTTCCTGACGCTTTTTGAGAAGTTTCTCTTCCTTTTTGCGTCTGCGGTATCGACCGATAAGTGCAAACAAAACTATAACGACAATTGCCGAAGTGGAAATTACAACTATATTTTTTATTTTTTCTATGCGTTTTTCATTTTTGATAATATCATCGTAATCGCCCATATCCTCGGTAAGGTCCAGCTCTGTGCGATACTCATCCTGATACCACTGAGCAAAAGCATTGAATGTCTTTATAACGGCATCATCGTAATTTCCTTTTTCGAAATCCTTTTCCATATATTCAACAAGACATTTTTGTGCATATGCTTCCGTAAGCGTTGCACTGATACCGTCGGACACAATAAGACAATAGTCCTTTTCGTCGGGACAAAGCAAAATAAATATACTGTTGTTTCTGCCGATTTTTTTAATTCCCAGATTGTCATACAATTCCTTTGCATAATCATAGGCAGACATCTCCCTGGTGTCCGATGCCGTCGCAAAAATAACCCTTGCATTGGTTTTTTTGAACAGAGTTTTGTTCTGGGTAAATATGTACCTTTCGGTACTGTCGGAAATTATATTGGCATAGTCAATGGTGGATGTGAATTCTTCTGTTTTTTTGGCATAAGTATTTACCGTAAGAAGTGAGAAAATCACCATCACAATTAAAATCAGTTTCCTCATTTGTATCATTCCTTTTAAATGATTATATCACAATTTGACACACTTGCATAGAGCAAAAAGACTTTTTTATAAAATAATCAAAATTTTTTAAAAAAATAGCTTAAAACACTTGACAAATCTGCTTTTTTAGAGTAATATATTTAAATGTAGCAGATGTGCCAAGTGGTTATACGCGCCTATAGCTCAGTAGGATAGAGCGAACGCCTCCTAAGCGTTAGGCCGGTGGTTCGAATCCACTTAGGCGCGCCATATTCCGGGGTGTAGCGCAGTTGGTAGCGCACCAGACTGGGGGTCTGGGGGCCGTGGGTTCAAGTCCCGTCACTCCGACCAACAAAAAAGATTACCGAAAGGTAGTCTTTTTTTGTTGCGTTGGTGTGACGGGGAATGAACTCACGGCGTGCGGTTAAAAACGGCTCTCATTAGATTTTAAACACATACCGACCAATATGTACGAAGCCTTTCTGCTTGCACTATGCAGCACATGACCTCAGAGGATTTCTCCGTGGGTGCCCTGAGTCGTGCCTTTGGCACGGCGAGGAAGTACTCGCAGGGGTGTTCAAGTCCCGTCACTCCGACCAACAAAAAAGATTACCGAATGCCCGTTACTCATAAGGAAGTGAGTAGCGGGCATTCGCTATGTACAACCGGAATGATTAAATATTGTA
>JAZQBI010000089.1:0-11211 GCA_045545635.1 Clostridia bacterium | reverse complement strand
CAAAATACATATCAGAAACAGGAGAGAAAAATGGAGATTTTTATTTTATCCTTATTTACGATGTTGGTAATTACACTTGTGTGCTTACTGATTCTTATCAACAAAATTCGAAGAGAAGGAGAACTGGATAAGCTGACCGATGCAGAAACCGGTATGGGGAATCTGCAGTTTTTCAAACAGCATTTTCAGATGCTTTCCACAGACACAAATAAATATACTTTAGCTTATATTGTTCTGGATAGCAGCTACCTTCGCTCGTACCACGGAGAGAGCTCCTTTGAGGATGTCCTCAGATATACATCCTCCGTAATCAAAGAACACACGGGATGCAACGAGATATCTGCAAGAATTACGGAAAACGGATTTGCGTTTTCGTTTTGTTCATCAAGCAAAGAGGAAAGCCAAATGCGGCTTGAAAAAATTATTCGTGACCTCAATACTTTTGATAATGCGAAGAAAAAGAATACAGTGCCCGTGTTTTACTGTGCTTTTTGTACTCTTGCTCACACGGATAAGAATTGCGAAATCCTGCTTTTTAATCTCAGGAAGAACTGCAACAGAATATACGGCAAAAATAATCAGATCGTGTATTGTGACACACATGCAATGAATATGGTCCGTGATGAAAAAAAGTTTACCGAAAGCATCATAAAAGGTCTTGAAAACGAAGAGTTCAAAATGTACCTTCAATTTATAGTGGATAACAAAACAAAGAAGATTACATCCTGTGAGGCGCTTTCCCGTTGGGATAGCTCGGAAAACGGATTTTTGAACCCCGGAAGTTATATGGCAGATATTGAAGAGGCAAACCTCATTAGCAAGCACGATTTCTATATGCTTGATCTTGCCTGCAGACAGCTTGAAAAGTGGAGTAATACCAAGTATGATGACATTTCCATTTCCTGCAACTTTACGAGAATAACACTTTCGGAAAACGATTTTATCGATAATTTTACCGCAGTTTGCCAAAAATACAATTTTGACAGAAAAAAGCTTGCTATCGAAATAACCGAAGATGCCATCGAAAAAAACAGAGAAACCGCAATAAAGAATGTTATACTTTGCAAAAAACTCGGATTCAGAATTTACCTTGATGATCTTGGAAGCGGATATACAACTCTTGCTAACCTGTGTGATTATCCCATTGATGTTGTTAAACTTGACAGGGATATTCTTCTTAAGACCGATACTAAAAAGGGTAAGGATTTGTTTGCGGGAATTATTGCTCTTGCCCATAGTCTTGATATTCAGGTTGTGTGCGAGGGTGTAGAAACAGATGAACAGAATGATTTTGTAACAGAGTCAGACTGTGACTACATTCAGGGGTGGTATTACTCAAAGCCTATGCCACACACAGAATATGAGGCTTTTCTGGAAAATATTGAATTATTCAGATAATGTTTTTTTATTCAGCGATTGCTGCGCCTTCTGCGAACTCGCTGTATCCGCCACCGGTGGCGCTCGTTCTCGAAGCCCACGAGCTGCCACGAGTGTTCAAATCCCCAATTAATGCACAAAAAAAGCACCGATAAAAATCGATGCTTTTTTTCTGGATAATAACGTATATTTTGATAGAATTTTACCGAGGGGGTTCACCGACCTCCAAGGGGTGCCATTTTCAGGTTAGGGGTGTCAAATTCATCAAATGGGTATAGTACTACTCAAGGAAATTATCAATTTAAAACTATATCCATAATTCCTACATCATCATTGTCCGTTGCAATTTTTAGATGTAATCCGTAATTTAAAGGTATATCGTACTTGCGAGGCAGAGCTTCTCCATCAACCTGTATAGATTTAACTAAGACATCGTCAACAAAAATATTCACAGTGGTATCAACAATATTATCTTTGTCTGGACGACCCATTATAAAACTCATCGATTTGTACTGACCGTTCAATCTAACCAATGCAAAGCCACTGTGGTATCTTAACTTAATTCCGTTTGTGTATTTTTGTCCACCAATACTGAGAAATTCACCCTTAGAAGATGAATAAATATCATACTTTTCTCCACCATAAGGAGGGCACACATCCGTTAAATAAATTTTATCCCCAGGCTTTTCACCAAGATATACACTCTGTGTTGCTCCGTCCCAAGTAACTGTTTTGCCAATTGCTTCACCGATTGCACGAACAGGGAGATATGTAGTGCCATTGTAAATGAAAGGCTCTACTGTATTTCCGCTTGCATCTTTAGGATCAATTTTCACACCGTCAACATAAATTTTTATGTTGTTATAAAGAGCATCAATTGTTTTTGTCGTACTTGCTGCGTAAGCAACGCCACCAATTAATAAAATGGTACTTAAAACTCCGATTAAATATCCTTTTAGTGTGTTTTTCAAAATAATTCCTCCATTCATTTTAATTTACGCATTTCAAATTAAAATGAATGAAAGAGCACCCCAATCTTACAATCATTATAATTAAAAAATGCGCCAACCGAAGCTGACGCATAAAAAACGCAAACTCCGGTAGTCGCCAAACTAATTGATTAAGACAAGAACAAATTTGTATCATCTCAATTGAAATTTGCGTTTTTATCAAATTCTTAATAAGATGATACAACAAATACACTTATCCTATACAAAATAAGAAAAGTTCTTGTCATCATATTCAATTAGTTTGGCATAATTATAATACCACATTTTTTATTATTTATCAATAGAAATTTTAAACTGGAGCAAAATGCACAAAAAGAAAACCGCCACAATTTGTGACGGTGTTATTATGATTTTTCAATGTTTGATTTGGCGGTGTTGATAGAGGAAATGAGCATTTTGCGAATTGTTCCGCACTCATTATATATGTCTTTTGTGGTATCTCTGTCTAACAGTTCAGATTTAACAAACAATTCTAACCAGTATTCTGTTTCATAACATTCTTTCAATGCTATTTGTAATTTAGAAATAAAATCATTTTTACTGTGAGCATAATTAGCTTCATGAATATTTGCTCCTATTGACGTTCCGCTACGTTCAAGTTGATTTGTAAGAGAATAATGTCCTTTTGTGTTTTCGCATAATTTAATTATCTTAACAGAAAACTCGACTGATAAATTTCGTAATTTTGATTGAGCCATATCGCATCAACTCCTCGAAATCAATTGTAACATATATAGTGCAAATTGTCTATAAGTTAAATATCAAGCACCGCTTGATGTGAAATAATTTCTTTTGAAATTGTGAAATAGAAAGCTTACGCTTTCTGTGAAATGAAATACGCCTTTAACATTTGCGAAGCAAATATTTCACGCCCGAAGGGTATTTCACATTGCGTAGCAATATTTCACACGCCGAAAGGCGTATTTCGTTGAAAAGACGGTAGATTTTCTATCAAAATCTACCGTCTTTTCTGGCGGAGTTGGAGGGATTTCCCCTTCGGGGCCTCTTGCAATAGATGATTCATAATTCGCCTGATAAATCAGGCTCTTATTCATCGATTGCTGCGCCTTCTGCGAACTCGCTGTATCCGCCCCCGGCGGCGCTCGTTCTCGAAGCCCACGAGCTGCTAGCCTTAACAACCAACACTGAAGACGCCTCAAACGGCAAATTTTCGGCATCTTTTGGCTTGTCGTCCTTGAAAGGCGAGTAGCCTTCCTACGTCCTCCGCACCAAAATCTACTCAAAAATTTATCCGTTTGAGGTCCCGGGAGTTTTAAAATAACAAATTTCTCCTCAGGCAAGGCAAAAACGCAGGGAATATGCTAATATTTCCGAGTATTTTAACGATGAATGAGGCGAAATTTATATTTTAAAACCGTCTTTAGTGTTGGTCGTTAAGGCTTACGCGTCACGAGTGTTCAAATCCCCAATTAACGCACAAAAAAAGCACCGACAAAAATCGATGCTTTTTTTCTGGCGGAGTTGGAGGGATTTGAACCCTCGTGCCGCTCATCACGGCAACACGATTTCCAATCGTGCTCGTTATGACCACTTCGATACAACTCCATATAGAGGTCGGTGTATGTCCTTCGTACACCGACTTAGCTATTATATCAGCTTTTTGAGCTTTAGTCAATACTTTTTTTGAAAAAATTTGACTTATTCTTCCACGTCAACAAATGAAAGAGGATCCATTCTTACGCCCGTTTCTGTATCTATTACCTCAAAATGAAGGTGAGGACCTGTACTTCTTCCGGTATTACCAAGGGTTGCTATTACATCACCCTGACTTACCTTATCTCCCTCTGAAACACATATCTTGTTGCAATGTGCATATATTGTCGTGTAACCTGTCGGATGCTCTATCTTAACGAGATTTCCATAACCGCCGTCATCCCAACGGGCATATACGACAGTACCGCCATCAGCGGCTTTAATATCTGAATCAACAGGACCGCTTATATCAATACCGCTGTGTTGTCTGCCCCATCTTGAACCAAAACGGGATGTCAGGACACCACTATATGGATTCTTGAATCCGCCGGCTGATTTTCCTTTAGGTTTTTCCTTGGTGCCAAGCATTACAACCTCAGTTACACAATCGCGGAATTCGGTATCAATTATTTTCTCGCAGATATTAGTACCATTTAGTGAATATCGAACTTTCTTAGTGTTTTTAAATCCGTCTGCACCGGGAGTTTTTAACTTTTTCTCTCCACGATATCCAGAGTCATCACTCTCAAACTTTACACTGTGTTTTATTACAGTGCTTTCGGTATATTCTTCCTCAGAAAGCACGCGAATATACGGAATATCGGACATTATAAAAGCTTTTGTGGATTCGCCCTCTTTGTAATCCGAATTGAATTTACGGAAAGATTCTTCCGTAATGCAATATGTAGCCAGCACATCTTCCAATTCAGAATCTTTATTTATTTCCACGCTTTCGGAAAATTCGTAAGTGCGAAAGAGCATCTTGTATGCAATATCGCCGGATTTGATGATTCCGTAGGGTACCAGTTCATATTCAAAAGTAACTTCATCCAATACTTTGTAAGAATTACATCCTTTTGTTAAATTTCGTATAAATTTGTCGTATGCTTCTTTTCTTTCCTTTGCAGTTTTGAATGCGGCAACGGTTTTATTTCCGGATTTAACGGTATATGCCATCTCCAGATACGGACAATAACTCTTAAGTTTCTCACCGAGAGTCTGACTGTCGGTAAATGACTTGCCGAAAACAATTTTTGGTGTGGTAACAGGTTCAACTGCAACAGCATCCATTCCGCTAAGATACGGCGAAAGCTCTCCGTTGATATCCTGTATTAGGCCATACACATATTCACGGGAGGGTGCCGTTCCTATCACCTCTCCGTTTACTATGACATTACAGCCAAATTCCGTTGTTAGTAATAAAGCAGATAGAAGAATTACCGGAGCAATACCACTGCATATAACAAATGACTTCTTTCGGAGCCATTGACAGAAGCCTGTCAATTTTTCTCTTAACAGCATTTTGTCACCTCATGGTCTGTCTTTTATACTCTATGGGTTTATTGTGTGTCACGGCAACACACGGTTTTGTATTTTAACACATCTTTTTGAAAAAATCAAGAAAATTTTGTAGACTAATTGTAAATTTTTTATTAATCAGCTCATAATAAAAAAGCCAAAAGATAATTTTTGACTTTTTTTAAAATGTATGTTATTATATTTTTAACACAAATGAAAGGGCGTAAGAAATATGAATATACGTCAGTCTGCAGAAAATTATCTGGAAACGATTTTTATGTTAAAACAACGCAAAGGTTTTGTGCGTTCAATAGACATTGCAAACGAACTCGGTTTTTCAAAAGCCAGCGTATCTGTCGCTATGAAGGCACTGAGGGAATCGGGCTATGTTACGGTAGATTCTGAAGGGGGTGTCTCCCTTACAGATGAAGGGCAGAAAATAGCCGACACAATGTACGAAAGGCATGAACTGATTGCAAATGTCCTGATGTTCCTTGGCGTTTCCGAAGAAACAGCCTACAATGACAGTTGCAAAATAGAGCATGTGATAAGTGATGAAACAATAACCAGAATCAAGGAATTCCTTGATTCAAAAAAAGATGACTTCACCGTTTGACGTTTATGAGCTTTATAGCTTCAGATACACATGTCACGGGAATAATCTCAATTCCCTTTACATCCTTTAATTCATCTGCATTTTCTTTTGGAACAATGCATTTTTCGAAGCCGAGCTTCTTTGCCTCGGCTATTCTTTTTGCCGCAAAGCTTACAGAGCGTACTTCCCCCGTGAGTCCTACCTCACCTAAGATGAGGGTTTTGGCATCAATTACAAAATTTTTGTAATTAGATGCTATTGCTGTAATCACCGCAAGATCGGTGGCGGTTTCTGTAAGTCGCAGACCGCCCACAACATTTATGTACACATCCTGAGACTGCATAGAGTAGCCGAGTCTTTTCTCCAGAATTGCAGTAAGCATTGTTACTCTGTTGTGATCTACACCTGTTGCCATGCGCTTAGCTATGGCAAAACTCGTTGTGGCAGAAAGTGCCTGAATCTCTGCAAGAACAGGTCTTGAACCCTCTACCACGCAAACAATTGCCGAACCGGGTGCATCATCAGGCCTTCCTGAGAGCATCATAGCGGAAGGATTGGGGACTTCTTTGAGACCTGTATCCTTCATTTCAAAAACTCCAATTTCGTTAGTGGAGCCAAAACGGTTTTTCACAGTACGCAGAATTCTGTAATTTTGCTGCCTTTCTCCTTCAAAATACAAGACACAATCTACCATATGCTCAAGTACTCTAGGTCCTGCAATATTTCCGTCTTTGGTAACATGTCCCACAATAAATATTGCTGTATTGGTTTCCTTGGCAAGTCTCATCAGAAAATGCGTGGTCTCTCTTACCTGTGCTACACTGCCGGGAGCAGAAGACACTTCTTCATTATACATAGTCTGTATGGAGTCTACAATCATTACGGCAGGTTCCAACTTTTGGGCATGGTACATAACATTTGCAAGATTAGTTTCTGCAAGAAGTTTCATATTCCTGCCGGAAACTCCAAGCCTTGCGGCACGGAGTTTTATTTGTTGGCACGATTCCTCACCTGATACATAGAGAACATCATTATTATCTCCAAGAAATTCGCATATCTGCAAGAGTAATGTGGACTTTCCTATACCCGGATCTCCGCCAACAAGAACCATGGAACCACGAACAATTCCACCGCCAAGTACTCTGTCGAGCTCGGCATTTCCTGTGGGTATACGTTCTCCTTTAGTTTCGGTTATTTCATCAAGAGACACGGGAACAGACCTGACGTTCTCTGCCTTGGCAGGGGTGTCGTATCTTCCTTTTGGGGCAGGAATTTCCTCAGCAAATGTATTCCACCCATTACAGGACGGACACTTTCCCAGCCACTTAATACTCTCAAATCCACACTCATTGCAAACAAATTTTGTACTTGTCTTCATATGTATCCAACTCCAAAAATCATTATAGATATACTTTACTACATTTTGATAATAAAGTCCAGTGATTTTTGGAGGTTGGCAAATTGTTATTTCATATTTCCGTTGGGTACCATATCATCCACGGTATCTCTTACGGCATTCATTCCGTCGTCAATTGCATTCCCAACAGAATCCATACCTTCTTTGATGTCATCGCCTACGGTATTATCTCTTTGTGTATCATTTAATCTTCTTTCTGTGTCAACATCCCGATCGTCGATAATATCATCTGTGGTATCTTTGCCGCCGTCACCGATGTCATCTGTCTGAATGTTTCCTTTGTCTCCGGCTTCACCGTCATTCATGCCGCAACCGACAAAGCAAAACATACAAACCGCAAGTACGAGCGCTACTAAATACATTGATATTTTTTTCACTGTCATCTTCCTTTCCGGTTATAACACCAAACATATTATTAGTATTTTCAGCACAATTATTCAATAAAGCAAAAATCCCCAAATCCTAGCCTATAATGACTTGAATTTCGGGATTTTTTGCTTTAATTACTTATTTAGAAAATTCTTATTTTATAGAATTTTCATAGGATTCGATCATCTTCTTACTCATTTGACCTGTACGACTTCTTATATTAGAAAGGTATTTTTCGCACATTTTGCCCGTAAAAATCTTGATTTCAAGCTTCAGTCTGTCCCCTTCGGGGGTAACGAAGATTTTATCAATATACTTGTTCACAAATTCCTTTGATATAATTCCGTTTGCCGCATCCTTTTGAGCTGCGGTTAAAACCCTGCGGATTTCCTCGATGTGTTTCCTAAAATCTTCCTTGGAATTTTGTTGCTCCTGCAAATCAAAAAGTTTTTTTTCCAATTCCTCAATAATAGCCTTGCACTCATTATTCATCTGGATATATTCTTTGTCGTCCAAATCACCATTTAAGTTATAATCAAGAATTTTTCGTTTCTTTTTCTGCTCGTGTTCAATTTGTGTTTTTAATTTCTCAATATCTTTGAGCATCTCATCGTTGGCATCAATGGTTTTATACATTTCAATATATGACTCAACCAAATCCTCTGCCACAGGAGATGTTTCATTGAACACATCAAAAAGAACAGGTTTAATCTCTTCCTCATAAATTGCAAAAGACGGGCAGGAATCTGCCCCGTTATTTATTTTGCCACTACACACCCATTTGCTGTTTTTATTTCCTTGCCTGTCCACACTGTCACGGCGATAATATGCTTTTCCGCAATGAGTACAAAATAGTTTGCCTGTTAAGAGATTTGCATGGTTGCAGATATTTTGCCTGTTTTTTACATCCTTACTTCGCCTCTCTAAAACTGTATTCGCTGCTTCCCAAAGCTCCTCACTGACAATGGCAGGTACAATATCACCAGTTTCATCCTTGAACATAACCCATTCTTCGGGCGGAAGAAAATGCTGTTTCTTCGTAAACATATCAACAATTTTAACTTTATTGCCGACATAATAGCCCTTGTATTTTGGATTAGAAATAGTATTCGCCATTGTAGAATGGGCAATCTTGTTGCCGTTACGATTTCGGTATCCTCTGTTCCAGAATATGTCCTCAATCTGTTTCATACTATATTGGTCAGTTGCATATAACTCAAAAAGCTCACGAACCATCTTTGCCTCTTCTTCGTTTATTACCAATTTCTTATCTTTTTTGTCATAACCGAAAATTCTGCTGTTGCCAAGCACGACATGGTTCTTGATTGCTTGCTGATGACCAAACTTGATACGAGAGGACAGTTTCCTAAGCTCGTCCTGTGCAATAGATGACATAATGGAAAGACGAAGCTCCGAGTCCTCATCAAGAGTATTAATATTATCATTCTGAAAGAATACTCCCACACCATTTTTTAAAAGTTCACGAGTGAACTGAATACTGTCAAGAGTATTTCTTGCGAAACGAGAAATTTCCTTTGTAATAACAAAATCGAACATATCACTTTTTGCATCTTCAATCATTTGATTGAAATTCTCACGCTTTTGAGTGGATATGCCCGATATACCCTCATCAATATATCCCGGCACATAGTCCCAGTGGGGATTTTTCTTGATGAGGTCAGTGTAATAAGTAATCTGGTTGTCGAGGGAGTTTAACTGCTCGTCTTTCTCGGATGATACACGAGCATAAAAAGTAACCCTCATAGGAATCTCGTAAATAGACTTAAATTTCATCTGTTCTCTGATTTGATGTATGTTCAATATATTTCACCTCGCAAAGTTCGTTGTATCATCATATAAATAATAACACAATTTGCACGAAATTACAAGGGTTTTGATAAAGAAATATTTTTCCTTTTCCTATTACGATAGTATTATTTTGCCAAAACTATTGTAAATCATTGAAAACTATGCTATAATTTGTATGCTAGACTATACTCACTATAATGGGTGTAGTATATTTCCTGTTACAAAGTGTACGCTAATAAGGTAAAAGCGTACACTCTGACTAATCATACTTTGTAATGAGAAGTAGTGAGCAAGCGTCTAGCAACCTTATCGTCAGAGTTTGTATGTTTTTCGTGCGTAGCTCTGAAATATGGGCTACGCATTTTTATTTGTGGAGGAATTTACATAATGAAAAAAAGAGTTTTAAGTTTTATATTTGTGTTTGGTTTATTATTAATCTTAAATTTTGCTTTATCACTTAATGTAAGTGCTGCAACAAGTGGTTCTTGTGGCTCTGATCTTAGATGGTCGCTTGATAGCGAAGGTACACTTACTATAAGTGGTACTGGAGAAATGAAATCGTGGAGTTATTCTCATTACATTCCTTGGTATTATAATCGCACAGATATAAAAAGTATTACAATAGGAAATGAAGTAACCACAATTTCTTGGAATGCCTTTATAGGCTGCAGTAACCTAGAAACCATAGAGTTTGGAGAAAGTTTGATATCTATTGGATCCCAAGCGTTTTCTGGTTGCTCAAAAGTAGAAGTAATTAATATTCCTAGTAGCGTAACAACCATATCCCCATCATCGTTTGATAATTGCTCCGGATTGAAAAATATAACAGTTGATACCGAAAACCAAATTTATGCGGCTGAAGATGGGGTTTTATTTAACAAAGATAAAACAATATTAATAAAATATCCTGCTAGCTCACTAAGAACCGAATATGTCTTTCCTTCATCTGTAACAACAATTGAATCATACGCATTTGAAGGTAGTTCAAATCTTACAAATCTAACAATTCCCGAAGGTATAACTACAATTGAATATGAAACCTTTGCAAATTGTACTAAACTTGAAGCTGTAGTAATTCCAGATAGTGTTACTTATATAGATAATAACGCATTTTGGGGTTGTACAGGATTGAAGACATTGACGGTTGGCAAAAATGTGGGAACAATACGTACAGGAGCTTTTGCTTATTTATATAACCTAGAAACTATTTATTGGAATGCTGAAAATGCCGGCATTTACTGGCATTCGAAAGATGATAACTTAAGTTTTGCAGATGCTGGGATAAATAGTGATGGAGTTGATGTTATATTTGGAGAAAATGTTCGCACTATACCTACAGGCATATTTTCTCCAGAAAAAACTTTTCATGCCTCTGATGAGCATGACCCTAATATTAAATCAGTTACTATAAGCAGTTCGGTAAAAACCATTGGTAGCAATGCTTTTAGACAAGCACGTAGCATTGATAATGTATATATTCAGGATATTTACTCTTGGATGAATGTGACAATTAATTCTAATCCTTTGTCGGTTGCAAAAAATTTATATATCAATAATGAATTAACCACCGAAGTTGAGTTGCCTGATGGAATAGATTGTGTTAATAATGCTTTTTCTGGATT
>JAZQBI010000088.1:0-2800 GCA_045545635.1 Clostridia bacterium | reverse complement strand
ATAGGTTCGCGTCCTCCTTTCTGGATTCATTGTATAAATTTCCATTTTATTTTCACACCCACGGAACGTAGAATATGGTGAATTATAGCGGTTTCTACGCTCCGTAGAGTTATAATACTCTTAAGAAAATTCAAATTTATCGTTCAGTTCACTTTATCATATTTTCCTGCTCATATCAATGTTTGGGGAAATTGTCGGAGTTGGAACCCGTCGGTCCAAAAGTAAAAAGGGAGCAATAATTCCAACAGTTGCTACGGGATTTTATTTTGTGTATAATAATAGGGCATGTGCATTTTATGGTGGTTAAAATGTATGCGTCTTGAATTTTGCGAATGAGGTGTTTTATGAAAAGAGAGCGTTTGGGAAGCCGCCTTGGCTTTATTCTGTTAAGTGCCGGATGTGCAATCGGCATCGGTAATGTATGGAAATTTCCCTATATGGTAGGACAGAATGGTGGCGGTGCCTTTGTTTTGATTTATTTGTTTTTCTTAATTGTGATGGGTGTTCCTGCCTTAACAGTGGAATTTTCTTTGGGGCGCGCGAGCCAGAAGAGCCCCGTTAAAATTTACAAGGAACTTACTCCCGGTAAAAAGGTGTGGAATATTCACGGCTATATGGCGATGGCCGGAAACTATATTCTTATGATGTTTTACACCTGCGTAACAGGCTGGATGTTGCAGTATTTTGTGAAAACTGCCGCAGGCGAGTTTGAAGGTGCGGATGCGGCCGGTGTTTCGGCGATTTTTAACGGAATGCTTGGCAAACCCGTACCTATGATTTTTTTTACCTTTGCCGTAATTATTGTTTGCTTCGGCATTAATTCAATCGGTGTGCAAAAAGGTTTGGAGCGCGTCACCAAATATATGATGATTGCCCTGCTTGTAATTATGGTAGCTTTGGCAATCAACAGTATTTTCTTAGAGGGCGGCGCAGAAGGTCTTAAGTTCTATCTCGTGCCTGATTTGGCAAGAATGCAGGAAGTCGGTATCGGTAAGGTGATTGTGGCTGCAATGACACAGGCTTTCTTTACTTTGAGTCTCGGTATCGGTTCCATGGCGATTTTCGGCAGTTACCTGGACAAGGAACGCAGTCTTATGGGTGAGGCTGTAAATGTTGCGGTTTTGGATACTTTTGTGGCTTTTGTATCAGGCTTGATTATGTTCCCGGCCTGTATGGCATACGGTGTAGATGTGAATGCAGGACCGCCTTTGATTTTTGAGACTTTGCCCAATATTTTTAACCATTTGCCTATGGGGCGTCTTTGGGGAAGTTTGTTCTTCGTATTTATGAGTTTTGCGGCATTGTCTACCGTACTTGCCGTATTTGAAAATATCATTTCCTGTACGATGGACGTGACCGGCTGGAGCCGTAAAAAGACCTGTATTATCAATGCATTTGCTATGATGGTGCTGGTTCTTCCCTGTATCTTCGGCTATAGTATCTGGTCAGGATTCCATCCCCTGGGCGGTACTTCAACCGTGCTTGATTTGGAAGACTTGATCGTAAGTAATATTTTATTGCCTGTAGGTACTTTGATTTATGTTTTATACTGTACCACACGTTTCGGCTGGGGCTGGGATAAGTTTGAAGCAGAAGCCAACGCCGGCAAAGGTCTTAAGGTGAAGAAGTGGATGCGCCCTTATATGACCTTTGTATTGCCGGTGATGATTCTTATTTTATTTATTTTCTCAATGATTGATGTGTTTGTATAAAAGAAAACATGAAGTTGTTGTGGTAAAAGAAATAAAGCTATAAGTGTAAAATAAAGATGTGTGTTAAAATAGAAGCGGAAGTTTGTGGATTTGTTTGCGAGGGGGATTCGTTATGAAACAATTCAGCAGAGAGCACGAAGGTGCATATGAAATTGCACATCCGGAAAACGGAAGAGAAATAGACGCTATGTCGAAAGAAGAACTCTATCACAGAGTTTATCATGATACGATTACGGGGCACTACAATTGGAATTATATGTGGAGCAAGCTTGACCGCAGACATATTCCGGCTGAGTTTGAGTATTGCTTCGTTCATTTTGACATCAAAGATTTCGGTATGATTAACGAGGTTTACGGGCATGACAACGGAAATGACCTTTTAAAACTGGTTTGTGAGCAGATGTCAAAAGAAACAGACTGGGTTTATCATTCCGTTCGTTGCGACAATGATAATTTTGCTATGATGACCAAGGCTATGCCCAAGGAAGCGTTGCTTGAGAAACTTCAGATGTTCTTTGACCGGATTTCGATACTGCCTTGTGACGAAAGCTTTCGTGTATATTACCGTTGCGGAGTTGTAACGGCAGAAGATTCCCTTTCCAAAAACGACCGCGTGGCGGACTGGGCGAAGTTTGCCCAAAGACTGGGTAAAAAGAGGGATTGTACGGAAATTCACTTTTATACCGGTGAAATGTATGAAAAAATGAAGCAGGGTAAGTATTATCTTACCTACCTGGATCAGGCGATAAAAAATGATGAATTTCTGGTTTATCTACAACCGAAATATGATATTCATACGGAAACTATTGTGGGTGCGGAGGCTTTGGTTCGTTGGAATTATAAGCACGAAAAACTGATTTTCCCCGGAGAATTTATCCCTGTATTTGAGGAAAACAGTGTAATCGGTAAAGTGGACCAGGTTGTTCTGGAGAAAACCTGTAAATTATTAAGGGATATGAAAGAAGAAGGCTTGCCCTTATATCCTGTATCCGTCAACCTTTCCAGAAGAAGAATGGAAAATAAGCATCTTTTGGAACAGCTGGTAGGATGTGTGGACAAGTATGGCATTTCTCACGATTTGATTGAAT
>JAZQBI010000087.1:0-3308 GCA_045545635.1 Clostridia bacterium | reverse complement strand
ATTCTTTTGTGTATGATGCTGATTACTTCGCTTATACCAATCAGCGCAAGCGCAACAGAAACCACAGAGAGCACAGAGGGCGCAAGTCCGGAGGTTTTGGAAAAATTCGGTTTTTCGCTTGACCCCAACTCTTACGATACTAATGCATTAAAACCGGGCACACACCCATTAGAGCCGAAGTATGACTTATACATCGACAACGGCAGTAAGCACTCAAAAACAGATGCAAGGTTGAAACACGCCATTCCAAGTGGACTCAACTTTTATCCACGTTTTAACCTCTCGCTGGAAGTATCGGACGCTTTTACAAACCAAGAATCCTCACCCTATTTCGTTTCAACAGGCTTTGCCGCAACAAGTACAGGTGTAGATGACCATTTAGCAAAGGTTTACTTTGAAAGCGGAAAAACAGGCGGCAAAATATTATTAAGCATATATGATGCCAAAGGCAACGCCCTCGTAACGGGATATGAAACGGGAGGCCGTGGATTGACAACTGAAGCAATAGAAATGTGGGAGGTTGAAGGTCTTTTGTCTGTAACATCAGGCGACTTTGACGGCGATGGTGTTGATGAAATTGCCGTTTACACTCCCAATAATAGCGGTGCTATAAGCGGAAAAGCCAGCCAGATTTATATGGGAATATTTGAATTTGATGCGGCAAGCAAAAGCATTACATCAAAAAAATACATAGATTTGGCAACTGATGTTTCATCGTGGACACAAGGCTTTTTAACTTTATCAGGCTTTAATATATACATGCCATTCTTTTATTTTTTGCCGTATGTTGCACTTTGCGGTGACGACTTAAACGGCGACGGAATAGACGACCTTTCTGCAGTAGCAAGCTTTTCTACCTGGCTTGATACCCGTGACAGTTCAACAACATACTCTACAAAGCAGTTAATCGACCCCTCAACACGCCTTGCCTCTGTACTTGAAGTATATGAGGGCAGCGAGGGCGGAAACCTCACCCAGTCGGTAAAACACAGAACAATGGTGACAACAGGTCTTACAGGCGGCTCAAGTGATGCCAATACACAAAACCGCTTTATACTCCGTAATGCAAACATCACAACGGGCGATGTTAACGGTGACGGAACAAACGAAATCATTATAGCAGGTAACTATACAAGAGCAGGCGTTTACAGCACCGCTTCAACAACTACAGCCACATCGAACAGCTATGTAGAGGTTGACGGCGAGAACGCACTTTGCCACATCATTGGCTACACTACATACGATAAC
Organism: Clostridia bacterium; assembly: GCA_045545635.1. Classification (GTDB taxonomy): domain Bacteria; phylum Bacillota; class Clostridia; order UMGS1810; family UMGS1810; genus RGIG8748. Next base: position 2,060 of record JAZQBI010000087.1, on the reverse strand, counting down.
CTTAAAAAATGCGAAATGTACAACACAAATTCAGAATATAACTGGACAGTACAGCGCACGGGCGACGGTCAGACCTATTGGTTCAATGAAGACAGTAGCGATTCAGGTCCGATTACCGTATCATTGGCTTCATTTAAGCGCAACGGTACGGGCTACCCGGAAACAATATTTGTAGGCGGTCAGTTCTTTGAATATAATTCAGAATCAGGCACGCTCGCATTTTTGAAAAACAGCAACATCAGCTACCCCGATAGTATAGGAAAGACCAGCGTTGTGTGGATTGGTAAAGCCGTAGCAGGAAACTTAGCAAATGATGTGTTTGGGAGAGAGGCTGTAGTATTCCCGTTTTATATGAAGAAAAGCGGCGAAGATATATTCTCCTGCGAAGTAGATTTTTTCTATAACAGAACGTCTTTACAATCTTTGGGTGGAAGGGAAGTACTTGCCAATACTTACCATTATGCATTTTCTACTGTTTCTTCTCAGCAATTGGCTTCTTTAGCTCTTTTAGACGGTGGTGGAAAAACAGGCTACCTGACCTACGATGGCAACAACACCGATGTGTACTACAGTGATGTGGAGGTTCTTTCTATTATGCAGGCACCTCCGCTGTATGAAGAGCTCAATGACGATACATATATAGGCAACTCCGAAACGAGCTTTACAAAGTCGGAAGGCAGCAGTGAATCTTGGACTCACGGCGGTTCGCTCACGGCAGGTGTTGTGGCAGGCTTTGAATATAAGGGCTCATTCCTTGGTATTTTTCCTGCTGTAGGTGCAGAATATGAATTCAGTCTTACAGGAACCATCGGCGGTGAAGACACCCAAGAAAAAACCTACGACTATTCTTCGGGCTTTGCAACGTCAGGTACTACAGATACCGCAGTAATTTTCGCCGTTCCTTATGTACGCTACAATTGTACAATGTACGTTCCTGAGTACACATTGCCAACAGAAGAAGATTACAACACACTCTGTGCTTTCAGAGATGAGCTTGCCGATAATCTCAGAAAGTATGTTGACACGGGAGATACACAGTCAAGTGGTACTTATGTAATGGGTTGCAAGTATTATTATTACAGATACAGCTCTTATGTAACCGAAAATAACTATATGAAGCAGCAGGAAGTGCTCTATAAGGTAGCAGAAGAAATCAGCTTTATTGAAGATGCTATAGCATCCTTTGGAAAAGGCGGCACAGGTGAATGGGGCGGTACTGTACAAGGCGCAGTGTTACCCTATCATTACTGCATACCTCAGCAGCCTATGGTAACAACAATAGACGCAAAAACCTACGACGCAATAGCAGACGCTACACCCGGACTTGAGAAAATCTATGGCAATGTGTTCAGCGAAACATACCGTCCCGGTGACCCGAATACATACGCTCACTCAACCGGTGCACTAAACGCAACAGGTACTGTTCTTCAGTCGAAAATGTCAATGGGCGGCTCATCTGATGGTTACTTAACAAACAGTAACACTTCTGCCGGTAGCAGCCAGTCGCAGAGTATTTCTGTTGAAGAGTCAGATTCCGATACATTGACCTGGGGTGCGGCATTAGAAAATACATCGCTTGCAATAGTCGGAGGTGCAAAGGTTGGATTCACCATTTCAGCAGAGTATAACGGAAGCCACACAACCACTACCACACAGGGCAATGAATATTCAGGTACTGTTTTCTCGTTGCCAAAAGATACCCCTGCAGATTATACTTACAGCTGGAAGCTCGTTTCATACACAACTATGCTTAACGGCAAAAAGGTGCCCGTTGTAGGTTATCTCACAAAGGTTAACTCAACACCTCCACCGTCTGTTGCACAGAATATTTCTGTTGAAAATCTGACAGATACATCTGCAACACTCACATGGGAAAACGGCGAAAGAGCAGCTGACTTTTACAAAATTTTAAGAGTTGATGCAGACGGAAACAACCCGGTACAGATTGCAAACAATATCGTTCCCGTTGGCGGAAAATGTTCTTACAATATATCAAATCTCAAGCCATCAGGCACAACACCAAGTACATCATATTATGTGATAGAATCTTACAACACAAG
>JAZQBI010000086.1:0-2962 GCA_045545635.1 Clostridia bacterium | reverse complement strand
CTATTTATGATAATAAGGTTTTACAAGGTTTCAAAATGGGCTGCACTACTTCAGATACCATATCTTTTGTGGCTGACCTTTGCACTGTATCTTAACTATATGATATATATCCTTAACTGAATAAAAAGGCAAAGCCGTTTTTTCGGCTTTGCCTTTTTATTACTTTAATCAATACTGTGTTTCTATAACAACGGTTTTGGTATTGTTATCCCAATCAACAATGCAGTTTAGTGCCTGGCTTATAGCTCTTACCGGAACAAGTGTTCTGCCGTTAATTGCTTTGGCAGGTACATCCAGTTCATATTCAACACCGTTGACATACATTACATTTTCGCCAAGTGTAAGCTCTATGACTCTGTTGTTACCGTATGCAGTAACGGTCTGTGTCTCGCCGTCCCACACAACTTCAGCGCGGAGTGCTTCAAAAATCTTTCTTAAGGGAACAAGCGTTCTTCCGTTTTCCGCTATTGGCGGCTGATCAAATATTATTAAATTTCTGTTCACTGTAACCTTGATATCGGAGCTTGATGTCTGAGTGGTAGTGTCTTTACCGGAGGGCACCGGCTCATTTGGCTTTACCTGACCGGATATATCATAGTTATTGTTGCCAACAGAGGAAGGAACACTTCCGCCGGCACTGCCGGAAACATAAGTTACCTTGCCGTCATCTGCAACATTAAAGGAATAATCAAAGCTTTCCTCTGTAGCACCGCTTCTTATTATCTGGGTTATTGTGTGCTCGCCTCTTGCCAAAGAATTAACATCTATTGATGCCCTATAGGGAATTACACTTTCGGAGGGTATCTCAACACCGTCCAGAAGATAATACACACTCATAGGCATTCCGTTTGCATAGTAAGCGTGAGTGCAAAGCACCAGCTCATCAAGTTTCTCCTTGATTGTATTGAACTTGCTGTACCCTCTGCTGGTACCGTTTAATCCTGCCTGAATTCCTACATTTTCAGCAACACACTCACGGTATTTTTCCTTGAGCTGCCAGTTGGTTTCCAATGAAAAGTCTTTTTCAAAATTGTGGTTAAAATATATAACACCCTTAATCTGGGGATATACCATATTTACATATGTATAGAAATACTCGCACATTTCCAGTGCATGTTCAGTATTCTGTATTCCGTCACGACCGTAAGCAAAGCCGCACTCACTGATAAAGATAGGCTTGCGGTCACCAAAATTATCTACAACATCCTTAAGTCTCATAAGAGGATTTTCATATGCACCGCGGCAATAGAATGCATCTGTATAATCTCCGACTCTGCCCGATGCACCTGTAACCTCGTTTGGATAGCAGGATATACCTATCCAGTCAACATATTCGTCACCGGGATAGAAAGTGGAAGAATCCACATACCAGTTGGATACATCGTTTGGTGAATATACCATAGCAACATTGGGGGCAATTCTTCTTGCCATATCTGCTATTCTTCTGTATGCTCTCTTAAAGGTTTCAACACAATTTGCCCTCAGAGTCTCATCCTCGGGAATTGAGCTCCAGACATTTACCTCGGCACCGAAACGAAGAAGCACCTTTTCTCTTCTTTCTGACAGAGCTCTCAGATTTGTCTCGATATAGCTGTCAGCATATCCGTTGGCTATATTTTCAAGTTCCCAGAAATTTTCGTTTGGTACGTTCCAACCAATCTGCAGGTACTCAAGGTTTTCGGGAACTCTGTAATATCCGTCTGCTATATACTCATCAAAGAAAGTAATATAGAGAGTAAATGTATTACAGCATTCCTGGTCAATCTCCCCGCTTGCAGTACCCATTCCGCTGAATGTACCGTAAATATTCTCGTACTTTGCACCGTAATAAAGTGCATCAGCAGGATCATAGCTTTCAAAATACAATTGAGGTCTAAGACTCATATGGTCAAGTAAGGTCTGAAAACCTTTGATGTTTTCAGAATGATCCTCCCCTGCCTCTCTTTCCAGCCAACGGGCATACTCTATGTATTTGTTGTAGTAATCTTTTGCTTTTTCATAATTTCCGAGTCTCTCATAGGCAAGACCAGCCTTGTATATCGCCCAAATTGTACTGCGATATTCCACAACATTTGACGGGTTCGGAACAAGAGCAAGCATTTTTTCCACATTGGTGCAAACACCAACATCATCACCACGCTTGTCTGCCGCATCATATGCGTCTCTCGCTCTGTAAAACTCCATAGAAAATGCTGCCTGAACAGGAACTGTTGCCACAATCATAGTGACAATAAGTGCCAACAAAACAATCTTCTTCATAAATAAAACTCCTTTTTATATTTTTTGCTTTATAGCTTTGGTTTTCCATTTTCCACCTATGTAGAACAAAGATGTTATTACTGCTCCAAGCACCCATGAAGCAAGAAGCGAAATCTGTATGCACAGACTCTGACCGTTGGGGAGTTCGGGTGTTCTTGTGAAATAAGATATACCATATGCCAAAGGAATTCTTATGAGAACCGTGGATATGAGGGAAATCCACATAGGTGTAAGAGTGTCTCCTGCACCTCTCATAATTCCCGAAAGAGACTGGGTTACCGCTACCGCAATATAACCTGCCGCAAGAATTTTCATGAGGAAATTACTCATTTCTACAAGTTCTGCTGTATCGGTAAATATCGCCATAAGATACTTACCGAAAATCAGAAGTATCAATGTTACAAGTGCTGAACAGGACACTGCAATAAGTGTTCCCTGTCTGGCACCCTTAACCACCCTGTCATGAAGTCCTGCACCTATATTCTGACCGGCAAAGGTTGTAAGTGCAAGACCAAAGGAGAAGTTTGGCATCATGGCAAAGCCGTCAACACGCATCACCACAATATTTGCCGCAATAAACATCTCTCCGAACTGATTTGTAAGGGACTGCACGATTATCATTGCAGAGGAAAATATCGCCTGAGTAAGACCTGAGGGAATACCCAAGGTGATTATCTGCTTAACATATGTAGCCTTTGGCTTT
>JAZQBI010000085.1:0-2365 GCA_045545635.1 Clostridia bacterium | reverse complement strand
GCATAATACACTTGCCACCGTCCATAACTGCAATCTCGTCCTGACTCATAAGCTCTTTTCCGGTCTTTTGGTAATTAAGACCGTAGGACTGCGATGTACCACTTGTGTCAGAGGTATTATAAAGGTCAATGGTTTCTTTACCCAAAACTTCTGCCAGCTCCTTCAGCGTGGTCTTTTCCTTTCCACCAAGGAATAGTGTGGTATCACAGTTGCCCTCTATGGTATCTGCATTGTCCTTATAAATCGCTTTTAGCTGTGACTTCGACTGCAAAATAATAGAAGCCGATATTTCCCTACTACGGATAGTGGCTATCAGCTTCTCAAACTTTGGTATCTGCCCGATGTTCGCAAACTCATCCAAGAGACAGCGTACATGAACCGGCAGTCTGCCGTTATAAACATCATCTGCCCTGTCACAGAGCAGATTAAAGAGCTGTGTGTACATAATTGATACGATGAAGTTGAAAGTATCATCCGTATCGGAAATGATAACGAATAACGCTGTCTTTTCGTCCCCAAGCATATCTAACTCAAGCTCATCATAACTTGTCAAATCACGAAGCTCCTTAATATCAAACGGTGCTAATCTAGCACCACAGCTAATTAAAATACTCTTAGCTGTCTTACCCGCAGCCAGCTTGTACTTTTTGTACTGCTTTACTGCAAAGTGGTCTGGTTCTCGCTCCTCCAGCTCATCAAACATCAAATCGACAGGGTTCTTAAACTCCTCATCGTCCTCCCTTGCTTCACTTGCATTTATCATGTCAAGCAGGGTGGTAAAATTCTGTTCTTCCTCCACACACTCATACCAGATGTACCCGATAAGAGCAGTATAATAGAGCTTTTCGGCTTTTACCCAGAAGTCCTCACCGGATTGCTGTCCCTCTCCCTTGGTGTTGACTATAATCGTATTTACGAGTTTCAAAATATCCTTTTCGCTCCGGATATAAGCGAAAGGATTGTAGTGCATGGACTTTTTGAAGTTAATGGTATTGAGTACCTTAACCTTGTAACCGTTCTTTAAGAGCATCTTGCCACACTCCACAAGCACGGTACCCTTCGGGTCCGTTACCACATAGGAGCTGTGCATCTGCATGAGGTTCGGCTTTACAAAAAATCTGGTCTTACCGGAGCCGGAGCCACCGATAACAAGAATGTTCTTGTTTCTCGCATACTTCGGCTCTTTTGGTCTGCCGGACATCATAAGCCTTTCCGTTTCCGTCAGAATAACATTGTTTTCAAATACCGGGTCAACATAAGGCTCAATGTCCTTTTCATTTCCCCACCTTGCAGAACCGTACTCCATGCCATGACGGAATTTCTTTGCATTTTTCGCCTTGTAATACACAGCGAGCTTGACAGCAATTCCCCCGGCAACTCCGATAAGTACATCCTGTAAGTGAAAACTTGGTAGCGGATTAGCAAATGCCCTGTCAATACGGTTTATCATATCAAGCACCTTATCGAGTGCTGTTTCCTTCGTACTGATACGGTAAAGCCATGCCATTTTGTTAAAGACATAAGCGAACAGTAAGTAAGGGAAATTTAGCAAAAGGAGCTTCTTTAGGTTGCCACCTTTGAATTTCGCTTTTGCTTTCTCAGGGACAGATTTAATATCTTTTACAATGCCATCCACGATTTTACTCATTACGACTGCCCTCTGTCCTTCTGATGTTCCCTTGCCCTTTCTCTGTTTTTGTCCTTTGAAAGAATTTCCTTGAAGTGTGCCAGCTTCTCCTTCACTGACACCCTGTTCCTGTTCTGCTTTTTTTCATTAACCTTAACAAATTCCTTAAATGCCTGTGTCAAAACATCGGCATCCCTGCCTTTGAAAAACACCAGATACCTCGGCGGTTCGGTAGTCTTATCCTTCTTTATGGCAAAGTCAACATTGTATTTCTTCGCCACACGCTCAAAGGACTTGATATTGCCATCGGTAACTTCAATATTTGACACTCCGGCGTTCTGACCTACAAGCTCCTTGATAGAGATTTTTCCGTGCTTCGGCTGATTAGCCTTCTGCTTCTGGCTGTCTAAATACATCTTCATTAGCTTTTTCAGAACACCTGCGGTCAATTTTGTGGTCTTAACTGCAAAGGCAATGGTCTTTTGTGTTGCTTCTTCCTGCACCCTTGTACCTCCTTTGCTGATTTTCGGCTGCAATGATCCGCTAAGGCGGAACATACAGCCTGTGAAGCAAATACTTCATAATTCTCCTTTCCACTTCTGGACACAATGTCCAGAAGTTCCTTAAACGCAAAAAAAGGGCAGCTACAAACCTTTACGGTCTATAACTGCACTAACGCTGTTGTATTCCTATTCCCAATATAAATCAGCTTCTTCTACTAAAATAACTTCTTCACCA
>JAZQBI010000084.1:0-12482 GCA_045545635.1 Clostridia bacterium | reverse complement strand
ACAGGCAAGCTTATAGCCGTCTGTGATTTCTTTTTTTAATCCGGTGTTTAATATAGAATAGACATTGGCATCGGGAAGTATATGCTTCAGTTTATCTGCAAGATAGCAAAAGCCGGGAAGAACCTCATATAAGTCCTGCTTTGTCCAATGGGAAAACATACATTTGCCCAGAGGCGAATCTGCAAAGGAATCATTTGTACCGCCAAAGATGAAAACAGTATCAATTCTGTTTTTATCAAAGAAGCCTTCCTTTTCCAGTTTTTCTACCCGTCCTATAAAGGAAATCTCACTATCATCCTTACCGTTATATCCTGTATTGCAAAGAGTTGTTCCTGACCAGCTGTTATTCTGGATGAGGACTCCGTTTTCGTTCACCAGGTTGTACCACCAGGTCTGGGTTACATCACAAACATCATTTTCGTTAAATTTAAGCTCCGGAAATTTTTGTAGGTAATATGGACCGTCTGCGGTATAGTATGCACTGTATCCCTCCGGAATATATCCTCCAAAAGTTGAATAGCTGTCTCCTAAAATAAAAACATTACCTAACATTTTCTTTATTCCTTTCCTGTAAATTACACCATACGAATAAGGTCGCACTGCAAAAAACATAGGCGCTTTGCCTATGTTTTTGTGATTTTATCTTTCTTCTCTGAAATAATGAAGTCCAAGAGCCGCAGGCGGCTGATTTTCCTTTTTGTCCCTTATACTTGTTATGACAAGAACAAGTATGGTAACTACATAGGGAAGCATTTCAAAGAGTTTTTTTGTACTTACTGTGATATCCGGAATGTAAGTGGGAATTACATACAAAAATCCGAACAATATTGAACCGAGAATACTTATTGACGGACGCCATACGGAAAAGATAACAAGGGCTATAGAAAGCCATCCTCTGTCACCAAAGCCGTTGTTTGACCACACTCCGTTTGCATAGTCCATTACATAATAGAGTCCGCCAAGTCCTGCAATGGCACTGCCTATGCAGGTGGAAAGATATTTGTATTTGGTAACATTTATACCCACAGCATCTGCCGTTTCGGGGCTCTCACCCACTGCTCTGAGATGGAGACCTGTCCTTGTCTTATTGAGTACATATGAAGAAATCAAGGCAACTATAATTGCCACATACACCAAAAATCCGTGGGAAAGAAATACCGTTCCAAACCAGCCAAGCTTATTGGCTATGGGAAGCTGTGTTTTGAATATTGTACTTGTGGCGGAAAGTGAAATGGAAGGAACATCCATATCCACAAGCTTGATAAGAGAACCGCCGAAGAAGTTTCCAAGACCGATACCGAATGTGGTAAGAGCAAGACCGGTAACATTCTGATTTGCCCTGAGTGATACGGTAAGGAAGCAGTATATGAGTCCCATAAGAGTTGAACCGATAAGTGAGCAAATCAAGGGAATCAAAATCGCCAGAAAAGGATTCATATTTGCTCCCATATTGTTTTCATAAAGGAAAGCTCCTGCAACACCGCTTATTGCACCTACATACATAATACCGGGGATTCCAAGATTGAGATGACCTGACTTTTCTGTAAGGATTTCTCCCGTGGAACCAAAGAGCAAAGGAGTTCCCTGCATAACTGCACGTTGAATAATTGTGGCTATCATACATTTTCCTCCTTTTCCTTTTTGCTGAGTTTTAAGGTATAGTTTACAAAGAATTCTGCACCTATGATAAAGAATATTATAATTCCCGTTATTATATCAGAGAAAGAAGAATTGAGCCTGTATACCTCTGATATTTTTGAGGCACCTTTTTCCAAAAATACTATGAGAAGCGAAGTGAGAACCATAAAGACGGGATTGAATTTTGCAAGCCACGAAACCATAATGGCGGTAAAGCCTCTGCCTCCCGAAGTATCGCTCTTTAAGGAATGGTCTGTTCCTGCAACAAGCAGAAATCCTGCTATACCGCAGATTCCACCGGAAATAAGCATAGTTCTGAGTACAACCTTTTTTACATCAATTCCGATGTATTTTGCTGTCTTTTCGCTTTCACCCACAACAGAAATCTCATATCCGTGCTTGCTGTACTTAAGGTATATGTACATTATAACAGTGATCGCAACAACAATGAGTATATTAATCAGGTACTTCTGACCGAGAAGTGCCGGGAGCTGCCCGTATTCCAGCGGTCTCGGTGTTCCCGAACCTTTTGGCACTGACCATTCCAAAGTGAAGTATGCAACAAGCTGAATTGCAATATAATTCATCATCAGGGTGAACAGGGTTTCGTTTGAATTAAAACGGGTTTTGAAATAAGCCGGAAAAATTCCCCATATTGCACCTGCGATAACACTTGAAACAAAACTTATCACAATCAAAACAGCAGAGGGGATTTTTTCTCCAAGGAATATCATACACACTGCAGTTGCAAGACCACCAATCAAAATCTGTCCCTCGGCACCTATATTCCAGAAACGCATTTTGAATGCAGGTGTTACTGCAAGGGATACACAAAGAAGAATTGCAGTGTTCTGCATAAGATTCCACACGAGGCGGGGAGTCCCTACTGCACCCTCAACCATTGAAACATACATGTTTATGGGGTTGATACCTGTGAGTGCAATTGTTATTACACCACATACAAGTAGTGCCAGAACAACCGAAATTGCCCTTACACCCCATGCCTTCCACCAGATAAGTGTGTCTCTTTTTGCTATATGAAAGGGAGAATTGCAAAATGCCTTAAGTAAGCAGTTATCTACCTTATTCATCAGCTGCAACCTCCTTTTCTTCATCAGAAGATTTTGTCATCAAAAGACCAATCTCTTCTTTGGTTATATTTCTTCCGTCAACGATTCCGGCAATCTTTCCCGAACCGATAACAAGTATTCTGTCGCAAAGCTCTATGAGAACATCAAGGTCTTCACCTACAAAAATTACAGCTACTCCCTTTTCTTTCTGATCATTGAGAAGATTATATATTGTGTAGGAGGAGTTTATATCAAGTCCTCTTACAGGATATGCCGCCATAAGAACTGTTGGAGCAGATGCGATTTCTCTGCCGACGAGGATTTTCTGCACATTTCCGCCGGAAAGTCTTCGTACAGGTGTATTTACAGAGGGAGTTGCTACTTCAAGACGTTCTATTACATCCTCTGCAAGGGTTTTGGGGCTTTTTCTCTGGAGGAATACGGACTTACCTTTTTTGTAGCTTCGAAGCATCATGTTGTCTACAATATCCATATTTCCCACAAGTCCCATTCCCAGTCTGTCCTCAGGAACAAAAGCAAGTCTTACCCCCATCTGACGGATTTCCAGTGGGGTTTTATCACGGAGGTCAACCTCTTCGTTTGTCTTTGGATCTATATAGGTAATTTTGCCTGTGGATAGATGCTGAAGTCCTGCAATCGCCTCCAGAAGCTCTCTCTGTCCGCTACCGGCAATTCCTGCAACACCGAGAATTTCGCCTGAACGTACATCAAAGGATACATTATCCAGAAGCTTGATACCTTCACGGTTAATGCAGCTGATTTTGTCAACAACCAGTCTGTCGGATGTGTTTTTGGGTGTGCTTCTTTCTATATTAAGGGAAATCTTCTTTCCTACCATCATTTCGGTAAGCTCAGTTTCATTTGTTTCGGATGTTTTTACCGTGCCGACATATTCACCCTTACGGAGAACGGCAACATTGTCAGAAAGAGAAAGCACCTCATGAAGTTTGTGAGTTATTATTATGATTGCTTTTCCGCTTTCGCGCATATTTCTGAGAACCTTGAAAAGCTTCTGAGTTTCCTGAGGGGTAAGAACCGCAGTAGGTTCGTCCAGAATGAGGATATCTGCTCCGCGGAAGAGAACCTTGATAATTTCCACAGTCTGTTTTTCCGAAACAGACATCTCATATATTTTCTTACCCGGATCCAGTTCAAAGCCGTACTGTTCGGTAATTTCCTGAATTTTTTCTATATATGCCGGCATATCAAACTTTTTATCGTCCTCAACACCGAGAATAATATTTTCTGCAGCGCTAAAGACATCGACAAGTTTAAAATGCTGATGTATCATTCCTATTTTGTAGTTAAATGCATCCTTTGGTGAGGTGATATTAACCTCCTCACCGTCTATGAGCATCTGTCCGCTGTCGGGATAGTATATTCCGGAAACCATATTCATAAGAGTGGTTTTTCCGCTGCCGTTTTCTCCAAGAATGGAAAGTATCTCGCCTTTTCTTACTTGCAGCGAGACATTTTTGTTGGCAACCACACTACCAAAGGTCTTTGTTATATTTTTGAGTTCAAGAGCAATGTTTTGTTCCATATAGATCACCATTATAATAATTTTCTTTTGCTTTTTACTAAACACACATCCTTTTGCTTAGTAAAAAGCGAAAGATGTAAGTTAGGGCGGAGGAGTATCCCCCGCCCTAAATTGTCAGAAATTAGAACATACTGTTAAGCAGTGTGATACCGTCAATCTGGAGATCGAAGTAAGGAGCACTGCGGTATTCGGATTCGTGGAAGTAACCGTCCTTGATTGCTTCTGTATCCTTTGCATATTCAGGATCTGTATCTACGTCAGCAAGATAGGATTCGAGCTTTTCGCCGCCAACTGTGAAGTTGTTTGTATCAAATACTTTGATTTCTCCGGCAATGAGCTTAGCCTTTGCTTCTTCGATAGCTTCTTTTGTGCCTGCTGCTGCAACATCTTCATTTACATCTGTAAGAGCAACAGAACCTGCTTCAAAGCCTTCGCACCAGTCAACAGCGATTTCTTCTCCACCCTTAACTGCATTGATTATATACTTGAAGTAAGGAGCCCAGTCGATTCTGGATGAAACGATGAATGTATTGGGGCAAGCGCTCTGTGTGCTTCCGTTGTAGGAAACATTGGGAACACCTGCATTTTCACAAGCTGTGGGCGCACCCATGGAGTCAGCATGCTGGCTGATAAGTACACAGTTGTTGCTGAGGAGCTTTGTAGCAGCTTCTTTTTCAAGAGCTTCGTCATACCAGCTTCCTGTGAACTGTACTTCCATAGTTACGCTGGGGCAAACTGACTTTGCACCAAGGTAGAAAGATGTGTAACCGGAGATAACCTCTGCATATGTGTATGCACCAACATAACCCATCTTAGCTTCTTCTGCTGTAATCTCTCCGGATTCAATCATTTCGTTAAGCTTCATACCTGCTGCAATACCTGCAAGGTATCTGCCTTCGTAGATAGAAGCAAATGCATTGTGGAAGTTTGGTACATCTTCTGTATGAGCGGTAGTACCGGTAGCATGACAGAACTGAACCTCAGGGAATTCCTTTGCAGCCTTTAACATATATGGCTCGTGACCAAAGCTATTAGCGAAAACAATGTCACAACCCTGGTCTGCAAGGTCTGCTGCAGATTCATAACATTCGTTACCTTCAGGAACATTTGTCTTGAAAATAACCTGCTCAGATGAAAGTCCCAATTCTTCTGTTGCTGCTTCTGCAGCTTCAAGGAAGTTCTTGTCATAGGTTGAGTTTTCATCGTGTAAGAAGATAAAGCCAATCTTAAAATCAGCTTCTGCTGTTTCTCCGCCGCAAGCTGATAGCATGCTAACTGATGCTACGAGCATTACAGCAATGAGAAGAAATGAAAAAATCTTTTTCATTTTTAACACCCTCCTGCCTTTTTGGCAAAAAATATTTATGTAAAAACATTTTACATACGCACATTATTTACGAAATTCAAGTGAGTTTTCGGACATTGACTCCACAATAGCAAGAGAATCAATCCTGATTCCTTTTTGCCGAAGCTCATCTCCGCCACCCTGAAATCCCTTTTCGATTGCGATGGCACATCCGCTGAGCTTTGCGCCTGCTTGTCCTATTATGTCTATTAGTCCTGCCAGGGCATTTCCCTTTGCAAGGAAATCATCTATCACAAGAACACTGTCCTCCGGACCCAGAAAGTTTTTGCTTACAACTGCATCGTAGACATTCTTCCGTGTAAAGGAAGTTACCTTTGAAGAATAAACCTCATTTGAAATATTGCCGGACTTGTCCTTTTTTGCAAAGACAACCGGAACACTCATATACTGGGCTGTAGCAAACGCAATTGGAATACCCGATGTTTCGATAGTGAGGATTTTGTTCACCTTGTCATTTTCGTAAAGTCGGGCTATTTCCCTGCCCATTTCCATAAGAAACGGCACATCAATGCGATGATTGAGAAAACAGTCCACTTTGAGTATGTCTCCGGGCAGAACTCTGCCTTCTTTTAATATTTTATCCTCTAGAGCTTTTATTGCCGGTCACTCCCATCAGAAAATATAGGAACTTCTGACAAAAATTTTAGCACAATATCTGCCAAAAGTCAACATAATAATTCATCTTAATCTGTGGGTTCGTCCTATTTTTGTTCTTTGTTTATAGTTTCGTAATACCAATTTATTGTGCCGGTAAGAAATTCTTTCCATGCAGTGTCATCTATAAACGGATTGAAATTCTCGGTGATTTTGCCCATGTTAAGTCCTCGGTACCATTTGCATAGGACACATCCTCTTTGCCAATTCTTTTAAATACTGCTTATAAAGTTTTATCCTTCAAAAGGAAGCGATGCAGGGGAAAGATTCTGCTTAAGGAAGAAGACTCTCAAATCATAATCCTTACCAAGGTACTCTGACATATCAGCTTCGCCGTCGACTGTAACAATCTTTACGACATTGCCGTCAGCATCAACAACTCTTACAAAGGTTGTAGCATCTTCTGCTGTATCTGCTTTTGTAATCAGAAGCTTGTTATCCTCCCAGTCAACCTCATAGTCGCCGCTTGACCTTGCACAATTCATAACTATAGGATCAGAATAGAGCACATAGGATGAATCACCGCTGATGACAACTACTGCGGAGCATCTTACCTTCTTGCCGTTGTCAATAGGTGAAATGGTGAACTTGAAGTCCTTTCCGTTCTGTCCGTAGATGTCTTCCCAGCCGTTGCCTTTATCAAGCTGCCACTGATAGAAGGTGTCATAGCCTTCGTTACCGGCGATAATTGCAGACAGACTGATTGCCTTACCGTTACGGTAGATTACACTGTTATCAAGACCTGTGGTTTTGATTGTAGCATTGAAATCCTCAGGGAATGTGGTAATGATAACCTTGTCGGTAGGTACGCTGTATTTACCTGATTCCATATAGGATTCGAGCACATAGTGAGTTGTGTTGTCAGAACCAAGGTTGTTTAGAGTATATGAGAACATACCGTTATCAGAAGTGATTTTGCTTTCAACTACTGCTGTATATTCCTTACCGTCGTTTGTAACAACAACTCGTGAGAGCTTATAGAAGTCTGCCGGCCTTGTACCGTTTTCCCAGGTAATGGTAGCAGATTTGTCTGTAATATCCTTAACCTCAACATTCTGTGCGATGCTTGGAGGAGGTGTTTTGGTGATTTTGGTAAGATATCCTACAACAGGAACCTGTGCGCCATTGAGCTTTGCATTATATGAAACCAGCTTCCAGTCGTATGAATAATCTGCAGGTGTTCCTTCGGGGAGTCCTACTATGGTACCTGTGTATTCCTGACCCTTTGTTGTGGTGGTTACATAACTCTGGTTATGCTCTGCAGATACTGTAAATCCTGCCTTTGCTATACTAACCTTTGCCACAGAAGTATTTTCGACAGCAACGCCCCAACCGATAGAGCTTGAATCAGCCTCTTCCACGGCTATAGTTTGTGACTGTGCTGAGCCTGCGGAGGATATGTTGCTGTTGGAAAGGAATCCGTCATTGGAGCTGCCGATGGACTGCTTTGACTGGAGAACCTTACCGTCGATAGCCTTGAGATCGCTGAGCTTATGAGCATATGTATTAGGGTCACCTGCTCTGTAGCCTTCATTGAATACATTATCATATATCTTCTCAAGACCCGGTGTGAACTCTGCTATAGAATCATATGTAGCTACATCCACAGTTGTGATCAAAGGAGTCTGAGGAACATTGTAGTGGTACGGCAGAACTGCACCTGCTACAGTACCGCCCCATTCGCCTGTACCGCCCTTGCCGAAGGAAGCGATGGCTTTCTGTATAAAGTCTATTTCTTCATTCAGCTTCTGAAGAACGTGGAGCTGATTCTGATAGTTGTCTTCGCATACATAGGAACTGTATTTGAGGCAGTAATACATACAACCTTTATTATAAGTACCGATTGTCTGTTCCTCGCCTGTTTTTTCATAATTGGCAAGATTCTTGACAAGCTCGTCTCTGAATTCACATATTGTGTTATAGTCAGACTCTGTAGGAAGCTTGTATTCAGGAACATACATACTGCAGTTATAACGTACATAAGGCACTGTAAATACAGTTACTGCATCTGTAAGACCGGATGCCTCAAAACCGGTTGTATATGTATATGTCTTTTCTACACTTTTTTCCTTGGATACGGAGCTTGAGAGTGTGAATTCATATTCCGCACCACCACAAGGGATGAGACCTAAGAAACTCGCCTCATATTCAAAACCTGCCACAACACCAAGAGAGAAGGTACCGCCCTTTGTAGTACCGCTTCCGGAGCCTTCCGACTTAGCAAAGCCAGTTGCAGAGTTGCCGATATAGCTGTCGTCATTGAGCTCTTCGTAGAGAGGCGGTGCCTGCATTATGGCAAGTGCCTCTACATCAGAATAGTACACCTCGGTATCATTGCCCGGATATGTGATATATGAGGTCTTGTTGCCACCGTCGAGGACTGCAAGATCTACCAGTCTCTGACTTCCGACATCCTCAAAAATTATACTTGCGGGAATAGAATAACCAACCCGTCCGCCATTGGAAGCGCCGCTTATGGACTCACATCTTTCAAGCAACTTGCAGGTATATTTCTCCTTACCGCTTACTTTGTAGTAGAAGGGGAATGCCAGAGTTTCTCTGCCGAATACATCATTTGCAAAATTTCCTGATACCGCTTTACCAATCCATACAACACTGGTTTCTCTCTTTTTGTCATCAGAACCGTGGTAAAGGTCTGACTGGTCATAATTTCCGCTGAATTTCAGTGATGCGGATTCTCCGTCCCAGTCGAAGAACTGACCGCCGACGAAAATCGTGTCGGGATAACCTGTACCCTTGTGCTTATATGCATTAAGAGATACTGTGATAGGACCAGAATCCGTATCATCTTCACTGTACCAATAGGTCCAGCCGTTACCGTCCTTCTGTACAGTCCAGTGATAATCAGAATTCTTGTCATAGGTATTATGATTTTTCAGATTGTCATAGGTGGTATAACCCACGATATGGCAGAGTGCTTTGTCGTGGTCTCCCTCTACATTACGGTTTGAGCCTACCTTACTGGTATTGTTGATATCCTTAACGTCTACTCTTGTATAATTTGCTGCTATGATAATCTCTCTGCTGCCTTCCTGTGTAACATCACCTACGGTGAGGTTGGCATTACGGAGTACATAGCGATGTTCGGTACTTGCGTTGCTTCCACCGCCTGCAAGAGGAGTTGTCAACAGAACTCTGTGCTTGATAACCTGCTTCAGATTACCGCCCTGAGTACCCTCATAGGACTCCAGTACAGAAGCGAAGCATGTGTTATGGTCGATAATCTTCTTGGTAGAATATGTATCACTGGAGCTTGCACCTCTGAACCATGTGGAGAAGTTTACTATAGCAGAGAGGTCGTCTATATTGTCCTTGTTCAGGTCATTGGCACTGAGTGCTACATAAGGCAGACAGTAAAACTGCTTCTTGCCGTTGTTATGGCTGTATTCCCACTCACATATATCAGTAGCCTTGTCCTTGGAAGGAAGGTCGAGATACTGCTTAGTTGTGATTTTCTTGTTCTTCACATCCACTTCGAATATACCTACGGAAATATTGGAATGTACACTTCCGTCGGAGGTTTCGGAGGCATTGTTAGGAGTATAGACTGCGATTTCATCATAGCCATCACCATCGAAGTCACCTGCAGTTACGGACAGGAGACCCTCTACCTCCCACATCTCAATCACATCTGTAGTACCGACATAACCGCCGGTCTCGTGGTCAGGTTTGAGACAGTTGCCCGCTGCATCATATATAGCCATACGGATATTACCGCCGCTTCTGCCGTTGCTGAAATATACTCTGGCTATATGGTCCTCAACACCTGTACCTGTGCCGGCGAAGCCTGTCGTTGCAGAATAAGGCTGATTCTGAGAATTTGTATATGTTTTTGATTTCGTCACCATAGGTCTGCTTAAAGCCGGAAGTGTTATTCCAAAAGTCGTAGAGCCGGGGAAGTTATACATATAACCCGTGTATTTGTATAACGATGTTGTATCAGTCAGATACATATCATACTTGGGAGCTACAGGATATGTACCCTTCTTTAAAGCATGGGTATCATAGGAATCGGGATCCAGTGGGAAGCCGAAAAGCTCAAGTGCATTCTTGTTGGCATAGTCCTCGGCAAATGCACCCATAGGCACAAGTGTCACAAGCATACACAAGACTAACAGAATGCTTAACAGTTTGTTCATACAAATTACCTCTTTTCTGATTGACAAATCATAATATAATATGTTATATTAATTATACATCGTACCCGAAGGTACGATGCAATGGTTTTTTGAAAAATATACAAAAATATTTATAAAGAGGATGTTTTATGAACAACAAGAATATGTTCTCCATAGGTGAGATAGCAAAAGCTGTTGGAATCACCAGAAAAACCATACTTGGTTATGAGGCAAAAGAGCTTATATTTCCGGACAAAAAAGACGGTGCCACAGGCAATCGCTACTACACCATCGATACCTTCACAAAGATACGTACAATCCGTACACTGCAGAATCTGGGGCTCACCCTTGACGAAATCCGTGAATACTACAGCGGTACTACGGATCTGCAACCGATGATTGAACGACTTGAAAAAATGAGGGATGAGCTCAATCTCACCATAGAGAAGCTGAAAGAACGAACCGGTGAACACAACTACGAAATCAAAGAAATCACCATCGAGCCACAGACTGTATATTGCCGTATACATAAATCCGCAACAATCGCCGAAAAAACAGTTTTTCTGAGAAATACTGCCCTTGAAGCTATGAGAAAATATGGCACAGATACAACAAGACGTATGTATTTTACCGAGTATTCAGCAGAAGCTCCCGAAGATGTGAGCTATACTGTTGCCATACCCGTCGGTTCTGATGGCAAATATGTAAAAAGGATACCTGAGCTCAGGGCTATTGCGCTATTCCATCACGGGGCATACGAGGATATCCCAAAAGCGGTAGAAAAGCTCATTTCCTATGCCAAAGACAATAACATAAAGCTGACGGGCACATTCCGCAATCTATACCTGGAAGGTCCCCCTCAGCATAAGGATAAGAGTAAGTTTATCACACAGATAATAGCAATGATTGAGTAGGATAAATTATGATTTAGCGGTCACCGCATTTTGAAATGTTTGATATATAACGTTAATATTGACAATAAAAGTGGGTGTAAAAAACTTGTTTTTTTACACCCACTGATTTTATTTCATATACTAATTTTTAAACACGCATACTACAGTCTGACACGAGTATAGCGTACATAAAGAGCCACTTTCAATTCTTATTTGGCTGGGAAATTTACCTCATTACCCATAGGAATCAATGAAGCAAAAGATTCCAAGCAAAATGCTTTCAATCTTGCAATATCTCCAATTGTGTTGTCAACAGGGACAGATAATTTTATCGTTGAACCCATTGGCACATCTTCTGATTGTATATACATCATGCCTTTGAAATCACCTTTCCCGTTATACTGTGCCAGAACGATAACCAAATTATAATTATTTCTTATTGTTTTTTAAAATCTTCAGAAAACCTGCTAAACAAATTATAGTACTCAATCATATTATTTAACGATGTCCAATCTTCTGTAACAATGTTTTCTTCATCATCTAGATTGTATATTTTCGCATTAGGTATACTCAGCATAAATGGAGAATGTGTGGAAATTACAATTTGAGCATCAAAAAACCTTACCGACTCAAAAAGAAACTCCGACAATTCTCTTTGGTGCACTGCCGACAAACTATTTTCAGGTTCATCAAACAAATAAAGACCTGGCTCATTAACATTGTTATAAAAAAACTCCATTGCCGTTTCGCCATTTGACTTCCCAATTATATTGTTGCCTACCATTTTTTTTGCAAATTTAGAGCCTGTCATTTTCTTTCCTCGTGCTGAAAGAACTTTTTTCAATACATCTATATTTTCAACCCAATTCCCGTCTCCAATTTCATCTTCCATTGCATCTCGGAGCCAACCAGGTCCAGGGGCATTGCATTTATTTCGAAATTCAATCATTTCTTCTCTTTTTTTATCAATGATTTCATTTTTCTCTCGTGTTAGAAACAAATTAGAGAATACATCATCACTTGTTATCATTTTTGTCACTAATGGTGTTTCTTTATATTCATAGTCACATAGCTTTACATAATCATTTAAAAAAGTGCTTTTATTAATTTTCACACTTCTGTTTATTCCTAATCGTTCTGCTATTACATTTAACATTG